>DASRLC010000103.1:0-11748 GCA_035648655.1 Polyangia bacterium
AGCCGCATGGCCTCGGCGAACGGGCAGATCCAGGGACCACCGGCGGCGCGCGAGGCCTGCGAGGCGCGCCGAACGCGTCTGGCGGCGCTGCTCGGCAAGCGCCCCGCGCTGATCGCCGCCGGCACCGCGCGTCCGCGCAACTACGCGGCGAACCTGTACCCCTATCGCGCCAGCAGCCATTTCTTATATCTGTTCGGACTGCCGTTGCGCGGCGCCGTGGCGGTCTACGACGGGGCAGACTTCACGCTCTACCTGCCGGAGCCGCAGCCCGATCAGGCGCTGTGGGAAGGCGCGCCGGCCACCTTCGACGAGATCGCGGCCGCGACCGGCTGCCCGGTGCGGTCGTTGGCGCGCCTGGCGGCCAGCGTGCGGGGCCGCGCGGTCGCCACGCTGTCGGCGCCCGATCTAGAGACCTGTCTCGAGCAAAGCCGGCTCCTCGGGCGCGAGATCCGCCGCGGCGTGATCGACGTGCTGGACGCGCCGCTGGCCGACGCGATGATCGAGCTGCGCCTACAGCACGACGCGGCGGCGCTGGCCGAGCTGCGCCTGGCCGCCGAGGCGACCGCCCAGGCGCACCGCGCTGGGATGGCCGCGACCCGATCGGGTCGCACAGCGGCCGCGGTCCGCGCGGCGATGGAATCGGTGTTCGTCGCGCGCGGGATGACCTGCGCTTATCCATCGATCGTGACCCCGCACGGCGAGGTGCTGCACAGCGGGCGTTACGATCACGAGCTGCATGACGGCGATCTGCTGCTGGCGGACGTGGGCGCCGAGACGACCGGTGGTTGGGCCGGCGACGTGACGCGCACCTGGCCCGTGTCGGGGCGCTTTTCCTCGACCCAGCGCGAGCTGTACGAGGTCGTGCTGGAGGCGCAACGCCGCGCCATCGCGGCGGTCACACCTGGGACGCGCTACCGCAACGTGCACTTGCTGGCCGCCCAGGCGTTGGCGTCCGGGCTGGTCGATCTCGGGATCCTGCGCGGCAACCCGATCGAGCTGTGCGCCGACGGCGTGGTGGCGCTGCTCTTCCCGCACGGCATCGGCCATCTGTTGGGTCTCGATGTCCATGACATGGAAGATCTGGGCGATCGCGCCGGCTATGCGCCCGGACGTGAGCGTGCCAAGGAGTTCGGGATGCGCGCCTTGCGCCTGGATCGCGATCTCCTGCCGGGCATGGCGGTCACCATCGAGCCGGGGATCTATCTGGCGCCGGCGATCCTCGACGACCCGGTGCTCTCGCGGGTGGCGGGCGATCGGCTGGACCGGCGGCGGCTGGCGGCCTTCTCCGATGTGCGTGGAATCCGCATAGAAGACGACATTCTGGTCACCGCCCAAGGCCGCGAGGTCTTGACCGAGGCCATTCCCAAGTCGGTCGCCGCGGTCGAAGCCGCCATGGCCGCGTGAGTCGAACGATTCGGGCTGGACGCCGCGGGTGGCCGGGTGCTCAAATAGGCGATTCCTAGATCGAGCTTGTTCCGACGAAACACGCCGGGACCCGACACAGACTGTCTCTAGGCCGCGTTCGCCGATTTTTGCGAGGAGGCACCGTGGAGAAGCTCGACCCGCAGTCGTTGCCCGGTTTGATTCGCGATCTGCAGGCGGAGCTCCGCGCGCGACCCGCCGCGCGCTTGCGCCCGCTCACGCAGCGGCACGAGATCGCGCGGCAACGGATCGCGGCGCCCCATGAGATTTTAGATTGGGCCATCCGCGACGAGCGCTGGTCCTACACGCTCGCCGAGGTGATGGCCGGCGCGGTCGGTCGACCGAGGGATTTGGCGGCCCGTCTAGTGGTCGCCATCGTGGATGAGCTCCAGGACGAGGACGATTTGCTCGCGGCGGAGATCACGGCCGCCACATAGTTGACGACCGGCGCCTGCGGCCAAATGTGTCGGAAGCGTCTACACCAGGTTACGGGAAGGTCGAATGCGCGCGCGTCGACCCTGCAAACGAGAGTTTTTTTTGCGCGGTCCGATCGATGGCTTTATATGATCGATTCATGAAAAACACCGGGCGGAAGACAGTGAAGGGGGACAAGGTTTCGGCGCCAAAGGCCGTCAAGGCGACGTCGAGCAAGATCACGGACGAAGCCAAGCCTGTGGCGGCCAAGCCTGTGGCGGCCAAGCCTGTGGCGATGACGTCGGCCACCGTGCCCAAGTCGACGTCGATGTCGGGGCCGACGCACCAAGAGATCGCCCAGCGATCTTACGAGCTCTATCTGGCACGCGGGTCGATCGACGGTCAGGCCGAAGACGACTGGGCGCGCGCCGAATCCGAGCTCCGGAGCCGCTAGCCCCAACGCATCACCTGGGCCGGACGCGTAACCCGCGGCTGGCATCGGGAGCGGCCCCGACGTAACCGCCGGGGGCCGGCGGGCCTCTTTAACTATAGCGGCTCAAGATCAGGCAAGCGTTGGTGCCGCCGAATCCGAAGCTGTTGCTGAGCGTGTACTGCACCCGCGCCTCGCGGGCGGTGTTCGGAACATAGTCGAGGTCGCACTCGGGATCGGGCGTCGTGTAATTGATGGTCGGAGGTACCACTCCGCGCGCCAACACCAGCGCGCAGACGGCCGTCTCGACGCCGCCCGCGGCCCCCAGCATGTGACCGGTCATCGATTTGGTCGAGCTCACCATCAGCTTGCGGGCCGAGTCACCGAAGACCTTCTTGATCGCCAGGGTCTCGGTGGCGTCGTTGATCTTGGTCGAGGTCCCATGCGCGTTGATGTAGCCGATGTCGGCCGGGGCGAGCTTGGCGTCCTTGAGCGCCAGCTTCATGCAACGCTGGGCCCCCGCCCCTTCGGGCGCCGGCGAGGTGATGTGGTGTGCGTCGGCGTTGGCCCCGTAGCCGCGCAGCTCGGCGTAGATACGGGCGCCGCGCGCCTTGGCGTGCTCGAGCTCCTCGATCACGAGGATCCCCGCGCCCTCGGCGATCACGAAACCGTCGCGGTCGCGATCGAACGGACGCGAGGCCTCCTGCGGGGCGTCGTTGCGGGTCGACAGCGCGCGCATCGCGTTGAAGCCGCCGACGCCGAGCGGCGTGACGGTCGCCTCGGTGCCGCCGCAGATCATGGCGTCGGCGTCGCCGCGCTCGATGACCCGAAACGCGTCACCGATGGCGTGCGTGCCGGTCGAACAGGCCGAGACCTGCGACAGGTTCGGCCCCTTGGCGCCGAACTTGATCGACAGATGTCCCGACGCCAGGTTCACGATGATCATCGGAACGAAGAACGGCGAGAACCCGTGGCGCGGACCCTTCTCCCACAAGGTCTTGCAGGTGGCCTCGATGGTGGTGACGCCGCCCAGGCCGGCGCCGACGAAGCAGCCGACCCGTTCGGCGAACTCCCCGCTGATCTCGATCCCCGAGTCGGCGACCGCCAGCGATCCCGCCGCCACCGCATACTGGGTGAACGGATCTTGGGTCTTCGCCTCGCGGGCGGTCATCCACTTGGTGGCGTCGAAGCTCTTCACCTCCCCCGCGAAGTGGGTGGCGAAGGCGCTGTGATCGAAGCGGGTGATGGGGCCGATGCCCGATCGCCCCGCCACCAAGCCCTGCCAAGTCTCTTCGACGCCGATGGCGATCGGCGTGACCAGCCCGATCCCGGTGATGACGACCCTGCGTGCCATTCGTGATTGTTCTCCCGAGCGGCGACGGCCGCGTTACTTGGCGTGTGACTTGATGTAGTTGATGGCGTCTCCGACGGTCTTGATTTTCTCGGTGTCCTCGTCGGGGATCTCGATCTTGAAGTTCTCCTCGAGCGCCAGCACCAGCTCGACGACCGCCAGAGAGTCGGCCTTGAGGTCTTCGGCAAACGAGGCTTCGGGCTTCACCTTATCGGGCGAGACCTCGAGCTGCTCGATGATGATCTTCTTGACCCTGTCTTCGAAATCTTCGGCCATGGTCGTTCTATCCTCTCGCTGACTTGTGTTTCGACGTGTGTTTCTTGGCTGACGAGCGGCGTACCTTACATTAAAAGTCCGCCGTTGACGCGCAAGACTTGGCCCGTGATGTAGGCCGCCCCGGGGCCGGCCAGATAAGCCACCGCGGCCGCCACCTCATCCGGTTTTCCGACCCGCCCCAGCGGGATCGTCTTCAAGAGCTCCGCGCGTCGGGCCTCGGGCAGCTCGCTGGCCGTCATGTCGGTCTCGATGTAGCCGGGCGACACGGCGTTGACGGTGACCCCGCGCGAGGCGTACTCCCGCGCCAGCGTCTTGGTGAGGCCGATGATCCCGGCCTTGGCGGCCACGTAGGGGGCCTGCCCGGCCGATCCGATCTCGGCCGTGATGGAGGTGATGTTGATGATGCGTCCCGTCTCGCGGGCTTTCATTATCGCGCGGAGCGCCGCGCGGCAGCAGTAGTACGTGCCGTTCAAGTTGACGTCGATGGCCCGCTTCCAATCGGCGTCCTTGCCGCCGAGGACCAACCCGTTGACGGCGACGCCGGCGTTGTTGACCAGGATGTGCAAGCCACCTTCGGCCGCCACGACCTCCTTGAACGCGGCCTCGACCGCCGGCGGGTCGGCGACGTCGAACCGTTTGGTCACCGCGACGCCGCCCGCCGCACCGATCGCGGCGGCCGTCTCGTTGGCCGCCGCTTCGTTGGTGGCGTAGTTCAGCACCACCTTGGCGCCAAGGCCGCCGAGCGCGATCCCGATCGCGCGGCCGATGCCCCGCGAGCCACCGGTGACGAGAGCGATCTTGCCTTCCAGCTCACGTTGTTCACGTCGCTCAAGCATGGGGCTGCTCCCGCGGCGTGAGATCGCCGGCCACCAGCTCGGCGATGGTGGTCGGATCGTTCGCGGCGTGCATCACCAGTGCCGGCGCGATCCGGCGTACCAGGCCGGTCAGCACGTGGCCGTTTCCAACCTCGACGGCCCCAACCACGCCCATCGCCACCAGGCGCTGAATTGATTCTTCCCAGCGGACCGGCGCGGTCACCTGGCGGGTCAATAGCTCGGGCACCCGGCGCGCGTCCTGGTTGGGCGCCGCCTCGACGTTGGTCACGACCGGCAGCGCCGGGGCACTGATCTCGACCCGCTCGAGCTCGCGCGCCAAGCGATCCGCGGCCGGCTGCATGAGCGCGCAATGGAAGGGGGCGCTGACGGCCAGCGGAACGGCCCGCTTGGCGCCCCGCGCCTTGAGGGCTACGCAAGCGCGCGCCACGGCGTCTTTGTGGCCGGCGATCACCACCTGACCTCCGCCATTGAGGTTGGCGGGGCTGACCACCTCGTCGCCGGCGACCTCGCGACAGATCGCGTCCACCTCGGGCGCGGCGAGTCCGATGATCGCCGCCATCGCGCCCAGGCCAGCCGGCACCGCCTCCTGCATGAACTTGCCGCGCAGGTGCACGAGGCGGACCGCGTCGGCGAAGTGCAACGCCTCGGCCGCGACGAGCGCGCTGTACTCGCCCAGGGAATGACCGGCGACGGCGATCGGGTGCAGCGGCGTGTGGGCTTGCAGGACGCGCAACGCCGCGACGCTGGTGGTGAGGATGGCCGGCTGCGCGTTGGCGGTCAGCGTGAGAGTCTCCTCCGGACCCTCGAAGCAGATTTTGGAGAGGGAGAATCCCAGGCTGGCGTCCGCCTCGGCGAACACGGCGCGCGCCTCCGGGTAGCGCTCGAAGAGCGCGTGGCCCATGCCAACCCGCTGCGAGCCCTGGCCCGGGAAAAGAAACGCCACCGCCTGCGCCGACCGCGCGCTCACCACCGCACCACCGCCGACGCCCAGGTGAGACCGCCACCAAGCGCCGCGAAGAGCAGCAGATCACCGTCCCGCATCTTGCCCAGCTCCAGTGCCTCGTCGAGCGCGGTCGGGACGGAGGCCGACGAGGTGTTGCCGTAGCGCTCGACGTTGGTGAAGAAGCGGTCCATGGGAATGCCGACCCGATCCGAGACCCCTTCGAGGATCCGGATGTTGGCCTGGTGGGCCACCACCCAGGTCACATCCGACGGCTGCAGACCGTTGGCCTCGAGGGCGATCCGAGCGCCGGCCGCCATGTTGCGCACGGCGTGCTTGTAGACCTCGCGGCCGTTCATCTGGATGAAGTGGCGTTTGGTGGCCAAGGTCTCCGCGGTGGCCGGCTCCCGGCTGCCGCCCACCGGCTGCAGCAAGATGTCGGTCAGGCCACCGTCGGCGAACAAGTGCGTCGAGAGCACGCCACGCGATCCGGGGCCGTCGCCGTCACCGACCGTCATGAGGACGGCGCCCGCGCCGTCGCCGAAGAGGATGCAGGTCCCGCGATCGGTCCAGTCGGTGATGCGAGACAGAACCTCGACGCCGATCACCAGGACGTTCTTGAATTGCCCGGCGCGCAGAAACGCGTCGGCGATCGACATCCCATAAAGAAAGCCGGCGCAGGCCGCCGAAAGATCGAACGCGCAGCCGCCCGGCCGAGCGCCCAGCTTCTTCTGGACGAAGGTGGCGGTCGCAGGAAACGGGCAGTCGCCCGTCACGGTTCCCACGATGATGCACTCGACCGTCGCCGGATCGACGCCCGCCTTGCGACACGCTTCGCGGCCGGCTTGGGTCGCCAGATCGCTGGCCGCCAGGGAGGGCTCGAGGATGTGGCGCTCGCGGATGCCGGTGCGCTCGACGATCCAGGCGTCCGAGGTGTCGACCATCCGGGCCAGATCGGCGTTGGTGAGCACCTTGGCCGGAACCGCGCGACCGGTACCGACGATGCGGCTGCGAATCACGAGATGGCCTCGGCGCCAGAGGTGGTGGGCGGGGCCCCTTCCCACACGAAGGCATTCCGCGCCACCGCGGCCGCCAGCTCCTTACCGAGGCCGAGCTGCGCGAAGCGATCCGCCACGTAGACGGCGTTGGTCAGCGCGGTGGCCGTCGATCCGCCGTGGCAAATGAGCGCGACGCCGTCGACACCCAGTAGCGGCGCTCCACCGTGCTCGGCGTAGTCGGTCCGCTTGCGAAGGCGCCGCAACGCGCCTGTCATCAAGGCGGCGCCGATCTTGGCCAGCACGCCAGAATGTGACACCTCTTCGCGGACCATGCCCAGCATGGTCTCCGCCGCGCCCTCGACGCACTTGAGCACCACGTTGCCGGTGAACCCGTCGGTCACCACCACGTCGACCTCACCCTTGAAGATGTCGCGCCCCTCGACGTAACCCAGGTAGCTGAAGTCGGCGTGCCCGGCCGACTCGGCGCGCGCCAGGATCTGGTGGGCTTCCCGCGTGAGCGGTGTCCCCTTGTGCTCCTCCGAGCCATTCGACAGCAGACCGACCTTGGGCCGGGTCTTGCCGTGCAGGAGCCGCGCGTAGACCGCGCCCAGCACCCCGAACTGCGCCAGCACCGCCGGCTTGGGATCGACGTTGGCGCCCATGTCGAGCAGCGCGCACTCGCCGACCCGGGTCGGGAAGGTGGTCACGATGGCCGGACGCTCGACGCCCGGCAGCCGGCCCAACACCAACATTCCGCAGGCCATCATGGCCCCCGAGTTACCGGCCGATACGACCGCATCGGCCTCACCGGCCTTGACCAGATCGAAGCAGACCCGCATCGAAGACTTCTTCTTCTGTTTGACCGCCATCGACGGCGCGTCGTGCATGGTGATGACGTCGGGGGCGTGGCGCACGACGATTGGCTCACGCTTGGCCCCCACCGCGTCGAGCTCGGCGCGCAGGCGCGTCTCGTCGCCGACCAAGATCACCTCCATGCCACGCGCGCGCACGGCGGCCACGACGCCCTCCACCTCTACGCGAGGTGCGGCGTCGGACCCCATGGCGTCGACGGCGATACGCGGCATGATCGCGCGACCTCAGCGATCCCGGCCGCCCGTTCCGAGCGTCACGCTTGCTCTTCTTCCTTCGGCTCGACGACCAGACGGTCGCGGTAATACCCGCACCCCTCGCACATCCGGTGCGTCAGCTTCGGCTCGCCGCAGCGGGGGCAAGGGACAAAATTCGGCACCGGCAACTTCATGACCTGCGCGCGGCGAATCGCCGATCGGGATTTGGACTGTCTTCGCTTCGGAACGGCCATCGTACGTACCTTTCTACTGTTGGGGTGAGAGCTTGATCTTGCCGAGCGCCGCCAGCCGCCCGGTCGGCGCGGGCTCGGTCTTGCAGCCGCAAGCCACCAGGTTGCGGTTGCCGCCGCAGACCAGGCAAAGACCGCGGCAGGTCTCCTGGCAGAGCGGGTTGATCGGGATCGCCAGCAGGATCTCGTCGCGGATCTCGTCGCCGACGTCGATCTCGCCGCCCTGGAACGTCACCAGATCGGGATCCCCGTCGTCCTCGTCTCCTTCGTCGGCCGGCACGAAGGTCACCGCCAGCGGCAAGCTCAGCGGGACACGCGCCGGCTCGAGGCAGCGCGCGCACGACATCTCGAGCGCGCCGCGCAGATCGGCGCGCAGCAGAAAATCGTCGCCGGTCTTTTCCAGGCGACCTCGGAGCGACAACCCCGGCGCGACCGCTCGCGCGTCCAGATCGGGGCACGCGGCGGCCACCCAATCCGGCGTCACAGTTACATTTACCGGCA
Source organism: Polyangia bacterium (assembly GCA_035648655.1). Classification (GTDB taxonomy): domain Bacteria; phylum Myxococcota_A; class Polyangia; order Fen-1088; family Fen-1088; genus JADGRB01. The sequence goes on from DASRLC010000103.1 coordinate 8,487, forward strand.
GCCCCTCGGCACCGATCTCGTTGATTTTAAAGCGCATTGTTGACGAAACGGCCCCCGCCGGGTGGCGAAAGGTGAGTTACTATAGGAGGCGCGCCCCCGGAGTCAAGCGGCGCGCAAAAGCGGCGAAATTCCAGCCCACCCGACCGCGGCTCGGATCGCGTCGGGCGCAGATGGGCTCTGCCCATCGAAGCCCATCGCGGGAGGGTTTGGGAACCCTCCCAGGGTTCCCATCTTACTTGCTGGCGCTGCCCGCGGCGGCGCCCCCGCCGAACAGCAGCAGCGACTTGAGGTCCTGATCGTTGAAGCTGAGCTGGGCGCCCAGGAAGTAGTCGAAGCCACCGCTGGCGCCGGCCTTGGGGCGCGTGTAGTTCAGGAGATCGTCGGCGCCGCCCACCAGGTAGATGGTCTTGTTCCAAACGTCCCAGGAGAGGGTGGTCTTGACGCGCGGGTACTGGCCGACGTTGGAGGCCGCGAAGTTGAAGACATCCACCGACAACGTCAGGTGGTCGTCGAGCAGGAACAGATCGCCGCCGAAGCCGCCGGTCGATTCCTTGATGCCGAAGCGGCCCGCCACCGGACCCACCCGCTTGCCGAGCATGAGGGAGAACCGAAGCTCGTTGGTTGTGGTGACCGTCTTAACCGAGCTGGTTCCGGTCAGCGAGCTGTTGCTGACCGTGCTCGTGGTGCTCGAGTAGCCGCGCGGATCCTCGATGAGCTCGATGAGATAGAACTTGTCGGGCCGGGGCATGAGCTGCACCGACAGGTAGTTCTTCACGCCGTTCGAGATGAAGTTGTACTCGGTGCGCAGCCCGACGATGGTCTGCAGCTTGGTGATGCTGCGGACGAACCCGCTGGCGTCCTCGGTGATGTTCTCGATGTTGTTGGCGATGGTGTCGTCGGTCAGCAGCTTGCCGGCCGTCCCCTCCCCCTTTTCGAGCCGGCTGGTGACCGTCTCCATGTTCTTCATGGTCTTGTCCAGGTTTTCCAGCGTCGATTGCAAGCGATCGATCGAGCCTTGCACCTTCCCGCCGGTACCGGCCACCTGTCCCTGGGTCTCGCCGATGAGCGACTTGATCGACTCGGTGATCTCCCGGACGTTCTTGATCGACGCCTTGACGTCCCCCGCCTCGGAGGTCGTGACGCCCTCGACGTTGGCGGCGATGTTGTCGACGCGGTTGAGCAATTGGCTGAGCGTGTCGGCGTTGCTCTCGATGAGCTTGTTGATGTTCTCGGCGATGTCGGTGACCGTGCCCGAGGTCAGCTTGTGCACGTCGTCGAGGATGTCGTGGAGGATCGGCAGCAACGTCCCGACGTCCGCCATGATGTCGCCCAGCGCCGTCGGCTCGCGGATGTTGAGGACCTGATCGCCGTCCTTGAGCTGGCGCATGGCCTGACGCTGACCCTTCACCTCGGCGAACGGCGTCCCCGGATCGATCTCCAGGTAGTACTCGCCCAGCAGCGAAGCCGACTTCTTGGAGATGACGGCGTTTTCGTACATCTTGATCCCCGGCAGCAGCTTGACGGTGATCTTGGCGCGGGCGGTGGTGGGATCGAGCTCGCGCTTTTCGATCTCGCCCACCGAGATGCCGGCGGTCTGAACGCGCGACTTTTCGAACAGGCCCGAGGCGTCGTGGAACAGGCCCCAGACCTCGATCCCATTCGACCCGGCGTTGTGCTCGCTGGTCGAACGAATCAGGAAATAGCTGATGGAGGCCACGATGACGACCAGCAGGCCGACGGTGACCGAAGCCCAACTCCGTCTCATCGGTGGGCTCCCTCGGGCTTGGGCACCAACCCGGAGGTCTCGACGAACTCGCGCAGCTCCGGCCGCTGGCTGGCCAGCACCTCCTCCGCGGTGCCGCTCACGATGATCTTGCCCCCCGCCAGCATCGAGATCCGATCGCCGATCCGAAAGGTCGAGGCCATGTCGTGCGAGATGACCACCGAGGTGACCCCGAACTCGTCGGCGGTGCGGCTGATCATCTCGTCGACGTTCTTGGAGGCGACCGGATCGAGACCGGTGGTCGGCTCGTCGTAGAGCAGGATCTCCGGCCGGTCGATGAGCGCGCGGGCTAGGCCAACCCGCTTGCGCTGTCCGCCCGAAAGCTCGGGTGGGAACTTCTGCTCGATGCCGGTCACGCCGGCCAGATCGAGCCGGCGAAGCAGGTCGCGCACCCGCTCCATGATCTCGGCGTTCGCCAGGTGGTAGCGCTCGATGAGCGGGAAGGCGATGTTCTCGACCACGTTCATCGAATCAAACAGCGCCGCATACTGAAACACCATCCCGAACTTCCGCCGCAGCCGCGCCATCTGTTGGGTGCCGAGCGGCACGATGTCTTCCCCGTCGACCCAGATCTGACCCGCGTCCGGCTTGAGCAGGCCCATCAGGTGCTTCATGAGCACGGACTTCCCCTGTCCCGAGCCGCCGATCACGATGTTGGTCCGCCCGCGCTCGATGTCGAGGTCGACCCCCGTGAGGACGTGCTGCGGACCGAAGGTCTTCTCGAGACCCCGCACGCGGATCTGCCAGCGCTCGTCGCGCTTGGTGACGTCGGCTGCGCCGCCCGGCGGGGGCGCCGAGATAGGCACCGCCGGGCCCGATGCCGCCGCCGGGACGGGTGTGGAGGCGCGGGGCGCGTTCACGACTTGTAAGGCCAAAGGATGTGGAAGATATCGATCAAGAAATAGTCGGAGACCAATACAGAAACCGAGCCTGCAACCACCGCCTTCGTGGTGGCAAGCCCCACTTCCTTGGCGCCGCCACGCACGTTGAAGCCTTGGTAGCAGGCAGCGACCGAAAGCGTGACCCCAAAGACGGACGCTTTGACCGCCCCGATGATGTAGTCCTTCGGGTCGGTCCAGTAGGTGAACTGCGCGATGAACTGCCCCAGATCGATGTGCTCCAGGTAGATCGAGTAGAGGTAGGCGCCCAGCAGGCCCACGATGTTGAAGACCATGGTCATGATCGGCATCATCAAGACGGTGGCCACGATCCGCGGCGTGATCAGATACTGAACCGGATCGACGGCGAAGGTGGTGAGCGCGTCGATCTGTTCGGTGATGCGCATCGAGCCGAGCTCGGTCGCCATGCCGGATCCCGCCCGCGCCGCGATCATGAGCGCCGTGAAGACCGGCGCCAGCTCCTGGGCCAAGGAGAGCCCGACGGTGGCGCCGACGAATCGCTCTTGATTGAAGATGCGGAGCGCGGCGATCGCCTGCTGGGCCGAGACGGCGCCCGAGAAGAAACCGACCAGTATGATGA
>DASRLC010000104.1:0-3980 GCA_035648655.1 Polyangia bacterium
GGCAGTCTTCGAACTCCGGCTGCGCGCCCAGGATCTCGCCGCCCAGCGCGCCCAGCTTCACGCGGACCTTTCCGTAGGGCGTTTCGACCGTCGCGAACGAGCGTGAAAGCACGACCCGCTCGAGCGCGCGGCGGCGCAGGCCGAGCGTGGTCGAGTGGGCGAAGAAGGCGCGCTCGACGGTGCCCAGTGCGCCCGGCGGCGCCAACGCCGACACCTGCAATGCCGGCCGCCCTTTCTTCATCAAGATCGGCGCCGACCACACGTCCACCGCGCCGGCCGCGAAGAGCGCGTCGTAGAGCGGACCCACCAACTGCGGGGTCAGATCGTCCAGGTTGGCCTCGAGCAGTACGACGGCGGGCGCGGCCGGCTCGTCCTGCCTGCCGAGGGGCTCGCCGATCGCGACGCGCAGCAGGTTGGCGCGATCGGCCAACTGGCGCGTGCCGGCGCCGTAGCCGACCGCGCGCAGACGCATCGGCGGCAGCGGACCGAAGCTATCGACGACCGCGGCCAAGATCGCGGCGCCGGTCGGCGTGGTCAGCTCCCCTTCCCCTTCGGGCAAGATCGGGATCTCGGCCAAGAGCGCCGCGGTGGCAGGCGCCGGCACCGGGACCGCCCCGTGGGCGGTACGAACCCGTCCCGTCCCCACCACCGGCGGCAACGATCCGATCGATACCGGTGCGAGGTGGGCGATCGCCGCGGCCACCCCGACCACGTCGGCGATCGAATCGTAAGCACCCACCTCGTGAAAGGCGACCCGATCGATCCGCGTACCGTGGAGGGCCGCCTCGACCTCGGCGATCCGCGCAAAGATGTCGCCCGCCAGCGCCCGGGCGTCGGGATCGAGGCGCGCCCGCACCAAGAGTCGCTTCACCTCCGCGTAGTCGCGGTGATCGTGCGCGGGGGCCGTCGGTGGCTTGTTCTTGGCGCGCGGGCGCTGCGGCGGTTGCGGGTGCTCGTGTTTGTCGTCGTGGTCGTGCGCGTGCGCATGGTCGTGGTCGTGCGCGTGCGCCCGCTCGGAGTCGTGCGCGTGCGCATGGTCGTGCGCCTGCGCCTGCGCGCCGGGCTGTCCGGGCCAGCTCACGTCGAAGCTGCGCCCGACGTAGGCGCCGCGCTTCCGGTGGCCGAAGCCGACGCGCAGCCCGCGCACGCCCATGGCCTCGACGGCGGTCTTCACCACGGCCGCCGGCACGCCGGCGTCGACCAGCGCCGCCACCGCCATGTCGCCCGCGATACCGGACGTCGGCTCGAAGTGCAGGTGCAGGCCCTGCAGCGAACGTGGGCGACCGCTCACGGCTCGCGCTTCCGATTCAGCATGGCCGCCATGCGCCCGGCGCCGAAGCCGTTGTCGATGTTGACCACCGCCACGCCCGCCGCGCACGAGTTCAACATCGATAGGAGCGCCGCGATCCCGCCCAAGCTGGCGCCGTAGCCGACGCTGGTCGGCACCGCGATCACCGGCCGCGCGAACAGTCCGCCGACGACGCTGGGCAGCGCCCCTTCCATCCCGGCCACCACGATCACGATCTCGGCCGCCGCCACGGTCTCTCGGTGCGCCATCAGCCGGTGCAGGCCCGCCACGCCGACGTCGAAGATCCGCTCGACCCGATTGCCGGCCAGCTCGGCCGTCAGCGCCGCCTCTTCCGCGACGGGGACGTCGGAGGTCCCCGCGCTCACGACCACGATGGAGCCCCGGCCGCGATCGGGCGCCGGCGCCTCGCCGACGACCACCGCGCGCGGCACCGCCAGATAGCGCGCCCCCGGCACCGCCGGCAGGATCTGCTGGGCGGCCCCGGGCGGAACGCGGGTCGCGAATACCGTGGCGCCCCCTTGCGCCAGCTCGTTCAGGATGGCGGCGATTTGCTGGGCGGTCTTCCCGGTCCCCAGCACCACCTCGGGAAACCCGGTGCGCAGGTGGCGGTGGGTGTCGACGTGCGCGAAGTCGAGATCGCGAAACGGCAGGTCGCGAAGCTCCTGCATCGTCTGGTCGACCGAGGCGCGTCCGGCTTCGACCTCTTCCAGCAGCGCGCGCAGACGTTGGGGGTCCATCTCGCTTTCAACAATATCATCTGCCGCCGGGTCTGCCGCGCGGATGACCCCGGTCATCGGGCAGGACGATCCGGGACCAACATGGTAGTTTGGTCGACTCCGAAATCTCCGCCAATGAGTGCCCCCTCTCGATACACGATCCTGCGCAAGATCGCCGACGGTGGGACGGCCGAAATCTTTTTGGCCAAGCAACACGGCGCGCAGGGTTTCGAAAAGACGGTGGTGCTCAAGCGCATCTTCACCACCTTCTACGCCGACCCGCAGTTCCGCCACATGCTGGTCGACGAGGCGCACGTCGCGATGTCGCTCAACCACAGCAACATCGTGCAGGTGCTCGACCTCGGCGAGTCCGAGGGGCGCTACTTCCTGGCCATGGAGCTGGTCGACGGCTGGACGCTCGATCGGATCCTCAAGCGCTCGAAGGCGGCCGGCGTGCCGATCCCGCCCGCGCTCGCGCTGTACGTGACGGCGGAGATCTGCCGCGCCCTGGCCTACGCCCACAACAAGAAGCGCAGCGACGGCGATCCGCTGGGGATCGTCCATCGCGACGTCAGCCCCCACAATGTGCTGCTGAGCGAGCAGGGCGAGGTCAAGCTGACCGACTTCGGAATCGCCAAGGCGCAGAATAAGACCGAGAAGAGCCTGGGCAATCTCATCAAGGGCAAGGTGGCCTTCATGTCGCCCGAGCAGGCCTCGGGCGGCGACCTGGACGCGCGCTCTGATCTTTTCTCCGTCGGCACCATGCTCTACGCGATGATCACGCGCCGGCATCCGTTCGACGCGCCGACCGACTACGAGACCTTGATGCTGGTCAAGAACGGCGACTACATGCCGCCCGAGACGGCGCGTCCCGGCCTCAACCCCGAACTCTACCGCGCCATCCGCAAAGCGATGGGCAAGACCCCGGCCGATCGCTATCAGAAGGCCGAGAACATGCTGATCGACGTCGAGCAGGTCATGCGCCTGGCCTTTCGTCCGGTCGGGCAGACCGAGCTGCAGCGCTGGTTGGCCGATCTGAGCACCAAGGATGGGGTGCCGACGCTGACGCGCGAGGCGCCGCCGGTGCCGCCGGCTTCGCGGTCGACCGTGGGTCCGTTGCGGGCGGGCGACGGTCAGGAGTCGGGGCTGGTGCTCACGCTCGACGACGCCGAGGAGGTTCGACAAACCGATCGCCCGCCGCCCCACCCCGGCGCGACCGTCCCCATGATGAAGCCGCCACGGTTCGAAGCGGCCGATCGCCCCTGGCACGCGCGCCCGGCGGCGCGAATCGGCGGCGCGCTGGCAATCCTTCTGGCGGCGATCGCTGCCCTCGTGTGGCGTGGTGGCCACCACGCGCCGACCCTCCCGGAGGCTCCAACGCTGGCCAACGCTGGCGCGCCGACAGGGGCACCGGCAACCACACCGATACCGGCGCCCTCCGCCACGGCCTTCGGCCCGGCCTCGGGATCGACCGCCGCCACGCCCGACGCCCACGCCGTCCCGGCTGCGACCATGCCCGACGGCGCCGGCGCGATCCGCGACGCCGAAGACGGCCAGCAGGTCGCCTCCGCCGCCCAGAAGGCGGCCGGGACCGACCACGAAACGCCGCCCACGTCGATGGCCGCCGGCGATTCGCCGAGCGCGGGCGATGACCAAAATCGGATGGATCAGACCGACCGGGCCGATCGGGCGTCTTCCAAAGGGCACGCGTCGTCCACTTCCAGTTCCACCTCCAAGCCCAAACCGCAGCCGCTCTCCATCCTCGTGAAGAGCGAGCCGGAAGGCTCCCACGTCACCAGCGGCCATCAGTCCTTCGGGACCACCCCGGTGACGCTTCGGCTGCACCCGGGCAGCAACTACGACCTGACCTTCACCAAAGCCGGCTACGCGCCGGTGGTGCGCCACTACCGCGCCGACGCCCACGGCCTGCCAATGTTGCGGGTGGCCCTCAAGAA
>DASRLC010000105.1:0-26730 GCA_035648655.1 Polyangia bacterium
CTCCACGCCCGCCGATAGCCGCGCCGACTGAAATCGGGCCCGCGTCAGCCGCTGCCGTGGCTGTGCAGCCAGCTGTCCACCTCGGCCAGCTTGGCTTTGACCACCGCCTTGGCGTAACCGTCCCGCGCCTCCTCCGCCAACACGCGCGCCCGTCCGCGATCGTGCCCCGCCTCCCAGAGCGCGCGCGCCAGCGCAAAGCGCGTCTCGGCCCGGCGCGACGGATCGGTCTCCTGCGCCTCCCGAATCTTGAAAGCCCGCTCGAGCGGCACGAGGGCGCTAGACGGATCGCCCTCGGCCAGGTAGCTCACGCCGATGCCGGTGAGCGCGTAGGCCAGGCTGCGGTTGTCGAGGCCGAGCTCGCGCTCCCAGATGATGCGCGCCCGCTCGAAGGACGCGCGCCCGTCGTGGAAGCGGCCGAGCGCATTCAGGATCTCGCCCCGGTTCATGAGCTGGGTGGCCAGCTCCGGGTGTCCGGGGCCGAGGCCGTTCTCGAGGATCTCGATCGAGCGGTCGACGTGGGCCAGCGCCTCCTGGTTACGCCCCAGCGCGGTCAGCACCACCGCCAGGTTGCCTTCGGAGTATCCGACGTCGGGGTGGTCGCGCCCGAGCGCCTGCTCCTTGAGCGCCAACCCTTCCTGCTGGGCCCGCAACGCCGCCTCGCGCTCCCCTTGAATCTCGAAGATGCCACCCAAGTTGTTGAGCAACCACGCATGCAAAAGCTCATGGCCGCCCAGGCGCTGCAGGACGGCGTCGGCCGTCTTGGCCCAGCGCTGTGCCTCGACGTAACGGCCCTCTTGATATCCAACTACCCACACCAAGTACAGCGCGTCCTCGGCGCGCGCCTCGTCGTGGCGCGAGGCATCCGCCGCGAAGTACGACTCGACCAGCGCCTGCTCCGCCGCGCGCGCGTCGTTCGACTTGAGGTACATCGTGCCCATCAGCTCGAGCGTCTCGGCGACCAGCGGCTGATAGCCGAGCGCGCGCGCCTCGTCGACCAGTCCGGGTGCGCTCCGCAACCCCTCGCGGTAGCGGCCGGCGTCGAAGAGCGCCTTGACCCCCGCCAACTGGTGGCGCAGCTCTCCGACGCGGGCCCGCGTCTTGGGATCCTCGGGTGGGCGCATGACCGACCGCAGGAGCGGCACGTCGCTGCAGCGGTCGAGCGAACGCAGGCTGTTGGCGGCGCTCACGGCGTTCTCGACGACGGCGCCGTTGGCCTCGCCGAACACGTCGGTGAGCGCGCGCAGGCCGCCGAGGCGATCCTGCAGGCAGGACATTCGCAGATCGAGCACGTCCGAGGACTGCTCGCCGCGGACCTGCGTGGCCTCGCAGGCCTCCCGGTACATGTTGGCCCAGCTCTGCGCGTAACCGGTCAGGATGCGGCTGACGGTGGCGTAGACGTCGCCCGCGTAGCTCTTGCCGGTGCGCATGAACGCCCCGTGGATGACGGCCTGCCGCGGCGACTCGACCTCGTTGCCGACCGGCAAGTCCCAGATTCCGGCCAGGCGCGCCGGGCCGCCGCCGCAGATCGACCGGTGGTTCGCCAGGCTCTGCCGCACGCCGAGGCCGAGCGCCAGCGGGATGAGCGCCAGCGCGACGATCGCGAGGGCGCGGTTGCGGGCGGCGCGCGGGTTCTTACCGAGCGCCTCGATCAGATCGTGCATCGTCGCGTAACGGTCGCCCGCCTGCGCCCGCAGCCCGCGCAGCAACACCTTGCGAACCCACAGCGGCACCTTCGAGCTCTGCGGCGCGTCGCGGACGTGCCCTTGCACCACCGCCGTGGTGAGCGCGAACATCGTGTTCCCCGCGAACGGACGATCGCCGTAGAGCGCTTCGTAGAGCGCCACGCAGAAGCTGAACTGGTCGGTGCGCGCGTCGGTGGGCGTGCCCAAGAACTGCTCGGGGGCCATATAGGCGGGCGTTCCCATCATGGCGCCGGTGCGGGTGAGCTGGACCTCGAACATACCCGAGGTGGCCTGCAGATCGACCGGCCCGCTCGACATCGCGGTAGCCCTGGGCGGGGCGTTGAGCAGCACCGTCATCATCGGGTCGGGCTCGGGCATCGGCGCCGAGCCCGCCCGCGGCGGCGGCCCCGGCTCCCCCATCTGCGCCGGCATTCGAACGGTCGGCGTGACCCGCTCGGCGACGGCCGGCTTCTCGCTCACCTGCCGGGCCAGACCGAAGTCCATGACGCGAACCTCGCCGTCGCGGCCGACCATGACGTTGTCGGGCTTGAAGTCGCGGTGCACGAGCCCCTTGTCGTGCGCCGCCATGAGACCCCGACCGGCGGCCCGGAATACCTTCAGGATCTCCTGCCAGCTCCGCGGCTCGGACTGCAGCCAGTAGCTGACGGTGTTCCCCTCCACGAACTCCATGGCGATGAACACCTGGTCCTGGAAGGTCCCGACGTCGTAGACCACCACCACGTTGGGGTGGGAGAGCCGCGCGATGGCCTGCGCCTCCCGCAGTGTCCGTTGGCGCCCCTCGGTCAGCGAGACGCCGTTGCCCGGCTTGACCCGCAACAGCTTGACCGCCACCTTGCGATCCAGCTCGGGGTCGTATGCCGCATAGACCTCGCCCATCCCGCCCCGACCGACCAACCCGAGGACGACGTACCGGCCGATGGTCGCCCCGCGGGCGAGCGTCGCCTGACCGTGATCGGCGGGCGGCGGACCGTTGGCTTGCGTGTTGGATGACATTTTTCGGGCGGGCGGGCCTCCTACATCGACCGATCCACCCAAAGATCTTAAAGGAGATTTTGTGCCCGACCCCAACGCCCCGCGGCCGCTCCGGCTCGCCAAGCCGACCCGATTGATGATAGAAATGAGAGGGTCTCGCCTGTGACGCCGCTGCATCTGGACCTCCCGCTCACCGTGTCTCCGGCGATCGTTTCGCCCACCCGGCGCTTGGTCGAAGCCAAGCTGGCGCCGGCGCTCGACGACGAGGACGCCGTTTTCCGGGTGGCCATGACGGCCCACGAGCTGCTGGAGAACGCCGCCAAATACGCCTCGGACGGTAAGGCCCGTCTCGAAGTCGACGTCTCGCCGCGCGGCGAGGACGCCATTGTGCGGGTGGTGGTGACCAACAACTCGACCCGCGAGCACATCGACCACCTGGGCACCTGCTATGCCGAGATGAACGCCGAAAGCGACGCCATGGCCCACTACTTCACGCTCATGCGGCGCAACGCCAAAGCCGGCTCGCTGTCCCGCCTGGGACTGGCGCGGGTGCGCGCCGAAGGGGAGATGGACATCGCCGTCGACATCGAAGGCGACAAGGTCAAGATCGTGGCGTCCGGCATCGTGGTCCGCTAAAGCCGGGCCAATCTTCGATCTGCCGGTAGCCGGTCGCCTTACACCCACCCACATCGTAGGGCCGCGTCGGTGAAAAGGCGCTTGTCAAACCACACGCAACGCCGATAATAGAAGCTGTATCACCCCCACGTGGAGGTCGCATCGATGCGGTCCAGGTATGTTGTTTGCGCCGCCCTCGCCGGAATTGGTTTGCTCGGAGCTTGGTCTCCCGTACAGGCGGCCGATCCAAAGTCCAAATCCGGCAAGAGGAAGTCGGCCGACGCCCTCAGCGACGACAAGGTGATCGACAAGCAGCTCCAGTGGGAAGACTCGGTGATGGGTCCCGACGACAAGCGGGGCGAGCTCGACAAGATCGCCCGCGCCCAGGCCATCAATAAGGCGGCCTCCGAGAAGGCCGAGCGCGAGAAGGAAAGGGCCGCCGCCGCGGCCGCCAAAGAGCCGCCGGCGCCGAAGGCCCAGACCAGCAAGCGCGGGGGTGAGGTGGCCTTGCCGACGCTGCCCGATGAGGATTCGGGATCGGGCAGGAACGGCAGGGGCAGAGCCAGCGAGATCTCGTCCAAGCTCGAGACGACGGCCGCCGCCGCGCCGCCGCCGCCGGTCAAGCACGGTGACGACAAGTTCATCGACAAGCTGCTCAAGGACGAGCCGGGTTCGAAAAAGAGGAAGGCCTCGGCCAGCGACGACAAAGCGCTCAACGATCTGTTGGCCGTCGACAAGCCGTCCAAGCCCGCCGCCAAGGGCAGAGGCAAGCGCGGCGATGACGTCGACTCGCTGCTCGATTCGGCGGACAAGGCGCCCCCGATGCCGGAGACCAAGGTCAAGCACGAGACCCCGGAATGGGCCAAGCCCGAGATCGAGTCGACGCCGGTCGCGGCGCCGATCGCGCTGCGGCCACAGCCCAAGCGAAACGACGGCATCATCCACGTCGTTCAAGGCGCCGCCCCCGCCGGTCACCCGGCGACCCGCACACAAGCGTCGACCCGGCCCGCCACCTATGCGACGCGGGCGCCCGCGCCGGCCTCGACGTTCAGCCCGGCCGCGCGCCGGCAGCAGACGCCGGCCCGCCCGGCCAGCTGGAACGATCCTTTCGCCGACGCCCCGAAGAAGACGATCGCTGCCCGCGAAACCCGCGGCTCGGCCGACGACGACGATTTCTCGAGCGCGCCGGTTCGCCGTCGCGCTTCCGCGTCGCAGGCTGCTTCAGTCGCGAAGGCCGAACCGAGGCGGTCCGCCCGTGCCCGCAGCTCGGACCGCGGCAGCGACAACGACTGGAGCGATCCCTTCAAGGACTCCGCCAAGACCACCAACACGCGGCGAGCGACGCCCGCCAAGCCCTCCGAGCAGGCCCCCGCACGCCGGGCTGGCTGGAAAGATCCGTTCACGCAGGAGAACGGCGGGCCGCGCGCCCCCCACACCACCGTCGCGATGCGCGAGCCGCGCAAAGGCGAGGCCGACAAATGGGAGGTGTCCGGCAGAAGGAAATCGACGACGGTCGCCGGCGAAGCAGCCCCCGCCCCGGCCGCGCGCGGCCGTTGGGGCATTCTCAAGAAGCACGCCCACTAACGTGCGAATCTGAGCGCGGAGCGTGGCGCTCCCGGCGCTCCCGACAAATTCGAGCTGGCGTCGCGCGCTCCCGCCGGCCCGTTCGGGTGCATCTTTCGGGTGGACGGATTTTCCGATAGGCTGTTCGCTACCTTCAACGTGGAGCACGCCGTTGCCAGCCCGCCCGCTTAGCCGATCGCCCGTGGTGGTGGCCCGCTGGCTGGTCGCGCTGGCCGTTGCGGCGGCCGGGTTGCTCCCCGCCGGTGCTGCGCGGGCCGACGGCGCCGCCGACGCGAAGGCCCACTATCAGAAGGCGACCGCCCACTTCGCGGTCGGCGAGTACCGCGAAGCCGCCTCGGAGTACGAGGAGGCCTTCAAGCTCAAACAGGACCCCGCCATCCTGTTCAACGCCGCCCAAGCGCACCGGCTGGCTGGCGAGAACCAGAAGGCGCTGCTGCTCTACAACAACGTCATCAAGCTCTACCCGACCTCTCCGTTTGCCGCCGACTCCCAAGAGCGGATCGCCAAGCTGTCGCAAGCCGGCGGCAGTCCGACGGCACCGCCGCCCGCCGAGGCTCGAGGCTCCACGCCTGCGGCGGTCGGAACGCCCGCGCCGGGCGTCGTTCCCGCGCCGCTTGCGCCGCCGCCGGCTCCACCCACATTGACCGCCCCGGCGCCCGCCGCAGCCATCTCGGCCCCCCCCCTGGCGGACACGCCGCCCCCCGAGGCCAAGGATCGCCCGATCTATGGGCGCTGGTGGTTCTGGACAGCCGCCGGTGGGCTGGTTGCGCTGGGGGTGGTCGCGGTCGTCGTGCTCTCCAGCGGGAGCGCTGGCTCGTGGAACAACGTTCCCGACGTTCGCGCGTCGGCGGTGCACTGGTGAGGTGCTGGGCGACGAACGGCGGCTACCGCCTGGCGGCGGCGCTGTGCCTGACCTTCGGCGCGGCTGCCGGCTGCAAAGGGAGCGCCTCGCCGTCGACCTCCTTCGGCGTGAACATCACCGTGGACGCCCAGGCGCTGACCGCCGGCGAGCGCGCGGACGCCACCTTCGGCTCGCTGCAGGTGACCGGGAGCGAGACCGACGTCAAGCAGTTCAGCATCGCCGGCGCCATCGCCAGCGGGCAGCTCCGCTTCCGGTTCATACCCAAAGAACAGACCGGGACCTTGAGCTTCCACTTCGACGCGCTCGACGCCAACGGCGATCTCTACGGCTCGGGCGACAGTCCACCGGTCGCGCTGGCGGCGGCCGCGGTATCGGCGACCATCACCTTGACCGCCAGCGACGGCAAGACCAGGGGCAACGGCTCGAGCTGCACCACGGACGCCGCGTGCGCGACCGGATTTTGCACGGACGGGGTTTGCTGCAGCGAGCGGTGCAACGATATCTGCGCCTCGTGCGCCCAGACCGGGAGCACCGGTTTGTGCACGGCCTACCCCGCGGGAACCGACCCCCAAATGGAGTGCACCGGCACCAACTTCAGCGGCAGCGACGCCGGCACCGACGCGGCGACGTCCAGCAACGCCGACGCCGGCGACGGAGGGCCCACCATCAATCTTCCCGAGGCGGGAATCGTCGAAACGCCCACGGCTTGCGGCGGGACCTGCAATGGCATGCGGGCCTGCGGCTTTGCCGGCAAAGGGACCCCCTGCGGCGATCCGTTCTGCAACAGCCGCAAGGATCTCGCCAATCTCCAGTGTGACGGACTGGGAAGCTGCGCCATCGATCTCGATACCTGCCCGGGCGGCTACGCCTGCGACGTCGGGTCGAAGGCCTGCCGCACGACCTGCAGCGCCAACCTCCAGTGCCAGGCCACCTCGTATTGCAACGGCAGCACCGAGAAGTGCATGGCGCAGAAAGCCGACGGCGTCACCTGCACCACCGACGCCGAGTGCACCAACGGCCATTGCGCCAGCGGCGTGTGTTGCCAGACCGCCTGCGCCGCCCCCAACACCTGCAACGATCCCAGCGGGACGGCGGGGCAATGCAAATGCCCGGGACTCAGCTGCTCGGCGGGCGTCTCGTGCACGACCTTCTACCGCGACAGCGACAACGACGGATATGGCGACGGCAGCGGCGCTACCGGCAGCACCAAGGTCGGCTGCGCCGATACGGTGCCCGCCGGGTTCGTGGCCGACGACACCGACTGCGACGACAACAACGTCAACGCGCACCCCGGGCAAACCGCTTATTTCGGCACCCCGCGGACCAACGGAACCTTCGACTACAACTGCGACGGCACCGACGAGAAGGAATTCAACGAATACCCGGGCGCGGCCTGCACCTTCTGCCCGTCCCCCTCCGTGGGCTGCACGACCGCCAGCTCTTCGAGCTGCTCGACCGCCGGCACGCAGGCCAGCTTCGCCTGCACCTCGGAGCTCAGCCTGCTCCGCCTGGAGAGCGGGGCCAGCCTGGACGTGCCCGCGGGAACCGCCGCACTGGCCATCACGCCGCCCATCGGCACTCTACTCACCTGCTGCGGGTGCCGGGACGACTCGGGCTTCTTGACCACGGTCGCTTGCGGCGGGTCCGCCGCCTACTCCACCTGCGGCACCTGCTCGGGGACCAAGGCCACCGCCACCACCAGCGTGACCAAGCAGCAACTCTGCCAGTAACCTCCGCGGCGCCGGTCGCCCGGACCCGATATGGCCACCCCCCAACATCCACGGGCCTTCGCGCGCCACGATCCGCTGCGCGCGCTCGGGCGCCTGTCGGTCGCGCTGGCGCTGGGCGTCGGCACCGCGCTGGTGATCCCGGCCCGCTTCGGCTCCGCGCTGCGCGCGATCGCGGCCTGGGACGTCGCCGCCACCGCCATGGCGGCGCTGACCTGGATGCTGATCCTGCGCGCCAGCGCCGACGAGACGCGCCGGCGCGCGGCCGCCGATGATCCCGGCCGACATGCCGTCTGGGGCCTGGTCATTCTGGCCAGCGGGTTCTCTTTGCTGGCGACCGCGGTGGTCTTGCGACAGGCGCGTGCGTATTCGCCCGAGGCGCGCGACTGGTTCGTGGCCTCGTGCGCGTTGGCGGTGGTGAGCGCCTGGGTGCTCACCCACTCGGCCTATACGCTGCGCTATGCGCACCTCTACTACCGGGACGACGACGAAGGCGAAGGCGGCCTGGCGTTTCCCGGAAAGGGGCACCCGGCCTACCTGGAGTTCGCCTACTTCTCGTTCACGATCGGGATGTGCTTCCAGGTCTCCGACGTCGCGGTGTCGAGCCGACAGATCCGCCGGGCGGTCCTCGGGCACGGCCTGCTGTCGTTCCTCTACAACACCGCCATCCTGGCGACCGCCGTCAACCTGGCGGTCGGCCTCTTCAACTGACCGACGGGACCGTCGCCGCCTAGCTCGGCGGGGGGACCACGATGTCGCAAGGGAAGTTGAACTTGATATCCATGGTCGTCGGGTCGCGGAGCTGATCGCAGGCCGGACCGAACAGCTGCAGCTCGCTGGCGGAGGTCATGTCCCACCCGTTCGCGTTGTTCGGGTCGAGCGGAATGGTGACGTGGTTGCCCGAGCCGTCCACGAAGTAGACGATGGCCTCACCGAGCTTCTGGAGGTTGATGGTGAACGTCGAGAGATCAAAGGTGCAGCTCCGCACCCCCGCCAGTGCCATCGAGATCTGGTTGGCCAGCGCCTGCGCGTCGGTCGTGGAAGGGGTGTAGACCGGCGCGTTGCCGCCGGTGGCCGAATACGTCGCGATCGGAACCAGCCCGGTGCGGCCGGCCGCTGTCCAGATGCTCGACCAGGACAGCGTGCCCGCGGCGGTACCTTGGCCGTTGCACTGGTAGTAGACGTCGGAGGCCATCGTCGTGCTTCCCGCCGACGCTTGCGGGATGGCGACCGGCTGGCCCACGCCGGCATTGGCGAAGTTCTGAAGTACAGCCGGCGCGATGTTGCTCACCGACGTCGGCAGCCCGATAACCAAGGTCCCGATGCTGGGCGTCGAGCTATAGAGATCCTGAATCATGTATGTGACCGCGTCGGCCGGGCAGAGCGCGCTGCCGTCGTCGCAGAAGTCGGTCTCGCTGTCGGTGACAATCATCATGTACTTCTGCCCCGTGCCGTTGTCGGCCTGAAGCGCGGCCTTGACCATCGGGATGGCCTCGACGGCCGGCGTGTCGGCCTTCGACCCGTAGGGTTGCAGCGGCCCCCAACCGTCGTAGGCCGTCTTGATGGCGGCGGCATTGTTGAGCGCGATCGGCACCGACTGGAAGTTCAGCATGCACGATCCGCTGGAGTGATCGCCCACGAACGAGCCGAGGCCGAAGCGCACCTGGCTGTCGAGCGTCGAGCTGCCCACCGTCGATGAGATGACCTGCTCGACGGCGGTCCGCAACGTGAAGAAGGAGCCGGTGGTGTTGGAGTCGAACTCGCTGCCCGACCGATCGACCAGGATGTAGACAGTCGGGTTGGTGGCCGTGAACATGTAGTTCATCTGCTGGCAGGCGGCGGCGTCGGGGTTGGGGGTTCCGGTCGTGCCGGCGATGCCGACGTCGCTGCCGGTCACGCCCGCCCGGCCGCTGCCGGTCGTCCCGGCCTGGCCGGTGGCTCCCGCCGCGCCCGTCGCGCCGACGGTGCCGCCCGTGCCCGGGCTGGAGGCCCTGACGCCGGCCGTGCAACCGAGGCCGCCGAGCAGAGTAAAGATCGCCAGTCCAGAGATCCCAAAGCGGGCGCACGCAGCCGCGCCGTGGGAATAAGCAACGTGGTTCACGGAGTCCCTCCAGGAAAGGCTCTAGCCTATCATGCCCCGGCCGCGGAGGCAGCGACCTCGGCGGGCCGCCGCGGCCGGCACGCCCGCCGGCGCGGCCGGGATATGGGGGTATTGGGCCGCGCTACGTCACGCGCGCCGGGAGCACCACCATGGTGGCGCCGGCCCAGTAGAGGCGCTTCTGGATGGCGAGCGCGGTCTCGTTGTGGAGCAGGCGCTGGTACCAGCGCTCGCGTTCGAAGACCACCTTGCCACCGAAGAAGGTGATCACCGGAAACTCCTTCATGACCCCCAAGCACAACCGCTCGGCCTCCTCGACCGCGTCGGTGCCGATCGAAGATCGGACCGTCGCCGGGATGCCCAGCTCGGCGGCCACCAAGAGGTACTTCTGGAGCATGCTGCGGGTCGACTCCTCGAGGGCGTCGACCGCGTCGGCCCCCTTGAACCCGCCCGAGTCGATCACGCCCACCGAGATGAACACCAGGTTCTTGAAGTGGTTGGGGAAAGCGCGAAAGATGTTGAGCACCGTGTGGATGCCGATGCCGCCGAAGCTGGGGACCAGCACGGCCGCGGTGGGCGCCGTGCGATCGGCGATCTCGATCGGGACGGCGCCGTGCCCGCCGAGGTGCCGCACGTCTTGATAGAGCTGGGTCAGCTTCATACGGACCTGGCGGTAGTGCGAGCGGATCACGAAGCAGAGCGCGATCACGAGGCCGGTCACGCCCAGCGTGATCCAACCGCCCTCTTTGAATTTTTCGAACACCGTGATGACCAGGATGGTCGCGCAAAGTAGAAAACCGCTGGTGAACAACCCCGCCTTGCGGTGCCAGTGCGCGGCTTTGTGCCGGGTCTGCCAGGTGTGCCGCATCATCCCGAACATCGAGAGCGAGAAGGTCAGGAAGACGTTGATGCTGTACATGACGACCAGCTGACCGACGTCGCCGTGGGTGTAGAGCAGCGCCGCCAGCGAGGTCGCGCCCATCAGCACGATGCCGTTGTGGGTCGTCAACCGATCGGAGAGCGCCGCGAACCGCCGCGGCACCCAGGAGTCGACCGCCATGTTGGCGAGGACACGTGGGCCGTCGATGAAGCCGGCCTGGGCCGCGACGACCAGGAGGATCGACTCCGAGAACAGCGTCACGATGACCAGCGTCCGGCCCAGCGGCAGACCGGTGGTCACGCGCTCGGCCAGCACCGCGTTCATAGTTTTGCCCTGCACGGGCGTCACGTGCCACAGGAGGTAGCAGACCAGTAATCCGGCCGCGGTGAACGCCAGCGAGGTGGCCATATAGACCATGGTCCGCTTGGCGGTCTGCACCCGCGGCTCGCGCATGATCGGCAGGCCGTTCGACACCGCCTCGATGCCGGTATAGGTGCCGCCGCCCAGTGAGTAGGCGTGGATGAAGAGCAGGATCATCCCTCCCAGACCCAGCGTGCCGAGCCCCTTGTGAAATCCAGTGCCCATGTCGATCACGGTGGCCGGCAAGGCCGGCGCACGGACCAGCACGCCGCCCACGATGAGGGCCAGGTGCGTAAACACGAAGAGCAAGAAGATCGGGGCCAGCGCGATGGCCGACTCGCGGGCGCCGCGCAGGTTGAGGGTGGTGAGGCCGAAGATGAAGAAGACCTCCACCGGTAGCTTCATTCCGCCCCAGCCGAACGGCAGGAAGCTGAAGAGCGCGTCGCCGGCGGCCGCCACCGAGACGGTGATGGTCAGAACGTAGTCGACCAGCAGGGCGCAGCCCGACGCCACGCCGGCGCCTTTGCCGAGCAGCTTGGTGGCCACCACGTAGCCGCCGCCGCCGTGGGGAAATTCTTCGATGATCCCCCGATAGGCCGCCGAGATGATGAACACCGTCAGCGCGGTCATCGCCGCCAGCCCGATCGCCAGGTAGGTGTGCGATCCGAGGTTTCGGAACGCCTCCTCCGGACCGTAAGCCGAGGACGAGAGCCCGTCGGCGCCGAGGCCGACCCAGGCCAGAAACGGAATCAGCGAGATTTGGTGAAAGATACGTTTGTCGCGCAGATCGCGCGGTTTGCCGAAGACCATCCGCCGCAAGCGCTCCCACGGGGGCTCGCCATCGATGGGGGCGGAGATTGCTTGCACGGGCGCCGCGACGGGGGCGGTAGCGGCGCCGGTGGGACTTTCAGGTTCAGGGTCTGTGCCGATGGTTGTTTTGGGCATGCGCCGGTCTACGCCAGCTCGAGCTTCAAAATCAAGTCGGTCGGGGCCGGTTTCCCGGCATGGCTCCGAGGGCTCTAGAAGGCCTTTACGCGATGCAGAAACGGCCCGGAGCGGCCACGGATCGCAGCCGGTTTGCCGGTGGCGTCCTGCGCGCGCCTCATGATATCGTCGCCTCTGGGTGCGGGTGGGTGTGTAGGCCTAGATTAGCGATGAAATCCTTATCCTGCATGGGCGCCGAGCTTCGCCGCGTGGCGGTTGCGACGGTGACCTTGGTGGCCTTGGCGACGACGCTGCTCTCTTGTAGCAGCCCCAGCGGGAAGCCGCCCAGCACCGATGGTGGCGCCGGCCACGGCGGGTCGACGGACGCCAAGCCCAAGACAGACGGCGGCGACGCCTCGGTGGATGCCTGCATGGCAAGCGGGTCCCCCCACGCGCTCGGGGCCGCCTGCGGCTGCAACGCCCAGTGCGCAAGCGGCTTCTGCGTCGAGAACGTCTGCTGCGACAGCGCGTGCACCGGTGGCTGCAACACCTGCAGCGCGACGGGCACGCCCGGCATGTGCGTCAAACGGCCGGCCGGCGACGCGCCACGCAACGCGACCGATTGCGCGGCCCAGTCCGCAGCGTCGTGCGGCTTCGACGGGACCTGCGATGGCTCGGGGGCCTGCCGGTACCTCCTCGGCACCACCTGCGTGGGCGGTACCTGCAACAGCGACGCGGTGGTGGGCGCCTACGCCTGCGATGGAACCGGTCAGTGCAAGCCCGGCGTCACGATGCTCTGCCTGCCATTCACCTGCGATGCCATGCAGGGAGATCCGCTGATGGGGCAGTGTTACCCGAAGTGCACCAGCAACGCCCAGTGCACCGCCGGGCAGCAGTGCAACTTCGCCACCGGTAGCTGCGGACAGGGCGGTCCCGGTGCCCACTGCCAAACCAGCGCCGACTGCATCTCGGGATTCTGCGCCGACAACGTGTGCTGCAACGTGGCCTGCGGCGGGGCCTGCGTCGCCTGCAACCTTCCCGGTCGGCTCGGCACCTGCTGGCCGGTCGATTCCGGCAAGCCCGACCCGCGCGGGGTCTGTACCGACAAGGGCGCCACCAGCTGCGGGCACAACGGAACTTGCGACGGCGTGGGCGGCTGCGCGAACTACGTCCAAGACGTCCAGTGCCTGGCGCCGTCTTGCACCGGCAACCGGCTCAACACCGCGGGAACCTGCGACGGCCTCGGGACCTGCCGCCCGGCCGGCGTCCAGGACTGCCACCCCTTCCGTTGCGTCGACGGCGCCTGTACGAACTCTTGTCAGACCGACCAGGACTGCGACACCGGCACCGCCTGTGTCAACAACACCTGTGGCCCCAAGCCGCTCGGGTTCACCTGCGCGGCGGCCAGCGAATGCGGCTCCGGCCAGTGCGTCGACGGCGTGTGCTGCGAGAGCGCCTGCACCGGCGCTTGCCGCAGCTGCAACCTGCCGACGTCCCCCGGCCACTGTATGACGGTCGCCGCCGGCAACGTCGATCCGCGCAAGGTCTGCACCGACAAGGGCGCCGCCTCGTGCGGCACCAACGGCCAGTGCGACGGCACGGGCAGCTGTGCCGTCTATGCCTCGGGGACGGTTTGCGCCAGCGAGACCTGCGCGACTGGCATCTACACGCCGGCCTCCACCTGCAACATGACCGGCCAGTGCGTGGCCCCCGACTCGCGGGCCTGCGCCCCCTACATCTGCAACGGCACCCAGTGCTTCAACGCCTGCGCGACCAGCGATCAATGCAAGACGCCCAATAGCTGCATCCTGAACTCGTGCGGCCTCAAGACCAACGGCGCCTCGTGCTCGTCCGCCGCCGATTGCGGCAGTGGCTTCTGCGCGCAGGGGATCTGTTGCAACGCCGCCTGCGGCGGGGCCTGCCAGTCGTGCGCGCTCAGCAACGCGCTGGGAACTTGCACCAGCGTGCCGGTCAACGCGGTCGATCCGGCGGGAATCTGCAAAGACAAGGGCGCAACGTCGTGCGGCACCGACGGGAAGTGCGACGGCAACGGCGCCTGCCAGAAGTATCTGCAGGGAACCACCTGCATCGGCTCCAGCTGCCCGGCCGGCACCACCGTCTTCACGGCGGCCTCCACCTGTGACGGGGCCGGGACCTGTGTGACGCCAGCGCCCGGCCCCTGCTTCCCGTTCCAGTGCGGCGTCAACGTGTGCAAGAACTCCTGCGCCACCGACGCCGACTGCGCCTCACCGGCGATCTGCAACAGCGGCTCGTGCGGCCTCAAGAGCAATGGTCGGACCTGCGGCACGGCGGCCGAGTGCTCGTCGGGCTTCTGCTCGCAGCAGACCTGCTGCGCCACAGCTTGCCAGGGCGCCTGCCAGTCCTGCGGCCTCACCAACTCCCTCGGGACGTGCACCAACGTGGCCAATGGCCTGGCCGATCCGCAGGGCACCTGTCAAGACGCGGGCAACGCCAGCTGCAGCACCGACGGCTTCTGCAACGGCAACGGCGCCTGCCGGCTGTACGCCGCCGGCACCTCCTGCGCGGCGCCGATCTGCCCGGCGGCCGGCTCGACGCTGACCTCGGGCCGGACCTGCGACGGCAAAGGCGGCTGCCAGGCGGCCACCAGTAGCAGCTGCGTGCCGTATCTTTGCAACGGAACGACGGCCTGCAAGTCGGCCTGCTCGGCCGACACCGACTGCCTGTCGCCCGACATCTGCGATCCGCTGACCAACGTCTGCGGGACCAAGAAGCGGCTCGGACAGGCCTGCACCGCCAGCGGCGACTGCTTGACCGGCGACAGCTGCGTCGACGGTGTGTGCTGCAGCTCCAGCTCCTGCAGCACCTGCCAGGCCTGCAACGTCTCAGGCAGCCCCGGAACCTGTGCGCCGGTCGCCGCCAACGCGGTCGAGCCGCACGGCCTGTGCGCAGCCAACCCGCCCTGCGGCAACACCGGCGCTTGCAACGGCGCCGGCGCCTGCCAGTTGGCGGGAACCGGCGTCTCGTGTGGAAGCCAATCCTGCAGCGGATCGACGTTCACGCCGGTCTCGCACTGCAGCGGCAGCGGCACCTGCGCGGCACCCACCTCGTCGACCTGCTCGGGCGGGTTCGTCTGCGACGCCACCAACAACGTCTGCAAGACCACCTGCACCGCGGACGGCGATTGCGTCGCGCCGCTCACCTGCCAGGGGTCGGGCACCAGCAAGAGCTGCGCGCGCAAGCCGAACGGCCAGGCCTGCACGGGCGGCACCCAGTGCCTGACCGGCTTCTGCACCGACGGCGTCTGCTGCGGCACCGGCCCCTGCGGAACCTGCCAGGCCTGCAACGTCAACGGGATCGGCAGCTGCTCGTTCATCACGACCGGGACCACGGCCCCTGCCGGCCAGTGCCCGGTCACCACCACCTGCGGCAACACGGGCGCTTGCAACGGCGCCGGCGCTTGCCAGCAGGCCAGCACCGCCGTCTCGTGCAACACGCCGATCTGCTCGGGAAGCACCTTCACCGCGCAGCCTTTCTGCTCGGGGAGCGGCACCTGCGCGACCCCGACGGCCGGGAACTGCGGCGCCTACATCTGTGCCTCGACCACCGCGTGCAAGACCACCTGCGCCGCCGACACCGACTGCGTGAGCGGCGACTACTGCACCGCGACCTCGGGCGGGAGCTGCGTGGCCCAGAAAGCGCTCGGCGCCACCTGCGGGACGTCCCACGAGTGCGCGGGCGGTAACTCCTGCGTCGACGGTGTGTGCTGCTCGACCACCGCCTGCGGCACCTGCCAGGCCTGCAACGTCAACGGCAGCGGGACCTGCGCCTCCGTCACCAGCGGCGTCACCGATCCCCACGCCCGCTGCGGGGCCACCGGCACCTGCGGCAACACCGGCACATGCAATGGCGCCGGCGCCTGCACGCAGGCCTCAACCAGCGTCAGCTGCGCGGCGGCCAGTTGCAACAGCACGACCAACATCTTCACGCCGGCCGCCTTCTGCTCGGGCGCGGGCGCTTGCTCGACCGCCACCACCAAGAGCTGCGCCCCATACGTCTGCGGCGCCGCCGCCTGCACCACCACCTGCAGCACCGACACCGGCGCCACCGGCTGCGCCAGCGGCAACTACTGCACCGGCGTAGGCGGAAGCTGCGTGGCGCTCAAGGCGAGTGGCGCCGCCTGCGGTTCCGCGCACGAATGCGGCAGTGGTAACTGCGTCGACGGCGTGTGCTGCGGCAGCGGAAGCTGCCCGAGCTGTCAGGCCTGCAACGTCACCGGCAGCGTCGGCAGCTGCGCCAACGTGAGCTCCGGGATCACCGATCCCCACGCCCGCTGCGCGGTCACCACCACTTGCGGCAACACCGGCACCTGCAACGGCGCCGGCGCCTGCACGCAGGCCAGCAGCTCGGTGATGTGCAGCGGCCCAGGCTGCTCGGGGACCACCTTCACGGCAGCGGCCTTCTGCTCGGGCAGCGGCAGCTGCCCGTCGCCCACCACGTCGACCTGCGGCCAATACATCTGCGCCTCGACCACCGCTTGCAAGACCACCTGCACCGCCGATACCGATTGCATCTCCGGGGACTACTGCACGTCGACCTCGGGCGGGAGCTGTGCCGCCCAAAAAGGCCTCGGCGCCGTGTGCGGCACCGGCCACGAGTGCGGCAGCGGCAACTGCATCGACGGCGTCTGCTGCTCGACCAACGGCTGCGGCAACTGCCAGGCCTGCAACATCACCGGCACCGGCACCTGCGCCCCGATCGCCGCCGGATCACCGGCGCCCAGCGGCCAGTGCGCCGCCAACGGCACCTGCGGCAACAGTGGCCTGTGCGACGGTGCCGGTAAGTGCGCGCAAGCATCGAGCAGCACCAGCTGCGCCGGCGCGACCTGCTCGGGCTCGCTGTTCGTGCACACGGCCGCCTGCTCGGGTAGCGGCACCTGCGCGGCGGCCAGCACTACCGATTGCTTCCCGTATCTCTGCACCACCGCCTCACCGGGGTGCCCCAACCACTGCAACACCGACGGCGACTGCGTGGCCACCGCCTACTGCACCGGCCTGGGCGGCACCTGCGCGACCCGCAACGGAGCCGGGACCGCCTGCGCCGCCAATGATCAGTGTCAAAGCCCGCTCTTTTGCACCAACGGCTTCTGCTGCGGATCGAGCCTCTGCCCGTCCTGCCAGAGCTGTGGCGTCCCGGGGCTCCAGGGCGCCTGCACCAACGTGCCGCCCGGCGGCGCCGATCCCACCGGGACCTGCACGGCCCAACCGGCGACCGGCTGCGGGACCAACGGCTTGTGCAACGGCACGGGTGGCTGCCAGAGCTACGGCACGTCGACCGTCTGCGCGGCGGCTTCCTGCGCGGGCGACAGCTCGGCATTCACGACCGCCAGCCTGTGCGACGGTGCCGGTAACTGCACCCCCGGAACGACCTCCTCTTGCCCGACTCAGACCTGCAGCACCGTCGGCCCGGTCTGTCAGTAGCCGCACCCGCGCGCCTGCGCAGGCCGCCGCGCGGCGGTTGAAATGCGGCCTCCGCTACCGGCGGAGGTTACGCAGCAGGACGCGCAGGTTTTGAAAATCGAGCGGCTTTTCGACGCGGGCGTTCGGTACCCGCTCGAGGAACTCACGCGCCCGGGTGGTGAACGCGCCGCCGGTCACGAACACCATCCGCTCCGCCTGGTCGGGGGCCAGCTTCTCCATCTCGGTGAAGACGTCCATGCCGGTCATTTCGGGCATCATGAGATCGCAGAGGATGAGATCGTAGCGATCGCCGGCCCGCAGGCGTTCGAGCGCCCGCCGCCCGTCGCTGGCGCAGGTGACGTTGTACTCGCCGCCCAGCGAACGGCGCAGCGCCCCCAGGATCATCTGCTCGTCGTCGATGATGAGCAGCCGTCCCCCCTGGGCCTCGGGATCGGGCCTCGCGGAGGGGAACTCCGCCGCCGCTTCCATCGATCCCGGCGGGAGCGTCACACGAAAGGTGCTCCCCCGACCGATCTCGCTGTCGACCCGAATCTCGCCGCCGAGCGCGCTCAAGATGCCGCTGCAGATCCAAAGCCCGAGCCCGGTCCCCTCCCCCGCCGACTTGGTCGTGAAGAAGGGATCGAAGATCCGCGCCTGGATCTCGGCCGGGATCCCGGCCCCGCTGTCCCGCACCTCGATGACGGCGTGCCCGCGGGCGTCGGTCCGCGTGCTGACCCGAATCTCGTTGCGCTCGGTCTCACCCTCCGGGATGGCGTGCGCCGCGTTGAGCAGCAGGTTCAGGAACACCTGGCCGAGCCGCGACTCGTTCCCCTCGACCATCGGCGTCTCGCCGTAGTCTTTGACCAGCCGGGCGCGGTGCCGAATCTCGTTCCAGGCGATGTTGATCGACGAATCGAGCACCCGCCGTACGCCGACCGGTCCGCTCTGCTCCTCGTCGCCCCGCGCGAAGACCCGCAGATCGCGGACGATGTTGCGGACCCGTTCGGCCCCCTGCCGCGCCTCGGTGAGCGCCTCGCCGGTCTCGTCGAGCACGTGCCCCGGTCCGCCGCCCGCGTCGCTGCGCGACAGGCGCGAGGCGACGGTCGTGATCTGGTGGCGCGCGAAGTCGATATTGGCGACGATGTACGCCAGCGGGTTGTTGATCTCGTGCGCCACGCCGGCGGCCAGCGTCCCCACCGCGGCCATCCGCCCCGCGAAGATGAGTTGGTTCTCCATCCGCTTGCGCTCGGTCAGATCACGGACGAAAAAATAATGCCCGGTGGCCATCGGGCGGGTCGGGTGCGCGCCTTCGACCGGCACGATCGTCAGCTGCATCTCGAACACCGTGCCGTCCTCGCGCAGGCCGCGCACCTCGCGCTCCGCCTTGCCGTACCCAGGTTGCAGATCCTCCCCGACGGCGGCCCAATCGGCAGGCGCCACGAAGTCCGCCCAGGGTCGACCGACTATTTCCGCCGCGGGCCAGCCGCCCAGGCGCACGAAGGCTCGGTTCACCGAAAGCACCCGCCCATCGACGTCGATGCGGCAGATGGCTTCCGAGGCATCTTCTAGCGCAGCGCGCAGCTCACGTACTTGCGCCTCCAGGCGAGAGACGAGTAAATCCGACGTCTTCACCGTCTCCACCGGCAGCTCGGTGCCCGCGATTGACGGTCGCCCCACCGCGGCAGAATATCAGCCGTCAATATGGCAAGGATAGTTACTTTTTTTGGGGTTACAATTCCGCGAGCTACCGTTTGAACATTCCGGTCGAGCTTCGCCGACCGCCCGACCAGACGTGACCGCCGCCGACCAGCTCGCCGGCGCGCTGGCGAACCTTGGAGCTCGGATCGCGTCGGGCGGAATCCTCGAGAAACGGCAGCGCCGCCGCGCCCAGGCCACGCAAGAGGGCCTGCGCCCGCGGATACGCGGTGTCGCTGACGAGGGCGCGAATGGCCCCCCGGATGAGATCGCCGTCGGTCCGGAAGGCCGGGTTCTTCTTCATCGCAACCTGCGCCGACGAAAGGCCTTCGGTCCAGCGGTGGCCGTCGAAGTAAATCGTGGCCAAGAGATAAGGCGCGTCGGCGTCGCTTGGTTTCTCGGCGCGCATGCGCTCTAGGACCTGGATGGCCTGCGCGGTCTGTCCGGCCGCCACCAATTGGCGCGCCTGCTCGATGCGGGGATCCTCGGGCGACGACGGGGCGACGACCGACGGAATCGGCGGGGCCGCCACCGGCGCGGCGGCTTGCGCGCGCACCGACGCCGCGGGGGACGGCACCACGGGAGACGCCGCCGCCGCGGTGGCCGACGTCGCCTCGGCGTTCTCCCCGGTCCGGCGGCGCAGCCCGCGCCCCAAGGTGAGCGCCAAAAGGACCACGACCAGCAACGCGAATCCGGCGATGACGCCCCCCACCCGCAACGGTCGCGCGGGCGACGTCGCGGCGGACGACGCCGCGACCGGCGGTCGATCGCCGGGAAGCTTGCCCAGCCGGCGACGAACCGCCGAGACGGTGTCGATAGTCGTTTTGGCCGGCGTTGGTGCGGGCGGCGCCGCGATCGGCTTGCCACCTTGCCCTTCGGGCGTGGCGGCCAGCGCGGCGGCCAGCTCGGCCGCCGTCTGAAACCGATCCTCGGGGAGCTTGGCGAGCGCCTTATCGAGCACCGCGTCCAGCGCCGCGGAGTAGCCCGCCGTGGGCGCGACCTCCCGCAAGCGCGGCGGCCGGACCTCGCGGTGCATGAGGATCACCTCGCCGACATTCTCGGACTGGAACGGCTTGCGACCGGCCAGGATCTCGAACAAAAGCACCCCGACCGTATAGAGATCGGTGCGCGAATCGACGGCGCCGCTACCGCCCGACTGTTCGGGCGACATGTAGCTGGGCGTCCCCACCGCCAGACCGGCGGTCATGGCGGGCCCGTCGCGCAGCTTGGCCAACCCAAAGTCGAGGATGCGCAGGTGCTCCTCGAGCTCGGAGTCGCCGCTCAAGATCAGGTTCTCGGGCTTGAGATCGCGGTGCACGATCCCCTGCGCGTGCGCATGCGCCAGGCCGGACAGCAGCTGCTGCGCGATGCGCATCACCCGTGCGATCGGCAGCGGCGCCTGCTGCATCACCTCGCGCAACGTCCGCCCGGTCGCGAAGTCCATCACGAGGTAAGGCGAGCCCTCGACGCCGAAGTCGATCACCGACACGCAGTGGGGGTGCGCCAGGCGGCTCATCGCCTTGGCCTCGTTCTCGAATCGGCCCAGGAAGGCTTTCTGGGCGGCGATCCACGGGTGCAGAAACTTTACCGCCACCGGGCGGCCCAGTTGTAGGCGCTCGCCCTTGTAGACCACCCCCATCGCCCCCGAGGCGATGCGGGAGAGGATGGCGTAGCGACCCTGCAGCACATTGCCGATCCGCGGGTCGGGGGGCGTGGGGGACTCGGCTTCCACCGGCGGCGCAGCCTATCACAAGCTAATGCAGGAGCTCGGACCCGCCCGGCTTGATAATCCCGCGCTGGACCAGAAAATCGCGCACCGCGCGGTTCACGGTCAGCACCTCGGCCCCGTCGAACTGCCCATGCCCGCCGTGGCGGAGCGGGAACAGGCGGTTGGGGACACCGACGCGATCGAGCGCCGCGTGCAGCTCCTGCGCCTGCGCGAAGGGGACCACCGGATCGGCGTCGCCGTGCGCGGTGAAGATCGGGGGCGACCCCTTCGTCACGTAGTTGATCGGTGAAAGCCACCGCGCCCGCTCGAGCCGCTCGGGGCCGTTGCCGATCCAGCCGACCGCAAAGTCGCGCGGATCCTTCGGCCCCAGCAACGCCGCGACGTCGACGATGCCGAAGAAATTGATCACCGCCGCGGCGCGCAGCGGCTCGTCGCCGGGACAGAGGCCGTCCAGGCCGGCAGAGGCCGGCGCCAGCGCCGCCATGAGCGCCAAGTGGGCGCCCGCCGAGCTTCCGACCAACACCAAGCGTTGGGTGTCGAAGCCGTATTGCTCGGCGTGCCGGATGACCCAACGCAGCGCGCAGCGGCTGTCTTGCACCGCGGCCGGCGCCAGCGCCACCCGCGCCAACCGATAGTCGACGTTGGCCACCGCGAACCCCATCGCCAGATAGGGCAAGACATCGAGCGCGATCTCGTCCTTACTGCCGGTCACCCAACCGCCGCCATGAAAGAGGATCGCGATCGGCATCCGCTTCCCCGCGCGGCGCGGGACGTAAAGGTCGAGCTTACCGTTCCATCCACCCACCGCCAGATAGATGATGTTGGGCTCGACCCGGTAGTGGGTCGCGATCAGCACCGCCGTATCGAGCGGGCTGCTCGGCCGAACCTCCGCGCGCGCCGTCGAGGTCGCGACGAAGCCCATGGCCACCACAGCCGCCAAGCACGAGCTTCGCATGTGGGCGTATGGTGGGTGTATCCAAACCGTTTGACAAGGCTGTCTGCCGCCTCGGAAGATGACCCATGGCGCACGCGGGCCCCTGCGGGGGCGTGTTGGTGGTCGACGACGATGCCGACATCCGAGAGTCGCTGCGCGAAGTCTTGGAAGACGAAGGTTACGAGGTCGCTTGCGTGGGCAACGGGCAAGAGGCGCTCGATCACCTCGAGGCCGCTTCGCCCCGCCCCTGCGTGATCCTCCTCGATCTCATGATGCCGGTCATGGACGGTTGGCAGTTCCGCAAGGAGCAGAAACAGCACCCCGAGATCGCCGACATCCCACTGGTGGTCATCACGGCGACCGGCAAACGTCCGGTCTTGGTCGACGCCGCCGAGCTGGTCATGAAGCCGCTCGATCTCAATCGGCTGTTCGAGGCGATCGAGCGCTACTGCCCGTAGCGGATCGAAAACGCACCGGCGCGCAGCGGATCGAAAACGCTACCTGCGGGCGGGCGCGCGATCACATCCCGCCCAGGAACTTCCACTCGTCACCCTCTTTTTCGAGCATGAAGCGGTGGTAGTCGTTCACGCGTCGGTAGCGATCGCCGGCCTCGGCGGCGGCCAGCTCGAACGATCCATCGAGGAACACCTCGACCTCGGCTTGATCCCCGGTGACGCGGATGTTGCGGTACTCGATCTCGTAGCGGAGCGACTTCACGCGCTGCAGGCGCTGCTCGAGGACCTTCTTCAGGCCGTCGTACCCGTAGTCGTCGTCGGAGCGCGGGGTGCCCGAGTCCTCGAAGTACTTCTGCGAGGCGAGCGCCAGCAGGCCGACCGTGTTCCGGGTCAGCAGGCGCTGCCGGTACTCTTCGACCGTCTGGATGATCTTCCGATTCTCGTCGCTGCGGAGGATCGTGGTCCCTGGGAAGTATTCGTGGTGTGCGCACCCCACGGCGGCGCCCAGCACCCAAAGAACGAGGGCCGCGGCCACCCTCGGCGCCGCGATCTTCAAGCCTCTGCGCAGGGGATCGGTCATCGAAGCCTCGATGCTTTGCACGATCCGTTCCAGCGATCGCGCCTGGATTCACCCCCGAGATGGCACCCTATCCTGCCGCTTCGTCGCGCCGGTCGGCCAAGTCGTGCCAGTTTGGCAGGCCCAGCACGAGGAGCTTGGACCCACCTGGGGGATCTGGGATAGTGACGACCCATGGGCGACTCCCCTGAGCAGGCACGAGAATTTCCCCGGTTCGAGGTCAACGCCTACGTCGACTACACCGGGAACGAAGTTCTGCTCTTCCACCGCATCCAGAATATCTCGCTCGGCGGGGTCTGCATCCAGACCTCGGGCGTCGAAGAGGTCGGCACCATGGTCGACCTGGTGCTGAATTTTCCCGACCTGGACGCGTCGATCGCCATCACCGGCGAGGTCGTCTGGGCCAACCGTGAGCCCCCCATGGACATGGGCGTCCGCTACATCGACCTCGACGAAGAGCGCAAAGACACCCTCCGGAAGTACATCAACATGGTGCGCAAATGAGTGTGGAATGGCCTGGGCTCGGGACGGGCTGCGCCCCTCCCGAGGCCCACACCCGACGAGAGCCGAACCCAGATCATTCTAGGCAGGTACGTCTCCGGCGGGCGGATCCCTCCTGCATGCTCTCCAGCTTCTTCTCTTGGGGCCAGTGCGCGCTATTTCCGCCCCACTTGCCCTCGTTCTTCGGCTTCTTCGGGTCAACCTGATGCTCCGCGGGGTGGGCGTGTGTCTCCGTTCCGCACGACGGGGTATCGTAGTGATCGCGTATGAGCAACAGGCGACCGGTCCTGGTGACCTCGTCGACGAGCTCCGCGTGCAGGGCCTCGTCGCTGGGCCTCGTTGCGTCGAAGCTTGAATGATCGAGCAGAGACAGAATCTCCGGCCGCCTCAGCCGCTGTCTATCGCGGTCGTGCGACAGCGCGAAGTGCAGCGCGTGCTCCGCCTCGTGTCGCACGAGTGCGCACGCTCGGTCGACGACCGACGCTCCCACGAACGGTATCAGGACGTACTCGTCGCCGTTCCACCCCTCCAGGATCATGCTTCTCCGCATGTGAACGATAGTAGATCGCATCTCTCACTGGACAGGAGCGGCGAAAAGGGTCCGCCGATCGCGCAGTCCAAGCTCGTGCGAGAGCGGGGGGCGCCTCGATCTCAGTTCTGACGGCTGCCCGGGAATGTACAGTCACCAGCGGTGAAAAGTCGTTGGTCCGGATTATGTCGTGGCTCGCTTCTTAGGCTAAAGGGACAAGACCGCTAAAGGGACAACAGACGGTCGCCGCTGGCGAGGTGATCTTTGAGGCGGGCCAGGCGGTCTAGATAGCGTTGGTAGCGCTTGCCGGGGGCGGCGCCGGTGCCCTGTTTGAGGTGGACGTCGGTGATGCGGGTGATGGCGAAGCGGCAGGCGGCGAAGCGGAGCTCAGCCGGGAATGCGGCGCGCTCGGCGTCGGTCGGCGGTCGCACCGCGGCGTAGGCGTCGAGCAGCGCGCGCACCAGATCGGGACGAAAATCGTCGCGACCGAAGGCGAATGCCAGGACGGTCACCGCCAGGTCGTACGCCAGGCGTCCCCACGAGGCCTGTTCGAAATCGATCAGCGCGGCCAGCGCGCCGTCGTCGGTGTAGAGCACGTTGTCGATGAAGAGATCGCCGTGTATGAGGCCCATTGGTAGACCGGAAGCGCGCTCGGTGCTCAGGCGATCCAGCTCCGGGGCGAGGACCGCCAGCGCCGCCGCCAGCTCGGGGCGGGCCAGCGCGGTGATGTGCGCCAGGCGTCGCCCGATCTCGTCGGGCTCGTAGCGACCGGAGCGGCGATCGGAAAACGCTGCGCCCGCCCGATGAAGCTGCGCCAGCGCGTGGCCGACGGCGGTGGCTTGGGCCGGCGTCACTTCATCCCGCGTCAGTGTGCGCCCAGGAACCCAGGGGAAGAGCGAGACGATCTGATCGCGCCACAAGACGAACGGTTGGCCGGCCGGCGAGCGCAACGGAGGCGGCGTGGGGACGCCGTGGGCCGCCACATGCGAGACGATCGCCGCCTCACGCGCGACGTCGTCGAGCGACTTGCCTTCGTTGATGCGTAGGAACCAGAGCCCCGCCTCGGTCTCGACCCGGACGTTCGTGTTGATGGTGCCGACGGCGATGGGCCGGTGGGCGCGGTAAGCGGCGGTCGGCGGCCGACCGAACGACTGCAGGATCGCGCGGACGTCGTCGGCCTCCAGCCGCCGCCACTCAGCCATTCGGAGACTCGGCCGCCTTTTCGAGCGCGCCGAGGAACCGAGAGAAGAGCGCCTCCTCGACGGCCAGCAGCGGCTCGAGCCGCGGCCGCCAGTCGCCCAGCGTCGCCGCCAGACCGGTCGTCATCTCCTCCAGATGGCGATCCTCGTCCTTGGTGATGGCCGCCACCGAGAACCCGGCGGCGTGCGTCTTGAGCAGCTGGTCGTACATCGGATAGAAGACCTGCGCGCGCACCTCGACGGCGGCGCTGGTCAAAAGATAGTTGGCCTCGGCGCGCTCGGCGACGGGGAGATCGGCCAGCACCTCCTCGGCGCGGTGATCGAGCGCCTGGAGGTAGCTTTCGGCGGCGTCCCCGGCCAGCGTCGCGCCCGCCGCGAACGTGCGGACGTCGGTGCCGCTGGCGCCGCCCAGCGCCGCGGCGGCCTTCTTGAGGCGCAGCGCGTGGACCGCCTCGTCGAGGATGTGCTGGAGCCCGTCGAGATCCAGCCGCTCCGAGCGCCGGCTCTTCAGGATCTTGCGGACCCCGATGTATTCGAGGCGGGCCAGCGTGTTGACGAACCGCGCGTGCAAGACCGGATCGGGGACCACGCGATCGAGCAGGCGGCGCGCGCGGCCCGCGTTCTCGTGCTTGATAGAGGCTTCGACATACCTTTGCATCGGCCCGCGCAGACTATGCGGACTTGACGGCGTGGCGCAACCCTTGGTCTAGTTCACCCGGATGGCGGCGGCGGAGACCAAACAGCTGGTCGAGAAGCACCTCTCGTTGGTGGAGGCGATCGCGCGTAAGGTCAAGAAGACCGTGGGCGCGTCGATCGAGCTCGACGATCTGGTCGGCTACGGCTCGAAGGGCCTGGTCGAGGCGGCCGATCGCTTCGACGCCCGCCACGGCGTCGCGTTCACGACCTTCGCCTACTACCGAATCCGCGGCGCCATGTACGACGGCCTGCGGACCATGGGCTGGTACTCGCGGGCCGATCACGCCCGCTACCGCGCCGAGGAGCGCGCCAACGAGTACCTGCGCAGCGCCGCCGATCGCGAGGGGGCCGCCCGCGCGCAAGGCGCCGAGCCGCCGGCCGGAGAGGCCGCCGCCCTGGCCGCCGTCGCCGAGATCCTCTCGGGCGTCGCGACCGTGCACATCACGTCCCTGGAAGCGGCGTCGACGGTGGCCGACGAGAGCTTGCCCGCGCCCGACGCGGCGGTCGACTCGCACCGGCTCTCGCGTCGGGTGCGCGCGGCGATCGTCGGGCTACCCTCCAAGGAGCGCAAGCTGATGGAGCTCTACTACTTCGCCGACAAGAACCTGGAAGAGGCGGGCGCCGAGCTCGGGCTCTCCAAGTCCTGGGCCTGCCGACTGCATGCGCGGGCCGTCGACCTGCTGCGCGACGCGCTCGGCGATCTCGAGTAACGGGCGGGACCGCCGCCCGGCGCCCCGCGAGGTCGCCGAGTTGGCGCCACCGTTCGCAACCGATCGCGGCGGCGTCCGATGAAAGGGCATGCGGATCGCGCCCAGCTCACCGGCCGGCAAATCTTCTGGGGCGCGCGCCAAGGGCGCAACGATGCCCGGCCGTCCGTTCGTCGCTGTCTTGGACGAACGGATGCAATCGGCGACGAAAGCCCCACCAATGGCCCCTGCGCCGGTTGCCAACCCGCCGAACCCGGCGGCGACCACGCCCGCGTCGCGCGGCCCAGCCGGCCCGGTTCGCGCGATGCTCGAGCGCGCAATGGGAAGTGAAAAGCAGATCGATGCGCTGCTCGACGCCGCGGCGCGCGGCAAGACCTTCAAGCCCGGCGAGCTTTTGGCGATGCAGGCCACCGTGGCGCGCTACTCGCAGACCGTCGAGGTCGTCTCGCGGGTGGCCGATCGGCTGGTCGGCGCCATCAAACAGACGATGGGAACCCAGGTCTGACTTCGTGTTATGACGCCGCCATGAGCCGGAGTGTGGGCAG
>DASRLC010000106.1:0-7585 GCA_035648655.1 Polyangia bacterium
GACAAAGCGCGGTTTCCTGGCCTGAACCGCCATTTCCGAACACCCGATGGTCGCCGCTCCGTCAACTGCGCGTCAGCCTACCCGAGGCTTTCCCCTCTACCGAGTTAGGTGGTGTAGCACTATGTGCAATCCAATCACGTACAGTGAGTGGCGCCGGCGTGAGATCGTGACTGCGCTCTCGCGAGGTTTCGCAGCGTGTGTCATCCCAATGGTGCTTGGCGCAATGATGTCGCTGTCGTTTGGTTGTAGCAACAGCTCGCGCGTCGAACAGACCGACGCCGGCTCTACCGACGCTGGCTCTACCGACGCTGGCTCTACCGACGCCGGCTCTACCGACGCCGGCTCTACCGACGCCGGCTCTGTTGTAAGCTGCGATCCGAACACGCAGCCGATAACTCTATATTCGGCAAGCGATGGCGGCATAGTGCAGCAGCCGGTTGTCTCAGATGGCACGGTGTTCATCGCCACGACTGATACGGTCGTTACTGTGCCAGTGACTGGGGGAACCTACGGAGTCCTGGCGCAGGAATCCACGCCCCACGGGCTGGCTGTCCTGTCTGGGTTGGTTTACTTCGCGGGTCTAAAGATTGTGCCGAGTATGGACCCTATGCTCCCCCCCGACTCCGTACCGACATTCTACCAGGTTCCAGTCGGAGGAGGAACGGTCAGCGCGGTGCCAGGGATCGGATCATTCGTTCCTCTCGCGTCGGATGATACCTCGCTTTATCTCGACGAGGGCGCGGGGAGTATTGTCCGTTGGAATCCGACGTCGAACATGTCCGTGGATCTTGATATGGACTTGACCCTACTTGTCGATGATATCGCGATCGCAGGTGACTATCTTTACCTAGCTGCGCAGGACATCAGTCAGGGAGGGTTCGCGAATGGGCTGATTGGCCGAATCCCCCTAACTGGTGGAACTGTGGAACGCCTCGTCGTGGGTATTGGGCACCCCTTTAGCGTGGCTGCGGATGCTCAAGGCATTTATTGGGCCGAGGCTCCCCCGGCCTTGTGGGGGAATGCGACTGGGCGACTTGCCAGTAGTCCTTTGGGCGGAGGCGGCACGACCACCTTGGTGGACAAAGATCCAGTCTCGGTCGCCCTGATGAATGGCACGGTGATCTTCTCGTTGGGCACTGAAATAGACGCCGTTCCCACCAACGGAGGCCAGGTCAGGACGATCGCGACCGGCCTCACCAACGCCGGCATGCTCGTTGCTCAAAGTGGACGAGTGATATGGGTCGACCCGTGGTCCCAAGGGTTCAACAGCACGACTTCTCCGAAAGTCATGAGTGCTTGCGTCGGACCGTAGGGACAATTGAGCTGGTCCCGATTCCCTGGACGCCTGCGTTGCCGCCAGCGCACCATTGCGCGAGTCGGCCCTCAGTCGCGTTCTGGGGTCTTCTCGCGGTTGTGTGAATGCAGCCTTGTTTGATTGTAGTAGCGCTCGATGAACGTGAACATCTCGGGCCCTCCCCGAAAACAGCCGCGGCCCCGGCACCTGACTCTCGTCGCCGTGGCGGGTTCGCGGCCGCGAGCTACTACCCGGTCGTACACCTGCCGTTGGCGCA
The DNA here is from genome assembly GCA_035648655.1 of Polyangia bacterium. Classification (GTDB taxonomy): domain Bacteria; phylum Myxococcota_A; class Polyangia; order Fen-1088; family Fen-1088; genus JADGRB01. The sequence goes on from DASRLC010000106.1 coordinate 1,572, forward strand.
AACTGCAGGCAGCGAGTCGGGGCAAGGACAAAATAGCGGCGTCGAGATCTTGCTCGCAAGATCGGCTTCGTACTGTGCCTGCGCCTTTACGCTGATCGCGGCGCCTGCGCAGTTCGTGCAGCTGGCCTCGCAAAAGTTGCCCTCGGGTTCAAGGACGCAATCAGAGTCAACGCTGCAAGACTGGTCGTAGTCGGAAGCCTGGATGGTGCCGCAGGTATTGCCGTTCGGGCAACCTTCGCTTCCCTGGATCGCCCACGCACAGCGTGTTCCGTCGCAACAGTAGCTCGTAATGAATGTGCTGACCAAGGGAGGCGGTCCCGTGACGTATTCGCAGGTGAGCCCCGGAGAGCCGCACGCTATGCCGACCTTGGGCGGCGTCTCGGCGCATCCAGCGGTCGCCCCCACGGTCGCCCATTTCAGCACCGACCCGTCGGGCGCACACTCTGCTTGCCCCTCAGAGTAGGTACAGATGAGCCCGTTGATCGTGCAAGTTGCAGGAAGCCCGCTCGGACTGACGTCTGACCATGCCGAAGGGCAACGCGGATCGTTCGACGCGGCTTCAACCGACGAATCGGATGCGTCGGTCGCTGGGCCAGCATCGAGACTGCTGCATTTTCCACCAGCTCCGACGCTCTGATGACAGCCCGGACCGCCGGCGAGGGCACACAGAAATGTGAGCATGCTGCCTGAACGAAGGCTAACCCGCATTGCCGTCGTCTGGGATTTCACCACGGGATTATCCTGCTCCAATGATCGCGCCAGGTATATCGGCGACTATTCTGGGACTCGATCCTTCGCCGCCAACTATACTGGTCTCATCGACAACTCGGTCCTCGACGAAAGCCAGCTCGCACGGCCGAGGGCCGAGTGCGAGGCTTCTAGTAAATACATAATAGGTTTAGCCGACCGCAGTGCACGATCTGGGGCATTTGTAGCATTTTTCGAGTCCCGGCCCGGCCGTTCGGCGTCGATTCGATCCAATCTCAGGCGCGCGGAGATTCTGCTCCGGCCTCGGGCTGGCGACACTGGCCAAAGACAGCCGCCCACATCAACAGATAGGTTTTCCGGCATAGTGGAGCGGTGAGAGGGTTCATGGGAGCGGTCCGTAGAGTGATCTTGATTCTTACCTTCGTGACGAGCATCTCCGGATGCGCGTTCATGCGGCTCAACGGTTGCCTGAAACTCGCGGCCTGCGGGGAGTTGGCGGCCTATGCGTGTGCCGACGACCTCATCTGCGCGGACGCGGATGGTCATACAATGCGGTCGGAGCCGGTCTCGAGCTCGCGGAATCCGTGCCACATCTGCTTATCTGGCTCCCCGTGACTGATCCTCCCCAGACAGCCGTGCCCGACTCTTCGCGAGCGGGTCCCCGCCTGTTGTTAACTGCTCGCACGTTCAGTATGGCCGGGGAGGGGGATCGGCCACTTCACATGGTTCACGCCACCGTTTGCGGCCGCGGTCGCCGCGGCGACAGCTTCACCGCCTGATCGACGTCAATCGGGCTGGCCTAGGCGGACCCACCGTGCGGGCTGACCCACCGAGCGTCTAAGGTAGGGAATCAAGCGTCTGTGTCGGGTCATGTCGCTCAAGATTTCTGCGACGATCTGAGCACGGCAACGAAACTATACAATATATAATGTACCAGTGCATACTATTATATGTCGTGTAGATATGGGGCAAGACGGCGCCCAGCCGAGGCATCGATGCCACTGAGAGCTGGCCCCAAGCCTGCCGGCGGCGACCTCACGAGTGAGGTCATCGCGGTGATTTCCCAGCTCGAGGACGAGACCTTCTTGCTGGAGACGTTGATGGACAACGTCCCCGACGCCATCTACTTCAAGGATCGCCAAAGTCGCTTCACGCGCGTCAACCGATGTCAGGCGGCTCGGTTCGAAATCGTCAGCCCGGCGCTTGCGGTTGGTCGGACCGACTTCGACTTCTTCACCGAGGAGCATGCCGCGCAAGCGCTGAGGGACGAACAGGAGATCATTCGTACCGGACAGCCGCTCGTGAACGTGGAGGAAAAGGAGACGCTGGCGAACGGCGAATTCCGCTGGGTCTCGACGACGAAGCTCCCGCTGTGCGATCGGCAGGGGAACATTGTGGGGACATGCGGGATCTCGCGCGATATTACCGAGCGCAAGAAAGCCGAGGAACAGCTTCAGCACCAGGCGTTCTACGATCCGCTGACGGATCTCCCCAACCGAGCGCTGTTCCTCGACAGGTTGCAACATCTGTTTCACCGGGCCCGGCGCTCGTTGGGCAATTCGCTGTTCGCGATGCTTTACCTCGATCTCGATGGTTTCAAGGCGATCAATGACAGCCTCGGGCACCAGGCCGGCGACGAGCTCCTGATCGGGACCGCGCGCCGGCTTGAGCGTTGCCTGCGCCCCGGCGACACGCTCGCGCGGCTGGGCGGCGACGAGTTTACCGTGTTGCTCCATGACGTCCGCTGCGAGGCGGACGCTACTCGAGTCGCCGAGCGAATCCACCAGGAGCTGGCCGCGCCGCTCGAGGTGCGCGGACACGGGGTGTTCACGAGCGTCAGTGTCGGGATAGCGCTCTCGAGCGCGGGCTACGAACGCCCCGAGGATATGTTGCGGGACGCGGACACGGCGATGTACAGGGCGAAGGCGGGCGGCCGCGCCGGCCACCAGGTCTTCTCCGGCGAAGTGCCACAGCGAGCGGTTTCCTCGCTGTGGCTCGAGACCGACCTCCGGCGCGCGCTCGAGCGCCAAGAAATCGTCCCGTATTACCAACCCGTCGTGGATCTCGACACCGGCGCGGTGGTCGGGTTCGAGGCGCTCGCGCGTTGGTTGCATCCGACGAGGGGATTGCTCCTTCCCGATCTCTTCATCCCCGTCGCGGAAGAGACCGGGCTGGTGGGGGCGATCGGCGAATGGATGCTCGCCGAAGCATGCCGGCAGGCGCTCGAATGGCAGCGCAAGCATCCGCTTTGGTCAAAGCTCGGAATCAGCGTCAACGTCTCTGGCCGCCAGCTCTCTCGAGGCGGCATCGCCGCCGACGTCGAGCGCGTGCTTGGCACCACCGGCCTCGACCCGGGGTGCCTGACGCTCGAGATCACCGAGAGCGCGCTCGTACACAACCTCAGCGCGGCGGCGGCAGTGACGCAGAAGTTGCACGAGATGTCCGTCGGCCTGCACCTCGACGATTTCGGCACGGGGTACTCGTCGCTCGCGTACCTACAGAGTTTTCCGGTCCAAGCGCTGAAGGTCGATCGCTCGTTCGTCAACCGTATGGACGGCGCGCCCCAGCAGTTCGCGATTGTCAAGGCGATAGTGTCGCTCGCACACAATCTTGGGATGGATGTCGTCGCGGAGGGGATCGAAACACTGGCGCAAGTGGAAGCTCTCCGCGCGCTCCGCTGCCGGCGTGGGCAAGGATTCCTGTTCTCGACACCGTTGCCCGCCGAAGAGGTGGAACAGCTCATCGCCGGTGGCCCCGCTTCTTTCTACACGCGACCTTAACCTCGTCGACGGTCTCGCCGATCAGCGCCTCGCCGCGCGCGCCAGCGTCCTCGCCGCCGCGCACGCCGCCCATCCCGAGCGTTTTTCCGCAGGCGCGCCCATGCCGGCGCAGCGACCAACTGCCGTTTGGATCAACCCACCAACGCTGACGCTGACCGCCGCCGAGGAGGCTCAACAAACTCGAACCACTGCTGTCTCACTGTCGTTGATAGGATCCGGGGAGGCGGTCCTGACGGAGACCACGCAAGACTACACCGCCACCGCTCCGAACATCACGGCACGTAATCGACGGTCGCCCACCCGCTCGCGGGCATGGCGAACTGCAGCTTTTTGCCGCCCACGGACAAGGTATAGGTCGTGGCCGATCCAGAGTTGTACATGACAGCGACGATGCTACCGTCACGGTTCTTGAAGGCAAGGGCGTCCCCGCCAGTTGTCGCCACCACCTGCGCGCCCGGGGCCACGAACTGCGAGAAATGGCGGAAGACGTAGTAGGTCGGCGTGATGTTCAGTTTCTTGGCAGAGATATCGACCGTTAGGAGCGCGTTCTGTGCCCAAGGCATCTTGGAATCGATGCTGTCGCCGACCGTATCGAGAATCATGTTCCAGGCGCTGTAAGCGGTGATCCCCGCCTTGATCCAGTTTCGGATGAGGCCCCAACTCTCGACCGCATAGGCCTGGTCGTTCGGTGCCGTGGTCGTATAGCCGCTGGCCCAGGGGTAGTTACCGCACTGGTGCTCAGTCTGCCAAACGGGCAAGTGGTAAGACGAGTTCGCGCTCGTCACGCTGGCCTCCATCTCCCACTGATAACCGAGGACCTTGATGTAACTCTTGGCCGCGGCATCGGCCATCACGGCGCTGACGATCGCGGGATCGGCACTGCCGCCGCTGTTCGACATCGTGCCGAGCATGATCTTCGTCGACAGGCCCGCGCTGGCGAAGGCAGGGCCGAGGTATTGCCCCACGAACTTCGTGAACAGCGCAGGCGTCCACAGGCACGAAGGGTAGTTCTCGCTGTAAGTCGGCTCGTTCTGCGGTGCAACGGTTTCGATCGTGATCCCTTGCTGGGCGTAATCCTGCACGAACTTCACAAAGTACTGCGCATGGGCCGTCAGGACCTGCGCGTTGTCGGTCATGTTCTCTCCGTCGAACGACGAACCATCCATCGATGCGCCGGTCTTCATCCAGGTTGGCGGAGTCCAAGGGCTGGCCCAAAAACGGATGCTGCCGTTCGCCGCCTGCGCCGCCTTGACGTACGGGATGAGGTTTTGCGCGTCCCGACTGATCGAGAAGCTGGACATCGTGTAGTCCGTGCCGCCGCCGGCGACCTCGTCTTCGGTGTAGCGGCTGAGGGCGTAGTCACTGGCGCCCATGGGAATCCGACCCAGGTTGAAGCGCGCGCCGTCGGTTCCGTAGAGTAGGTGGATTGCTGTGTTCTGGTCGCTCGGGCTGAGCATCGACAAGTAGCTCCACCCCTTTTCATTGAACGCTCCGCCGAACCCCTCCCAGGTCTGCGCCGTGGAACTGTCGTTGACGGTCACCGTGGCGGTACCGCTCGCCACGGTCGTCAATTGCCCGTTCGTTTGCCAGTAGGCGCCTTGGGCCGACGTGACCAGCACGGTCTCGGCGGGCGGCGAACCGCCGGTCCCTGTCGTGCCGCCCATCGCGGTGGCGCTTCCCCCGGTTCCGGTCGCCCCCCCGACGCCACCGGCTCCTCCCGTTCCGGTCGTGTTGCCAGCTCCGGTCATGCCCACCGAGCCGGTCACACCGCCGTTCCCGGTCGTCGTAATGCCGATGCAGGTCCCGTCCTCGCAATGTTGCGTTGAGTCGCAGGCGCGACCGCAGGCGCCGCAGTTCAGGGCGTCGGTGCCGTTCGTGACCACGCAGGCGGATCCGCAGAGCGTCTCCGCGCTCGAGCAGCTCGAGCCGCATATGTTATTGCTGCAGACCTGGTTCGCGGGGCAGGTGGTCGTGCAGTCTCCGCAATGAGTCGCGTCGGAAGACACGCAGGCGCCGTTGCAAAGCATCCCCGACTGGCACTGGCAGGTTCCGCCCTGGCAGCTCTGTCCCGGTGAACAGGGAATGCCGCAGCTACCGCAGTTGGCGGGATCTGTGAGCACATCGACGCACTGGTCGCCACACTGGGTCTCCGCTGCGCAGGTGGGGCCGATGCTCCCGCCCGCTCCGGCCGTCCCGCCGTTTCCACCCTTCGAGCTCGAGCATCCCCAGACGAAGAGACCAAGGCAGACCCCGGTCAATGATCTCCATGCTGTCGTCATTACGAGCTACTGTCGCGAGCGGTCCAAGGTTGTGTGAGTTTCTTCGGACGGCCTGGTCTCTCCATTATTCCTTACACAGCCGGCAGGGCCGCGACAGCCTAAGTGAGCGTGGCCGGTTGCCAAGGGTTGGCCGCTGGCGCGCTCGAGTCGAGGAGACCTTCATGACCTACCGTATGTCGCGTGGCACCTTGGCCGCGTTTTGCTGGATCGCGGGTGCCGCGTGCTCGACCTCGACGGGGGGGGCGAC
>DASRLC010000107.1:0-3418 GCA_035648655.1 Polyangia bacterium
TCTCTGTTCCTCTTCGGCCCCCGGCAGACCGGGAAGACCGCCCTCATTCGCCACGCGCTGCCGAAGGCGAAGGTCTTCGACCTCCTTGACGGCGACCTCTTTCTCACGTTCAGCCGGCGCCCCGCTCAACTCGCCGAGGAAATCGGCGCCGACGACCACACCGTCGTCCTCGACGAAATCCAGAAGGTCCCCGCGCTGCTCGACGAGGTCCACCGCCTCGTCGAGTCCCGAGGTATCAAGTTTATCCTGACCGGGTCGAGCGCGCGGAAGTTGCGGCGCGGCGGGGTCAACCTGCTCGGGGGAAGGGCGGTGACCCGGACGCTGCATCCGTTCGTCTACCGAGAGCTGGGGTCGGAATTCTCGCTGCTGAAGGCGCTCGACCGGGGGCTCATCCCGGCGATTTACTTTTCGGACGATCCCCGCGACGATCTGCGGGCGTACGCCGGCAACTACCTCAAAGAAGAGATCGCGGCGGAAGCACTGACGCGCAACGTGCCCGCGTTCAGCCGATTCCTCGAGATCGCAGCGCTGTGTAACGGGACCATGTTGAACTTTTCGCAGGTCGCGAGTGACGCGCAGGTTCCGATGAGCACCGTGCGTGAGTATTTCCACATTCTGGAGGACACGTTACTCGCGCGGATGCTGCCCGCGTGGACCAGGACAGCGAAGCGCAAGGCCATCGCCACGGCCAAGTACTACTTCTTCGACGTCGGCGTCGCTCGTCACCTGCAGCACCGGAGCGGCTTGTCGGCACGGTCGCCCGAATTCGGCGAAGCGTTCGAAACCTATCTCTTTCACGAGCTCTCGAGCTGGATCGACTACAACGAGCCCGTGCCGCTCGCCTACTGGCGTTCGACCTCCAACTTCGAGGTCGACTTCGTGTTGGGCGACGAGACCGCCATTGAGGTGAAGGCCAAGAACCCCGTCGCCGAGCGGGATCTGCGGGGTCTGCGGGCCCTTCGCGAGGAAGGGCTCCTCAAGCACCACGTGATGGTCTGCCTGGAACCGCGGCCCAGGCGCGTCGACGGCATCGAGATTCTTCCTTGGAAGGACTTCCTCGACCGACTGTGGGAGGGGGATTTCGCATCGTGACCTCGAACGATCTGCCGGCCCCTGGCGCAGCCTTCGACGCCGTGGAGTTCGCGACGCTCGAGTGGGTGGACTGTTTCAACCACCGACGGCTACTCGAGCCGATCGGCTACGTCCCGCCGAGCGACTTCGAAGCCATGTACCATGGTCAGGAGCAACCGGCCGAGGTGGGGCCGCACTCACTTAGAGCAGGCCGGCATGAGCTGTGTGTAATTCATCGATTTGCGGCCTGGAAGCAAATCAGCGCACAGGCGAGCTGAACGAAGGCGAGATGATTTTCGGCGGTACGCTCCCACCTTGCGGGTTTCGGCGCATCGTGAACGCGCGGATCACGGCGCGCGCGGAGCGCGCCGAGGCGCTGGTCGAAGTCCAAAAAAAAGTCGCCATGCTGCTGGGGACCCCATTCGAGAGCGAGAAGTCGTGATGGCGACGGTCACCGAGATCGGCCCGAAGTTGGGCGTGGCGCCGACGTGCGCCGCGCTCGGACTGTCGCGCGAAACGTTCTATCGACGACGACGGCCGAAGGTCAGTGGCTGCCGACGGCAGTCGCCGAGAGCGCTTGGTCCCGACGAGCGCAGCACAGTCCTGGCGTTGCTGCACGAGCCGCGCTTCGTGGACTTGGCGCCGACGCAGGTCTACGCCAGCCTCCTCGACGAAGGCCGCTTCGTCTGCTCGCTCCGCACCATGCATCGGATCCTCGCAGCCAATCGCGAGGTGCGGGAGCGGCGCAACGTGCTCCGGCAACCCCGATCACAAGAAGCCCGAGTTGCTGGCGACCGGCCCTAACCAAGTATGGAGCTGGGACATCAGTGCGCCATGACGGTGCCACCGGTAAGTGCCGGTGGTACCTGCTGGCTCTTGACCGGCGGCTGAAATGCCGCCTCATTCGAAGGAGGATCGAATCGAAAAGGGATCGCGAAGCTGCGTCGTGTTCCGACGACGCGGTTGCATGAGCAGAGCGGTCTCAAATGAACCGGGCGCGACCATTCAACGCGAGCCGGGCTACTGCAGGATCTATGGCGAGACAACGAAGCACGCGCCGAAAGCCTCTGTATTTACAGTGACCATGCCCTCAAAGTCTGGATGGGACCGAGGGAGATCGCGATCTGAATGGGTGCGGCTTGATGTTCCGCACTCGTGGATGCGTCAGGACGCATTCGGGGCTGGCGTTCCTCCATGACCCAGCCTCCCGCATCGCCAGGGGTAGAGCGTGCCGCCTAAGGATCCAAAGGTCGAGAGCCGGAACATGGGAACCCACCTTCGGTTTCCCTCGCCGGCCACCTACCTCGGTGCGGACGCTTCTTCTTTGCCTCGATGGCCGGCGCCTCGTGCGTCCACGAACGAGCCGCGCGTCGGAGATTGCTGTCGGGCTCCCCGTTGCGCCGGTCTGTCCGAGGAGAAACGTGGGCCTCCCAGGTTCCTGGGTCGTCCTCTTCTTGCGTGCCGTGGTCGTACACCCCGCCGGATGCGGCCTTCCCTCGCCTACTTCCCTATCGCGAAGACCGCTGTTGCCTTCAGGTAGAACAAAGCCCTGGGCATCCGGAATGACATAGTTTTCGTGGCCGCATTCCCACGGCCCACACGCTCGCGTGCCTACGCATCGCCGGCCGCGTTGCCGCGTCCGTCGCAAGGCTCGCTACCGGCTCGGGCGGCTCGCCCCTTCGCCGGACGGGTTTCGCACCCGCTGGACGACAAACCGAATTTCATGAGCTCATCGCATCACCCATTTCCTTCGGACCAGCCTTTCCTGGTCGCACTGTTCCGCCTACCCCTTTGTAAATAGTTGCGATGGCGCACAAAGTTGTCGCGGTCCGGCCCCAATCTCTCTCTGTAGAGCCTGGGCTGGACCTGGGTTCGGAAAGGAGGACCCAACCCCATGACAAAATTCAAGTTGCTCAACGTCTGGACGGCAGAACGAACTCTGCCGGTCCCGCTCGCCGTGCGGCTCATCGCGATGTTCCGGTTCACCGGCAGGCCACACGCCTTCGCCGTCAACACCGGCCCATCACCGACCGTGACCGTCACGTTCGAGATGGCCACTCTCAGCTAACCCCGCGCCCGGTCCCGATGGCCGCCGGCATCGCCCGGCGGCCGCCTTCGGGCCGGCTACTTTTCTCCAGTCGATCGGCCAGCGCCAGCCCGGCCTCGGCACGTTCGCTTCGAGCAGCTGCCTGGACCTTGCTCCGCACCTTTCCGGTGAGCCGTCGAAGCAACCCGATGTAGCGCCCTCCAGCTGCCCGCCGGCAAGATCACCGACCCCGAGGCCGCCGACTACTTCGCCGGCGCGTTTCCGCGCCCGCCGCCCGATGGATTGCCCGTCGTGCTCGGC
>DASRLC010000108.1:0-4299 GCA_035648655.1 Polyangia bacterium
CTGTGCGCGCGCCCGCCGCCCGGCCCGCCCGCGCCGCCGGCCCGCGCGCCGCCGCCGGGACCGGCGCCGCCGCTGCGGGAGCCGCCGCCTGCACCTTGTCTCCCGCCCCCGCGGTTCCGATCGGCCGCGTCGCGCACAGCGGGCGCGGCGAAGGGCCGACCGATCGCCGTTCGGCCTGGGTGTTGCGCGACGGCAAGCCGCAGATGGTCTCGCTGCGGGTCGGGCTGTCCGATGGGAACCTGACCGAGGTGATCGAAGGCGATCTGCGCGAAGGCGAACCGGTGGTGATCGACGCCTCGGTCCCGGACGCGCCCGCGGGCAGCGGGGCGCCGACCGGTCCGGGCGGCATGCATCGCCTGTTCTGATCATGCCGCTCATCGAGCTCGACAAGGTCTCGAAGGTCTACCGGATGGGCGACGTCGAGGTCCACGCACTGCGCGAGGTTTCCTTCGCGGTCGAGGAGCGCGACTTCGTGGCGGTGATGGGCTCGTCGGGCTCCGGGAAATCGACGCTCATGAACATCATTGGGTGCCTCGATCGCCCGACCGGCGGGGCCTACCGCCTGGACGGCGACGAGGTGTCGCGGCTCGATCGGCGCGAGCTGGCCCGCGTGCGCAACAAGACCTTGGGCTTCGTGTTCCAGAGCTTCAACCTGCTGTCGCGCACCAGCGCGCTCGAGAACGTCGAGCTCCCGCTGCTCTACGGCGGCGTCCCGGCGCGCGAGCGGCATCGCCGGGCGCTGGAGGCGCTCGGCCGCGTGGGCCTGGCGGAGCGGGTCCACCACCGTTCGAACGAGATGTCGGGCGGCCAGCAGCAGCGGGTGGCGGTGGCGCGGGCTCTGGTGACCCGCCCCCGCCTGATCCTGGCCGACGAGCCGACCGGCAACCTCGACTCGCGCACCACCATCGAGATCATGGTGCTGTTTCAAGAGCTGGCGGAGGCGGGCATCACGATCCTACTGGTCACCCATGAGCCGGATGTGGCCGCCTACGCCTCGCGGGTGGTCGTGATGCGCGACGGGCGCATCCGCACCGACGAGCGGCAGCAGGGGCGCCGCGCGGCGGCCGATCTGGCGGCCACCGCCCCGGTCGAAGACGAGCCGGCCCCGCCGGCGGCCGATGACATGCGAAAGGCCTCGGCGTGATCCCGCTCGAGACGTTTCGCGTCGCGCTGCGGGCGCTGCTGCGCAACAAGATGCGCTCGTTCCTGACCGTCCTCGGGATCATCATCGGCGTGGGGGCCGTGATCGCGATGGTCGCCATCGGCGAAGGGGCCAAGGCGCAGGTGGAGGCCTCGTTCGCCTCGATGGGATCGAACCTGCTCATCGTGCTGCCGGGAAGCTCGACGGCGAGCGGCGCGCGCGGCGGCTTCGGCACCCAGCCGACCCTCACCTGGGACGACCTGCGCGCCATCCGCCGCGAGGCGCCCGCCGTCCGTTACGCCGCGGTCCAGCTCCGCTCGAACGCGCAGCTCATGAGCGACGACCAGAACTGGGCCACCTCGGTGAGCGGCACCTCGCCCGAATATTTTTCGATCCGCAACTGGAAGATCGCGCACGGGCGGCCGCTGCTCGACTCGGACGTCGAGTCGTCGGCCAAGGTGGTGGTGCTGGGCCAGACCGTAGCCGACAAGCTCTACGGCGCGGTCGATCCCATCGGCCAAACGGTGCGCATCAAGAACATCCCCTTCGAAGTCGTCGGCGTGCTCGACAAGAAGGGTCAGTCCCCGACCGGGCAGGACTACGACGACGCCGCCTTCGTCCCCCAATCCACCTTTCAGACCAAGATCCAGGGCGGCCTGCAGAAGTTCATCTCGGGGGCGATCTTCATCGGCGCCACTTCGACCGATTCGACCGGCCGCGCCCAGACGCAGGTGACCGATCTGCTGCGCGACCGCCACCACCTCGACAGCAGCGCCGAGGACGACTTTTCCATCCGCAACCTGACCGAGATGGCCAACGCCCAGGCCGACGGCATGCGCACGCTGACCACCCTGCTGGCCAGCATCGCGGGCGTGTCGCTGCTGGTGGGCGGCATCGGGATCATGAACATCATGTTGGTCAGCGTGACCGAGCGGACGCGGGAGATCGGCGTGCGCATGGCGGTGGGCGCCACGCCGCTCAACATCCTGATGCAGTTCCTGGTCGAGGCGCTCACGCTATCGGTGGCGGGCGGGATCGTCGGGGTGGCGCTGGGGATCCTCACCGCCGGACAGTTGGCCGCCAAATTCGGCTGGCCCACCCTGGTGCGCCCCGACATCGTCATCATCTCCGTCTGCTTCAGTGGCCTGGTCGGCGTGGTGTTCGGCCTCTATCCCGCCCGCAAGGCCTCGCAGCTCGATCCCATCGACGCCCTCCGTTACGAGTGACGCCAACATGAACCTTCGACGCCTCGCCGGCCTCTGTCTGATGGGACTCGCGCTCGACGGAGCGGCGCGCGCCGAGGACGCTGAAAATCGACCGATACCCGACGCCGTCGCGACCACCCAGGTTCTGACCCTGGCCGAGGCACTGCGCGCGGCGCGCGCGCACCAACCGACGCTCGAGCTGGCGCGCGGGACGCTCGTCACCGACGAAGGGCTGGCCAACCAAAATCGCGCCTCGCTGCTCCCCCAGCTGAGCGGCACCGCCTCGTACACGCGCGCCACCTCCAACTTCGTCCCCCAGCCGGGCGGCACCGTCCCCAACGGCAGCCAAGCGGCCAGCTCCTCCTTCGCCACCACGCCGCTGTGGCGCGTCGGCCTCTCGGCCAACCAGCTCATCTACGACTTCGGGGAGACCATCAACCGCTGGAAGTCGGCCCGCGTGGCGGCCGACGCGGCGGCCGAGAGTGTGCACATCACCGAAGCCCAGGTCGATTACAACGCCCGCGTCGCCTTCTTTACCGCCCGCGCCGACAAGGATCTGGTCGGCGTGGCGCGCGATACGCTCGCCAATCAAGAGAAGCACCTAGGGCAGGTCCAGGGGTACGTCGAGGTCGGCACCCACCCCGAGATCGATCTGACGCAGGCGCGGGCGGACCGCGCCACCGCCCAGCTACAGCTCATCAACGCCGAGAACGCCTACAGCGTCGCCAAGGCGGTCCTGAATCAGGCCATGGGGGTCGAGCGGTCGATCGAGTACGACCTGTCCGACGAAGAGCTGCCGCCGGTCCTGGGCGAGGACGGCAACGTCGAGACGCTGGTCGATGAGGCCAAGCACCTGCGCCCCGAAATGGTGAACCTGCGGCTCAACAGCCGGAGCCAAGAGCTGGGGCTGCGCTCGGCCCACGACATGATCTGGCCCAATCTGGGCGCCAACGGCAGCGTCAATGAGAGCGGGCCGGCGCTGGACCGGACCACCTGGAACTTCGCCGGCATGATCGCGCTCAGCGTTCCTTTGCTACAGGGCGGCGCCATCAACGCCCAGATCAAAGAGGCGCAAGGGCAGGTGGTGCAGGCCAACGCCCAATTGGAGGTCGAACGGCAGCAGGTCCGGCTCGACGTCGAGCAGGCGCGACTGGGAATCCGCGCCGCCAAGGGCGCCATCGCGGCGGCCGAGGATGCCCTGGCCAACACCCGCGATCGGCTGCGCCTGGCCGAGGGTCGTTACTCGACCGGCGTCGGCAACATCATCGAGCTCGGCGATGCCCAGCTGGCCCTCACCACCACGGCCGCCGAAAAGGTCCAGGCGCAGTACCAGCTCTACACGGCCCGCGCGCAGCTCTTGAAAGCGCTGGGGCGGAACTGAAGGCGCGGCGCTACTCGGGGATCTTCACGCCAGCGGCGCGGAAGATCTTGGTGGCCAGAAAGCGCGGGCTGACCTGGTAGCGACCGGCGGCGACCAACTGGCGGAGCGTCTCGATGCGGGACGGGGAGTTGACCAGGACACCGGTCTCGAGCCCAGCACGGGGCGCGGAGACGGGTGGACGGCGGGGGCCGATGTACCGATCGGTGTCGCTCATACCCACACCATCGGCGGATGTGGACGTAGCTTGAGGAAGATTTCTGGTGACGGGCCCCCGCGACCGGCGCGGGCAACAAAAGCTTTCTGTTCCAGCGACTTAGGCCGCCGCTTCGGCGGCCAGCTCGCCCAGCGAGTCGCGCAGGCGGCGGGTGGCTTCGCCGTGGATCTGGCAAACCCGCGACTCCGTGACGCCCAGGACGCCGCCGATCTCCTTGAGGTTCAGGTTGTCGCAATAGTAGAGCGACAGCACCTGCTGCATCTTCTCGGGCAGGTTGCCGATGCCGCCGACCAGACGCTCCAGCATCTCGCGGCGTGAAGCCAGCTCGAACGGATCGTCGGCGGTGACGTCGCCGGTG
>DASRLC010000109.1:0-2694 GCA_035648655.1 Polyangia bacterium
GGGCGGTGGTCGTGGTTGCCGGATTCGGTGGCGCGGCTGGCGCGGCGGGCTCCGGCGCAGGTGGTACCTCAGGCGGTGGCGCGGCCACGGGCGGTGGCTCGAGGGTCGCGTGCGAAGCGTCCTCCAGATCTTTGATGTGCTTCTCCGCCACGGCGCGGTTGGGCGCATTCGGCGCGTCCTTCAAGAAGCGCCGATAGAAATTCAGCGCCTCGGCGTTCTGCCCCATCAGCCGGTGGCACTGGGCGATGTTGTAGAGAAAGCTCGGATCGGATTTGGCCAGGTAAGCCTGCTCGTACTCGCCGATGGCGTTGCCGTACTTCTCGAGCTTGTAGTAGGCGTCGCCCTCGGCGGAGTGCTGGCGCGCCGATTCGGTGCGCGGATCGGCCGCCCGCGCCGGCTGCCCCGCCGACAGCCACGCCGCCAAGAGCACGACGCCCGCCACGGTTAGCCTTTGCACCCCGGGAATCTATGGACCGCTGGGCCCGGAGTCAAACGCCCGCGGCCGACGCGACGCGGGGTTCGACGGACGGCGGCCAGAGGGTTGGTCCCGCGCGGCTACAGACTTGCGACCCGCGCCTTGCGCGATCTTCGCTGCGCGCGCGACTTTCGCCGTCGCGCCGCATCTGGGATAGTTCGCGGCCATGCCTGCGCTGGATCTCGATTCCTATCCTTTGAACCGCCTCGCCGACGAGGTGGGAACGCCTTTTTATCTCTATGACGGCGCCGAGCTCGGCCGGCGGCTGGCCGATCTGACCGCGCTCACCGAGGGCGACGCGCTGCAGGCCCGTTTCGCCATGAAGGCCAACTCCAGCGCCAAGGTGCTCGGGCGGGTGCGCGGGGCCGGCCTGTGGATCGATGCCGTGAGCGGCAACGAGGTCCTGCGGGCCCGCCGCGCCGGCTTCGCGATGGGGGCGCAGCCGCCGGTGGTGATGCTGACGGCCGACGTGCTGCGCGACAATGCGCTCACGGTGATCCTCGAGCACGGCGTGCTCCCCAACATCGGCTCGCCGGGGATGATCGACGAGCTACACGGCGCGGGGTACTCCGGACCGATCGCGGTGCGCGTGAACCCCGGCTTCGGGCACGGCCACGTGCAGTCCTGCGACACCGGCGGACCGTCGTCGAAACACGGCGTCTGGCACGAGTCGCTCGATCGCCTGCGCGCGCGCGCGATCACCGCCAAGCTGCCGGTGGTGGCACTACACGCGCACATCGGAACCGGCCCGCAGATCCGCGAGTTCGACGATAACCTGCGCCGCCTGGTCGGCCTGCTGACCGACCGGCTGCCCGAGTTCCCCCAGCTCGAGGCGGTCAACCTGGGCGGCGGCATCCCATATGCGTATCGACCGGGCGCGCCGCGCTACGACTTCGGCGGCTTCCGGCGCCTGCTCACCGAGGCGGCGACGGCTCTGGCCAAGGCCGCCGGCCGCGCCATCCGCGTCGAGATCGAACCCGGTCGTTACCCGGTCGCCGCCGCGGGCCTGCTGGTCTGCCGCGTGAAGGACATCAAGGAGACAGGGACCAACGCCAAAGGCCCCGGCCACAGCTTCATCATGGTCGACGGCGGATTCAACGATCTGGTGCGCCCGGCGATGTACGGCGCCTACCACCACATCTCGATCGTGGGCCGGGGCGCCGCGCGCCCGCCCGAGCCGTTCGTGGTGGCGGGTCCGCTCTGCGAGAGCGGCGACGTCTTCACCCGCGACGACAAGGAGCTGCTCGACCCACGCCAGCTCCCCCGCCCCGAGATCGGCGATCTGTTGGTGCTCCACGACGCCGGCGCCTACGGCGCGGCCATGAGCTCCAACTACGTCTCGCTGGGCCGCGCGCCCCAGGTCTTCTGGGAGGATGGCCACGCCACACTCATCGCCCGCCGCGAAACCATCGACGACGTCATGCGCGCCGAATGCGACGAACGGCTGTAGTAAGACCGCTCGGACTGTCATGCCAAACAACGTATAGCTAACCGACATACACGTCAGCGATCTTGACATGTATATCTGAGAGCTATATTTCAAATGCGTGAGGCGACGTAAGCCGAAAAGCGAACGGAAGGAGGCGACGATCCTCATCCGCGTCACCGATGAGCAGAAGGATACTCTCATGCAGGCTGCCAAGAAGGCTGGCCTAGACTTGAGCGGGTGGGTTCGTTCGCTCGCATTGCGTGAAGCTGCCTCGGCGGAGTCGCGGTCATGAAGGCGACAGCGACGACAAGGGCAACCACCGTCAAGGGGATGCCGACAAAGAAGTCGGTGAAGCAGCTCATCCTCCAAAGTGTCGCCGCTCCGAAGCTAGCGAGGGTCAGTAGTGGATTCAAAACCGACCTTGGCGAACTTGTTGTTGGCGACTGCCTGGCGGTTCTTCGCAACCTTCCCGACAACAGCGTCGATCTTGTAGTGACCTCACCTCCGTATGACGGTCAACCGAAGTATGGCAACGGCGAGAAATATGAGCGTGACTGGTATAGAGGATTCTTCATGCAAGTCACGGAACAGGTGCTCCGTGTGCTCAAGCCCAAGGGTAGCTTCGTCCTGAACTACCGATCGAGGCGACACGATGGCGAGCGCGGTGTCCTACAGTACGAAATGATCTTCTGGCTGCGTGAGCAGGGCTTTTTCTTCTGTGAAGATTTCGTCTGGGGTAAACCTTCACCTCCACCCGGTCGATTCAAACGTGTCCTGAAGGATGCTGTGG
>DASRLC010000110.1:0-2121 GCA_035648655.1 Polyangia bacterium
GAGGGTCAGCGGATCGCCCGCCACCAGCTCTCGATAGCGGGCCGCCACGGCCGCCTGAACGGCGTCGGCGTCGTACCGTTCGTCGATGCGGCCGGCCGCCCGCCGGCGGGCCGCCGCCGTTTCGCTCGGCAGATCGAGCAGCAACGTCAGGTCGGGCCGCCGGACGTCGCGCGCCAGCGTCGCGACCCAGTCGCGCTCGGCCTCCTGCGCCTGATAGGCCAGCGACGAGAGCAGGTAGCGATCGGACACCACGTCGTATCCGGCGGTCAGCGCGGGCTCGATCTCGCGGCGCAGGTGATCGCGGCGATCCGCGGCGAAGAGCAGCGCCATGGCTAACCCGTCGACCGGCGAACCGTCCGGGTGAAGGTGGCCCCCCAGCAAGATCTCGCGCAGCAGGCGGCCCACCGGACCTTGGCTCGGCTCGCGGGTGGCCAGCACCCGGCGGCCGCGGGCGGCGAGGTGCCGCTCGAGCAAGCCGAGCTGGGTGGTGGTCCCGGAGCCGTCGATGCCCTCGAGGACGATGAAGAGCGGTTTGGACATTCGAATGGCGGGCCTTGAGTAAAACGCCTCCCCGATCTACACGGAGTGTGGGGTGGCGAAAAGACCAATCCGAGGTGGCCCAGTCGTCCGGGCCGTCCTGCTCGCGATGATGGCGCTCTCGGTGTCGACCGCCACCGGCTGTCGTCGCTCGCGCGGTCGTTCGTCGGCGCCCAATACCTCGGCCACCGTTCTCGACGCGCGCTACGTCCGCTGCGTCGAACGGCCCGAGGGGTGCGTCTGGTGCGAAGGGCGGGGACCGATGCCGCCGCTGGTCGATCCCGATTCGATCCCGCCGTCGCTCTGCGATCCCAAGGATCCGGGCGAGTGCGTCGACTTCTGCTCGCGCCTCACGCCCGAATGCGCGGTCCCCTGGCGCACGGTTCCGAGCTGCCTCCTACCCTCCGAGCAAGAGTTTCGGCGCGAGATCTTCCGTCGCGACACCGCCGATCGCCCCGAGGCGCTGGTCCAGGGGCGGGTCACCGACGAAGCGGGGCGGCGGATCGACGGCGCCAAGGTCCGGGTCTGGTTTCAGGGGACCGTCATCCTCGACGAGGTGTCGGGCAAGGACGGCAGTTACCGGCTGCACCTGCGCGCGGGGCCGTGGACCTACTCGGTGCGGGTCAGCCACACCGGCCTGGCCACCGAGATCGCCGATCTGCGGATCGATCGCGCTGGGACGACCCTCCGGAATTTTCGCCTGGCGCAGGAGACTTTCATCCGCGGCCGCGTCACCGATAGCAAGGGCGATCCCATCGCCGGCGTCACGATTCAGGCGGTGCGCAGCCCCGACGATCTGGTCGATGCGGGCCTCGCGCAGAGCGGCGACGACGGCTCATTCGTCATCTCCGGCATCGACAACAAGCGATACTTTCTGCGCGCTTCGAAGTTCGGCTGGCTGCCCGAGATGCTCAAGTGGGGCGTGACCGCGCCCGCCACGCGGGTGGCGTTCAAGCTGGTGCGCACCGGCATCATCGAAGGGCGCGTGCTCGACGGAGACGGCGAAGGGCAGGGGAACGCGACCGTGGTGGCGCTTCCGTCGGCCGGCCTCGGGAGCGCGGGCTCGCCCATCATCTGGACCGTCGACGCCGACGGCAAGTTCGCGCAGGATCGTTTCGAGCCCGGCACCTACTACCTATGGGCCCGTCATGGCGAGATGCTGGTCTTCCCGCCCGAGAAGATCGAGATCAGCGACAGCAACCTGGACGCCCGAATCGAGCTGCGCCTCGGTCACCGCGGAGCGCGCGTGCGCGGACACATCGTCACGCGCGGCGGCTCGCCGCTCGATTCCGACACGCGCGCGGTCCTGTTTGGCCTGTCGCCGCTGGCGCTGCCACGCAAGGCGGTGGGCGAGATCGAATCGGACGGCTCGTTCGCGGTGGGGGCGCTCTTGCCGGGCCGCTACGAGATCTCGGTGCGAGTTGGCGCCCGCGTGCTGCCGATCATCAGCGGTCCCCGCGAGGTCGAGATCCCCATCGAGCCCGGCGCCACCGTCGATCTCCCCGAGACCATCATCGTCCGCCCCCAAGCCGAAGAATAGCCGGGGTCTAGTGTAAAACGCGCATCCGGCTGAGGCAGTCGGCG
>DASRLC010000111.1:0-4369 GCA_035648655.1 Polyangia bacterium
CTCCCGGACTGGTGGCGGGGGCGATTGGCGCCTCCGCCGGCGCGGCGGTGGGGGCTGCCTGCTGCGCGAGCGCCAGCGGGGAGAAGAGCGGCAGCGACAAAATGAGCGTCGACAGGACCAGGGGTCGGGTGAGTTTTCGCATTATCGATTCGACCTTATCGTGAGGTTTTTGAAGAGTCCCCCACTGCACTGCAGGACTCGGTTCACTACGGGTACTGCGGGTGCTGCTGAGCCGAACCGCGACGCCCAATGGCTAGTCGGTCACGGTTGATCGATGATGATGGTGACCTTGAAGTAGTCCCAGGCTGGCGTGAAGTTGCTGACGTTGGCCGGCTGGTTCCACAGGTAGACGGCGGGATAGGTCTGGATGGGCCCCACCTCCGGTTGGACGATGGCGGTCATGAAGAGCTGCGCGATGGGATCCCCGCTCGCGTCCTTCATGCCCTGCCGCCAGGACGAAAAGATGATCCAATGGTAAGTGTTGCCGTTGCTGCCGCCCGAGGACGCGAGCGGCGACCATTTGCCCCAAGTGTTGTTTATTCCGGGACTGGTCAACTGGCCCGGACACTGGGGCGGGTCGTTGGCGGCCAGACGGGTGGCGGTGCCACCGGCGGTCGGAATGACGAACAGCTCCGCGGCGGGCTGCATGTACATGCCGCTCCAGGTGCTGCCTGCGGCGTCCGACGAGTTCATGTCGGTGTGCTCGGCGGCGGCGGTGTTGGCGGAGATCTGATCGTAGACGATGAAGGCGTCGTCGCTCGACAGCGTGCCGTAGTACTGCGCGTTGGCGATGGCCGACCCGTCGCCCGGGATGGGGGCCGGCGTCTCGGCGGTGGTCTTCGAGTAGTTGACCTTGTACAGGTGCGCGGTGCCGGTCCCCATGCGACCAGACTTGACGTTGCTGGTTGCGGTGTAAACGATGAAGTCGTTGCCTTGCACATGGCTCCACGACGGGGCGGCCGCAAACGCTCCGCTCATGGGTGGGACGATCCAGTTCCAGGCCGTCCCTTTGAGGGTATTGAACGAGCTCTGGCCAGCCGGAAGGGGCGCCGTGGTGCTTTCCAGATCGAACCAGGCCAAGCCAGGTTGCTGGTCGGTGTCGTTTCCGCTGGTCCCGAGGGGCGCCACCACGATGTGATCACTGTTGGCCCAGTGGTTGGCGGAGTAGGTTTGGATGCCGACCCACGGCTGCGAGAAGGCGGCTTTCCCACCGGCGTTCATGAACGGCGGGGGTGTGCCCAGCGTGGCCATCTCGTCGGAGGTGATGACGCCGCCCCAGGGGTAGTTATCGTTGAACCCGATGAAGCTGCCGTCGGGCGTCGAGGTGTGACAGCCGATGCAGGAGACCGCCGCGCCGCCTTCGGAAGCGTTGCGCACGTTCCATCCCTGATCTGGGGTCTCCCAGGTGGTCTTGACGTCGCTGGGAACCAAGACCGGGTTGGTCTGGTCGTCACCGACCGAGAAACCAGACAACAAAGTTGCCCCGATGATGCCGGTGGTGCCGCCGTTGGTCGAGCCCGACGGCGACCAGTACACCAGCGTCCCCTGGGCCGCGACCGGCGCAATGGTGAAGCTGCTGGCAGCGCCGGCGGAAGGCGTGCCGCCGTTGGCCGAAGCGCCGCGGACGGTGACCGTGATCGGCATGTCCTGGCTGTGGAGGGCCAAGGCGGTCCAGGTCGTCTGGTCCAGGGTCCAGGTGGAGTTTGTGGTGTAGACCACCAGATCGTTGGCCTGATTGGCGGCGTGGAGCCGCAGCTCGAACAGCGTCTGACCCGAAGGGGCAGCCCAGCTGAAGCGCGGTCGCAACCAGTTGTTCGGAAACAAGGTGCCGATCTGGGGCTCGAAGATGCAGGGACCGCCGCTGCTGTTGCCGCTGCCGGCCGCGCCGAAGATCGTTGCCGCCGATCCGCCATTGGCGCTGCCATCGACGACGGGCGTGCTGGAGAAGTCGGCGCAGCTCCCGTTGCACGTGCTCGGCGGCGGGTTGGTGCCGCCGGTACCGGTGCCGGTGGTGTTACCGCTTCCGCCGTTTCCGGTAGAGGCACCGGTGCCGGGACCGGTGGCATTTGGTTTCACGCCCGCGCAACCCAGCGCCAGGCACAACGAGCCTAATACGGCCAAGGAACGTGCGCGCGTCATCAGGCTAGCCCTCACTTCCATTCCAGATAAGCGATCCTGTTCCCGTGTGTGGAAATGGGAACGGCCATCACACAACCACAGTGGAAAGGCCCAGTCAAGGCCCGCTGGCGCGGGGCTCCACGCCCCCGCGCGGGCAGCATACGGCGGCCGAACGTTCGGCGCAGGCGGCGCTTGGCGCATGCCCGCGTACGGCCAACCCACCCGAGAGCCCTCATCTAACATAGGCCTCGCGCCGAAGTGAGCGTCGCGCCTCGCCGCCGCCCGACGCGTGAATCAGTGCAGCGCGCCCAGGTTTCGGGCGGCTTCCTGAAAAGTCGCGACCGCGCTGGTGGGTCGGCGGGTCAGCACCGGATCGTCGAAGTCGATCGCGTAGAGCCCGAAGTGCCCGCGGGTACCGTGCGACCATTCGAAGTTGTCGATGAGCGACCAGTAGATGTAGCCGAGCACGTCGACGCCTTCGGCGCGGGCGCGATCGACGGCGTAGAGGTGGGCACGCAGAAAATCGGACCGCAGCACGTCTCGCCCGTCGGAAACGCCGTTCTCGGTCACTAAGAGCGGCCAGCCGCGGTGCGCGTAGCGAAGCAGCAACCGATAGAGCCCTTCCGGATAGATCTCCCAGCCGAGGTCGTTGCGCGGGCGATCGGGCGCCGAGGCCGGCGTGTAGACGTTCGGCCCCGAGAGGTGCCCGACCACCAGCTCGCGCGTGTAGTAGTTGATGCCCAGATAATCGAGGCTGCCCGCCAGATCCGGGAACGGCTCGTCGATGTCGATGACCCCCGGCAACACCACCCGCACCCGCCCCAGCGTCACGGCGTCGAGGAACGATTCATTGTAAAAACCGTCGGCGGCGCCCGCGACCAGACCATCGATCGGGTTCGCCGAATAGGGGTCGAAGATGCGCAGGTTTTGCGCGATGCCGATGCGGGTGGCCCGACCATCGCCGTCGGCATCGACGCGGTCGTTGTCGCGCAGCGCGCGCGCCATCCACCCGTGCGCCCGCTCGAGCGCCGCCAGCGCCAGCGCCGCGCGCCGGGGATCGCGCACCCCGGGCGGCCATTGCCCCGCCAAGTAGCCCTTGGCCACCAACACGTTGGGCTCATTGATGGTGCACCACCAATCGACCAGATCGCCGAACGCGGCGCCGGCCCGCCCGGCGAAGGCCGCCAGTGCCGCCGGCGCGCCCGCCCAGTCCCAACCGCCACGCGCCGACACCCAAAGCGGGAGCGTGAAGTGGTAGAGCGTCACGATCGGCGTGATGCCGGCCGCCCGCAGCGCCGCGAACATCTCGCGGTAACGCGCGGCCGCCGCCGCGTCCCACGCCCCTTCGGTCGGCTCGAGCCGGCTCCACTCGATGCCCAGCCGGTAAACGTTGGCGCCGAGCAGTTGCAGCGCGGAGAGATCGGCGCGCCACAGATTCCAGGAGTCGGCGGCCCGCGCGGCGGTGCTGCCGTCGAGGACGTGCGGCGTGCCGTCGGGGTAACGCCCCTTCTCCCATTCGGTCCAGTCGTTGTGGTTGCCGCCCTCGATCTGATAGGCGGAGGTGGCGGCGCCGAAGAGGAATCCGGGCGACGTGCCCGCGAGCATCGAATGCGCCGCGATCGCGCCGGCGTCGAACGCGATCGGCTTGGCGCAGCCCAAGGCCAGCGCCGCCGCCCAAATCAACGCCGTGGCCAGCGCCCGGCGGTTCAGCGCGCCGTCGCCTCGCACACGTAGGGGCGCGGGGCGGATTCGGAACGGTCGTACCAGGTGCCGTCGACGGTGAAGGTCAACCAATGGTCGCAAAAGCAGGTGGCGGTGGCGTTGCAGCCGCTGCACGAGCCGTCGGGCTGCCCAGGCTGCCAGTTGTGGTAGCCCCAAGGTTCACCGGTGACCCAGGTGTACGTTCCCACGCCGCTCATGTCGTTGCTGGCCTTGCCGTCGCTGGCACCCAGCCACACGGCGGCGCCTTGAAAGAGCTGGCCTTGCGCGGCGAGCTGGACGACGAATGTGTTCTCCTGGGCGGAGAGAATCGTGGCTAGGGTTCCCCCTTCGCCTTCGCAGGTGGTCTCGGCGCTGGTCCAGAGCAGAGGCTCGCCGTGGGTCCAGTAGCAGTGCAGGAGGCCATCCGACGAAAGCGTGACCGAGCCGCCCGAGGGGAACGGGGCGCAATCGGGGTGCCCCGAGCTGCCCCCGCCGCCGTGCGTGCCACCCGTGCCGCCGGTCTGCCCGCTGCCGCCGTTGCCGGTCGTGC
>DASRLC010000112.1:0-18126 GCA_035648655.1 Polyangia bacterium
GCTCAAGAGCGCCTACGCGCCGGCCGCGCCGCCCGGGATGTCGATGCCCGAGCCCAAAGACGCGCCGCCCACCGAATCGAAGAAGCCGGTTCGGTTGGTGGTGGTCGGCGATTCGGACTTCGCGTCCGACGAGTACCTACAGCTCTCGCGCTATCTCCCCTTCTATCAGGGCGGCGCGCAGATGCTGTTCAACGCCATCAGCTGGACCATGGAGGATGAGACGCTCACGCCGGTGCGCAGCAAGACGGTCAGCGCCCGCCCGATCGAGATCGCCTCGGACGGCACCGTCAGCGCCGTCAAGATCGTCAACATCGCGGGCGTCCCGGCGCTCTTCATTTCCTTCGGGCTCTTGCGCTGGCGGATCCGGCGCTCCCGTCGCCAAGGTCAAAAACTATGAATCGCAAGACACTCACCGCGCTCGGCGTGTTCGTGGTCCTGGGGGCGCTGGCCCTCTTCGCGCTCCGGCAGCCCGAAAAGGGCGAGCGGGCCGCCGACCATCCCCACCCGGTCCCCCAGCTCGACCCAGCGCAGATCACCACCTTGGAGGTCACCCGCAACGGCGCGACGACCATCATCAAGAACGACGCGGGCAAGTACCGGGTCACCGCGCCGGTTGCCTACGCGGCCGACCAGGCCTCCGCCAAGGCCGCCTTCGAGGGGCTCGGCAAGATGGACGTCTCGGATCTGGTGACCGAACAGAAGACCAAGCAGACCGAGTTCGACGTCGACGACAAGTCGGGCATCCGTGTCGTCGCCAAGCACGACGGCAAGGTGCTGGCCGATCTGATCGTCGGCAAGAGCGTCGGCGGCGGTACCATGGTCCGCCCGAGCGGCCAGGACGACATCTGGCGGGCCACCGGCATCAGCCACTACCTGTTCGACAAGGGCCCCGGCGACTGGCGCGACAAGAGCATCGTGACCTTTCCGGCGGCCGATGTGGGCCGCCTGGAGATCACCGCCAAGGATGGTGCCAAGATCGTGCTCCAGAAAGCGGCTGGCAAGGAACCGAATAAGGGCCCGAAGGACGCCCAGTGGGAAGTCACCCAGTCGTCCGTGAAGATCGACAAACTGGACACCTCGGTGCCGGCCGGGATCGTGTCGGCGATGGCGTCCTGGAAGGCCAACGACTTCGCCGACGGCGTCTCCCTGGCCGACGCCGGACTGACGCCGCCCGAGCTGACCGTGACCCTGAGCTCGGGGACAGACTCGAAGACGGGCGCCAAGGACGACAAGAGCGTCACCGTCCTCATCGGCGGCAAGAAGGGCGACGACGAATTCTACGTCAAGAAGGCCGACGCACCGCAGGTCTTCCTGGTCAAGAAGTACAACCTCGAACGGATCGACAAGCGACCGATGGAGTTCCGCGACAAGACGCTGTGCGATCTGACCGGCGCCGAGCTGACCGAGATCGCCGTGAGCGCGGGAGACAGGTCCTACACCTTGTCCAAGAGCGGCGCCGACTGGAAGGCCACCAAGCCCGCCAAGCTGGAGGTCGATAGCTCGAAGGTCAGCCCAATCGTGGCCGCCTTCAAAGACTGGAAGGGGAACGGTTTCGCGGAGGATCAGTCCCTCAAGGACAACGGCCTCGCCAAGCCCAAGGCGGTCATCTCCGCCAAGGCCGGCAGCAAGTCGAGCGCGCCGGCCTGCCAGGTCCGCATCGGCGACGAGACCAAGGACAAGATCAACTACTACGTGGCCAGCGCCAAATCGGCCGACGTCTACACCGCGCCGAAATGGGCGATCGATCGTATCCTGATCAAACCCGACGATCTCGAGCCGGCGGCGGCCGCCGCGAAGACGCCCCCCGGCAAGCCGGTGGTCGCTTCGAAGTCCACCAGGAAGTAGGCGCTCGTTCGCGGGGGGATCTAAAGGACCTTCCGAGGGTCCTCTCCCCTAATACGCGCGACTAAGCAATACGCGCTCGACTAAACAGGCTGCGCCGCGCCGCCGGCCAATCCGCCCCGCACGCGCTGCATCTGGGCCGCGATCAGGCTGGCCTGGCGCCGCAGCTCGGCGGCGGTCTCTTCACGCCCGGAACGATCTTCGAACTCGGCGTAGGCGGAAAGCGTACGCGCCAACTCCAGCTCGGCACCGGCCCCGGTCAACACCTCGACCGCCCGGTCGAACATCTCGCGCGCCCCACCCAGGTCGGCCTCGCCGGGCGCGCCGGCGCCCACCGCCGAGGCGACCACCCGCAAAGCCGCGCCGACCAGAGGCGGCGCCCCCGCCCGCTCCGCGATCTCGAACGCGGCGCGGGCTTCGTCGCGCGCGCGGGTCGCGTCCCCGAACGCGAGCTGCGCCTCGGCCATCCCCCGCGTCGCCTCGGAGAGCAGCGTACGGGCTCCGAACTGACGTGCGATCTCGCGCGCCGCCTGAAACTCGGCCAGCGCCACCCGGGGCTGACCGTCGGCCAGGTGGCAATCGCCCATCTCGATCGAGAGGCTGCACTCGTAGAGGCGCTCCCCGCTGGCCCGGGCCAGCTCGCGCCCTTCGGACAACAGCGCGAGCGCCTCCGGCCGGCGTCCGAGATCCCGCTCGAGCGCGCCGAGATCGAGCAGCGAGGCCACCACCCCAGCGCGATCCCCGATCCGGCGCCGCAGCTCGAGCGCGGCGCGGAAGTGCTCGCCGGCCGTGACCAGACCGCCGGTCTTCTGCAAAACCTGCCCGAGCCGCGACAGCGTGAGCGAGCGCCCCCGATCGTCGCCCAGTTGCTCGCGCACCGCGAGCGCCGCCCGATGGCACTCGAGCGAGCGATCCGGCTGGCCCATCAAGAAGTGGATCCGCCCCACGTCGTCGAGCGCGGCGGCCACGCCGGGCCAGTCGCCGGCGACCTCGTAGAGCTTGTGCGCCAGCTCGAGGTGCGCGAGCGCGCGCGGGTTGTCGCCCAGCATGCTGCAGAGGCGGCCGATCCGTCCATGCGCCGCGCCCCCTTTGCTCGGCAGGTCCAGGCGCCAGGCCAGTCGCAACATCTCCTGAAAGAGGCCCACCGCCTCGCGGGTGCGCCCCAAGCGCGCGGCGACGTCGCCGGCCGCATACAGCGCATCCATCTTGGCCACCGCGTCTTCGAGATCGAAGAGCCGGATTGCCGCCAGATAAAGCGGCAGCGCCCGATCGGGCAAGAGGTGACCCCGCGCGATCGTCGCCGCCGTCACGAAGCAATAGGCCGCCCGCCGCCGATCGCCGGCTTCTTCGTAAAGACGGGCCAGCGCTTCGAGGCGCTGCTCGCGCTCGGCCCCACCCCGGCTCTCCAGCCACTGGGCCGCGAAGGCCTTGCGCCGGCGCCGCAGCTCGGGCTCGACGCTCTTGTCGAGGAGCTGGAGCTCGAGCGGGCGGCGAAACGTCCAGGCGGTCTCCTCGGGGACGGACGCGTCCGCGCTCGTCTCCAGAAAGCCGCGGCCGGACAGGCTCTCCAGGATCTTTTGAATCTCGGTGATGGTCGGATCCGGCGCGAAAACCGCCGTCTCGTCGGGCGGGTCGGCGTCCAGGCGGCCCAGCGCCACCACGCCGCCGGTCCAGAACCGCTCGCCGAACACGGCCCCCCGCGCCAGAACCTCGCGCTCGGCCGGCGTGAGAGACATCAGGTGCCCGGACGCGGCCTCCTGTCGGGTCGCCGCCGGCCGCTGCCGCGCGACCCGCGCCGCATCGAAGCGCCAGCCCTCTGCGGTCTCGGCGCTCAGGATCCCCGACTCTCGGTAGGCACCCACCAGCTCGAGCAGGTCGGCCGGATTGCCCAGCGACTCTTGCTCCAGATGCTCGGCCAAGCCGTGCGGAAGGCTGGCCGTGACCAACATCGAACGAACCAATGCCTCCAGCTCGGACCTGGAGAGCGGCGACAGATCGATCCGCCGCTGGTGGTCGCCGCCGTAGCCCCACCCCGGACGGCGGACCAGCAGATCGGGGCGCGCGGTGGCCACGATCAGGATGGGCGCATCCGCCAACTCTGCCGAGAGCGCTTGCAGCTCGTCCAGCGAGTCGTCGTCGGCGTCGTGCAGATCCTCGCCCACGATCACGAGCGGCCTGGTCGCGGCATCCTGCTCGAAGAACCGTCCCAGGACGGCGCGCGCCAATTCCCTCTCCTGCCCGGGCCGTCGCTCCAGCGCCAGCGCCAGCGGACTGTCTTCCATCTCGAAACCCAGAAAGCTCCCCAGCAAGATCGCCATCTCGGAGACGCGGCGATCGCCGAAGGTCTCCTGTAGCCCGGCGCGGAAGCGCGCCAGCGCTGGGCCCGGCGCCAGATCGCCCAGCGCGAATCGCACCCGCAGCAGGTGCGCCAGCAGCGCCCCCGGCGCCGGTCCGCCGACCCCCCATCCGGGCTCTCCCGCGCCGGCCGAGGCGCGCACGATGCCCAGATCCAGTGATCGCTTGGACTCCAACCACCTGTCGACGAGGCGCGTCTTGCCGGCACCCGCCGCACCGATCAGGGTCACGGTCTGCGGCGCTTTGAGCGTGGTGGCACGCGAAAATGCCGCCTCGAGCTCAGCCAGCTCCGCCTGCCTCCCAACCCACGCCGCCGCCTTACTACGCATGCCCTCTGTGTAGCCTCGACCGAGGGCCGCGTCCAATAAGGCGCGGTTACATCTCGATGATCACCACGCCTCGCTGCGGCCGGTCGCGGTCGTTCGACTCCTCTTCATCTTGCTCTTGCCGACGCCGTTCTTCCTCGCTCTCGGGCTTCCAACGCTCGTCGCGCTCCGGGACTTCTAGTCTCGGACGTTCCTGACGCCGCCGCTCTTCCTCTTCGCGACGGCGGATCTGTTCGATGATCCACGGCTCGAGCACGTGAGAACCCCTACCTAGATGCCTGCAATATCTCTACCTATTAGTCAAGTTCGGCAATTCGGCACACAAACGTGAGACGCCGAAAAGCTCAGTGTTCGCTTGTCGTTACGACGTGGTTTTGATCGGGATCCTCAATTTTCCATTGTCCTGCCTCGCGCACCAGCCGGGCTTCGCGTCCGGGCGGGTACGAAAAGCGCGCCTCGTCGCCCGTTTCGGAGATGGGTGCGACCAACGCCGCGCGCAGCTCGGCCAGCATCGCGGCGTGGTCTTTCGCGTCATCGCCCTCCCAATAGACCCGCAGCCGTTCGGCCGTCAGGCCGGCGCGGTAGCGGCTCGGGACCAGGCGCAGCACGATGTCATAGCGCCGAGCCTCGAGGGCCCGAACGAACGTCCGCAGCGCCGCGCGCGCGGTCCCCTGCCCCCAGGCCTCGAAGACCGGGCCATCGATCCGCCATTGCCCGCCCTCCAAGACCAGTGGCACCTGCTCGCCGAGCGACAGCTCGAGGTCGACCCGCGGCGCGATCGCGGGTGCCTCGGCGGCCATCCGCTGTCCGAGCGCCGCCGGCTCGCGACCACCGGCTCGAAATTCCGCGGCGAAGGCTTCGAACGGCATCCGCCGCCGGAAGTCGGCCGAAGTGAGCGCGTAGGCGGCCGCCAGATCGCCGCGCGCCAGGGCGTTCCCGAAGGTCGCCACGGTGGCGCCCGGCCCCACCGCCCGATGCGCGCAGCACCCCAGGGCGCCCGCAAACACGCCGGCCAGCAGCATCCCTCGCGGAGCGGTCATTCGATCTTGGCCGGCGGCTCTCCGGGCGCGCCCGGGTTCGTGTCCGGCGGGTGGCTGGAGACGGTGAGGTGATATGGATCGTCGGGGTTGGCCGAGCCGTGGCTGCCCGCCAGACGGATGAAGACCGGGCCGCCTGGAATCGCCAGGTGGGCGATCCGGATCGGTCCGTGGCGACCGCCTTCGCTCCGACTGAGCAGCGTGCCGTCCGCGCGTAAGATCTCCAGCTTGACGCTGGTTCGCTCGGGGGCGATGAGCTCGACGTCGAGCGCCGCCGGGGCGTCGGTCACGTACCGAAAGACGTCCACGTCGCCGCGTCCGAGGTAGCCCACCACGCTGCCGCCCGTGACCGTCTGCGCGTGGTCGGTGTCGTCGTTGGGCTCCGCCTCCGAGCCGGCCTTCGGGAGATCGGCGCGCGGCCGAACGTTGTAGCGCGCGTCGGCGCTCCAGTCTGCGTCGGCGCGCACGACCAGATAGACCTGCGCGTCGCCGGGCGGAAAGCGCACGTCGCGCAAGACGACCCGCTCGCCTCTGCGGCCGCGGGCCTCGGTCAGCTTGTGCGCGTCGGCGCCGCAGAGCTGCAAGGAGGCCGCGACGCCCGGCACCGGATCGAGGTCGACCGACAACACGCTGCCTTCGGCCAGCCCGGCCGTCGGCAACCGATACCAGTCCTGGTCGTGGCGCCAACCCAGATAGCCGACCGCCTCGGCGCCGGGCAGCAGCTCGGTCGCCAGCGCCGCGCTCCCGTTGGGCTCCACCTCGGCGCCCAAATCGAAGGGTGCCAGGTGTGCGACCAGCCGGTAGCCGCCCGGCGGCGGCTCGGTGCCCGCGGACCGCACGCGCAGATAGGTCGTGCCCGCGGTCACCGCCAAGTTCGGAATGGCGATCGCCTCACCGGGCTGTCCCGTGGCCGACACCAGGAGATGCCCCGCCCCATCGAGCGCGTCGAGCGTCGCCGCCCACCCAGCCTCGGGCCTGAGGTCGAGGCGCAACAGAGAGCGCGACAGCGCCGCGACGGCCCCATCGGCTTTCGGCGTCGGCGCGCCTGCGTCGTTCGCCGGCAGATCGATCCGGAAGAGGTCGACGTCGCGCTTGGTACCGGCGGCCTTCGCCAGGCTGCCGGTGAGGGCCGCCGGCGTCCCCATCGCGATCACCAGCCGCTGCGCCGTGGTCAACGTGTCGTTCGGCTCCGTCTCGGGCACCGCCTGCAGCCCGTCGTCGACCACCTCGGGCGATACCACCACCGCGGCGCCGTCCGGGCGTGGCGGCATGCTCGGTCGGTGACAGGCGGACAAGAGGCCGGCGGACAGCCACAGGACGGCGGTCGCGCAGCGCAGCGCACGGCGCGCAGCCTCCACGCGCGCGGGGAAGGCGGACCGAGGAGATGCGCGCAGCAGCGAGGCACGCTCCCGTTCAGACGTTCTGAATCGTCGCCATGAGCTCGGCCTCGGCGACGAGCAGGCCGTCCACCTTGGCCTCGCCGCGCAGCTTCCAGATGGCGCCCCCTTTGCGGAGCGGCACCACCTCCAGCACCAGCAGATCCCCGGGGGTCACCGGCTTGCGGAAGCGGGCCTTGTCGATCCCCAGGAAGTAGATGACCTGCTTGGCGGGATCGAAGGAGACCAGGCTGGCGGCCAGCAGCGCCCCGGCTTGCGCCATGGCTTCGATGATGAGCACGCCCGGCATGACCGGGTGCCCCGGGAAGTGCCCGCTAAAGTGGGGCTCGTTTCGGGTGACCAGCTTGCGGGCCACGATCCGCTCCGGCCCCAGCTCGTCGACGCGATCGACCAGCAGGAACGGATAGCGGTGCGGGAGGATCCGCTCGATCGCGCGGATATCGAGCATCCGCCTACTTCTTGGCGGAAGGCGCCGGTTTGGCGGACGCGTCACCGCCTTCGCCGCTGTTGTAGCGGCGAATGAGCTCGGAGGTCAGATCCAGGTGCGGCTTGGCGAACACCAACGCCGACTTGTCGACGATCATCGAGAAGTTCTCGGAAGCCGCGATCTTGGCGATGATCTTGTTCATGCGCTCGTAGATCTTGGAGGTGGCCTCTTGCTCCTTGCCGGAGAGATCTTGCTGATGCCGCAGGTAGGACTGCTGCACCTTCTGCATCCGCTGCTGCAGCTCGCCTTCCTTCTCGCGCACCTGATCCGGCGGCAACAGCGTCCGCTTCTTGTCGAGGTCGTCGATGTCCTTCTTGAGCGCGGCTTGCTGCTCGTCCAGCTCCTTCTGCTTCTGCTCGAACACCTTTTTGAGCGCCGCCTTGGCCTTCTTGCCGTCGTCGGTCTCATTCAGCGCGCGCTGCATGTCGACGAAACCGAGTTTGAAGTCCTCCGCAAAGGCCGAGGTGGCGCTCAGCAGGAACACCCCCAGAATCAGAAATCGTGATGCGCGTGACATGTTCATCTCCTTCACCGCCCGGTTGCTTAGCACGTTTAGAAAAAATTACCGATGGTGAACTCGAAGACGATGGGCTGTTCGCCGGGGATGGTCCAGAACGGGACGCCCCATTCGAAGCGCAGCGGGCCGATGGGCGACTGCCAGCGGAACCCGAAGCCCCAGCTGGCGCGGTAGGCGCCGATGTTGAGCGGGCTCTTGCAGGGGTCCTTGGACACGTCGACGTTGAACGGCCGCAGCTTGCAGTACTGGTCTTCCAGGTTGAAGGCGTTACCCACGTCGGTGAAGACGACGCCGCGGATGCCGACCTTGTCGAAGATCGGGAACTCGACCTCGGCGTTGCCGATCACCTCCATGTTGCCACCGATGAGGAAATTGCTGAGCGAGCCGTCGGGCGCCTGCGTGCTCTCGGCGCGGATGACCGGCCCCAGCGATCGGGGCGAAAACCCGCGGATGTCGTAGATGCCGCCCACGAAGTAGCGCTCGAAGATGGGGACGCCGCGATCGTCGCGGCTGCCGATGAGCCCCACGTTCCCCTTGAGCCGCAGCACGAACGGCCCCCAGATCGGGTAAAAGGCGCGCGCCGTCGCCTCGTAGCGGGTGAAGACGTTCTCCGACAGCGTGTAGGGGTCGGCCACCTCGGCGGAGACGGTGTTGTACCAACCGCGGGTCGGGAACAGGCGGTTGTCGCGCGAGTCGTACGACAGCAGGGCCTTGCCCGACGACGTGATCCCCGAGCGCAGCAGGTTGGCGATCGAGCCCACCTGCGTCGGTTGGATCACCGAGGTGGAGAACAGGCTCGAAAAGCCGCTGGTCGAGACGCCCACGTCCTCGAGCGTGTAGGTGAGCAGCAGGCGCGTGTCCTCGGCCAGCAGGTAGCCCCAGGTCAGGCTGCCGCCCTTCGAATTGCGCACGAACGAGAACAGGAACTGATCCTGCCGGAACAGGTTGAAGCCGAAGGTCCAGGGGGTGTCGAGGAAATACAGGTCCTGGAACTGCAGCAGGTAGAGCTGCCGAAGGCCGGAGTACTGCAGTTGCAGCGTCAGGAGCTGGCCGCGGCCGAACAGGTTGTTCTGCGAGACCTGCGCCTGCGCGATGAAGTTCTCGACCGACGAGAAGCCGGCGCCGATCTGGAAGGTGCCGGTCGGGCGCTCGGCGACCTCGAAGTTGACGTCCATCTTGTCGTCGGTCTCGGCGCGCTTGGTCGACATGTCGACCTTCTCGAAGTACCCGAGCGCGTTGACCCGCTTCTTCGAGTAGTCGAGCAGCGCCTGGTTGTAGGTGTCGCCCTCGACGATGCGCATCTCGCGGCGCATCACCTTGTCGCGGGTCTTGGTGTTGCCGCGGATGTTGATCCGGTTGATGGTGACCAGCTCGCCTTTTTGGATCTCGAAGAAGACGTCGACGATCTTGGTCTTCTCGTTGACCGGCGTGGTGGGTGTGGCGTTGACGTAGGCGTAGCCGCGGTCTTTGTAGTAGTCGGTCAGCTTCTGCAGGTCGTCCGACAGCTTCGAGCGGTTGAAGATCTCGCCCGGCTTGACCGAGACCCGGCTCAGAAAGAACTCCTTGGGCATCAGGAGATCGCCCGTCACGTCGACCTTGCCCAGGTGGTATTGGGGCCCCTCGTCGATCGAGATCGTGATGTACATCGACTGCTTGTCGGGCGACAGCTCGACCAGGGGACTTCCGACCTTCACCTGCACGTAGCCGTGGTCCCAGTAGTGCGCCTGGATGAGCAGCAGGTCGCGCTGGAAGACGTCCTCGCGGTAGGTGCCGGCGGAGGTGAGCACCGAGAGGATGTTCCCCTCCTGCGTCGAGATCACGCCGCGCAGCTCGGCGTCGGAGATGGCATGGTTGCCGACGAAGTTGACCCGCCTGACCTCGACCTTGGCGTTCTCGCGGATGTGGAACCAGACGTCGACGGTGGCGGAGCTGTCGCGTTTGATCTCGTAGGAGACCTCCGCCATGTAGAAGCCCTTCTCGACGTAGGCGTCCTTGATCTTCTCGACGTTCTTCTTGATCTTGGCCAGGTCGAGGATCTGGTCCTTCTTGATGTCGAGTACCTCGTTGATCTTCGACAGCGACAGCTCGTCGTTGCCGGCCACGTAGATCTTGGCGATGGCGGGCTTCTCGCGCAGCACGAAGGTGACGACGCTGCCCCCCTTGCCCTCGCTGACCTCGACCTGCACGTCTTCGAAGTAGCCCATCTTCCATATGGCGCGCACGTCGTCGCGCACGGTCTCCTGCGAGAGCGTGACGCCGGGAGCGGTCTTGAGGTTCACCTTGATGGCGTCGTCCTCGACCTTCCGGTTGCCGCGGAACTGCAGCTTGATCACCTTCAGGTTGGGGGCGGGGGCGGCCGGCTTGGCGGGCTTCGGCGCCGGTGCCGCGTCGGCAGCCGCGTCGGCATCGTCCGCCTCGACCCCCGCCCAGGCCCGCGGCACCGATCCAGGGAGCCCCAGGAAGATCGCGGCGGCGACGGCGAAAACGCGGCGGCTCATGGCGGGCGGCCCGCTATTCCCGCTCGACGATCAGGCCGTCCGCCATGCGCAAGCGCCGGGGCGTCTTACCGGCCAGCTCGTCGTTGTGCGTGACGATCAGGATCGTCGTTCCCAGCTCACGATTGAGCTCGAAGAAGAGGTCGTGCATCTGGCGACCGGTCTTGGTGTCGAGGTTGCCGGTCGGCTCGTCCGCCAGCAGCAACCGCGGACGCAAGATGAGAGCGCGCGCCAGCGCCACCCGCTGCTGCTCGCCGCCCGACAGCTCGCCGGGTCGGTGCGACAGGCGATCGCCCAGGCCGAGCCGGGCCAGCATGGCGGCGGCCCGCTCCGCCACCAGGCGGCGCGGCATCCGCAGGATGAGGCCCGGCATCATGGCGTTCTCGAGCGCCGTGAACTCCGGCAGCAGGTGGTGGAACTGGAAGACGAAGCCGATCTCGCGGTTGCGAAACTCGGCCAGGCGCGTGGCGCCCAGCGTAGTCACGTCGACGCCGTCGAAGGTGATGCTGCCCGCGCTGGGGGCGTCCAGCGTCCCCAGCACCTGCAGGAGCGTCGACTTGCCGACGCCCGAGGCGCCCACCACCGAGGCAATCTCGCCGGGCCCGAGCTCGAAGTCGAGGCCCCGCAGGACCTCGATCAGGCGGCCGCCGTGCTCGAAGGCCTTCACCAGTCCGCGTACCGTGACCCGGGCGCCCCCACGCGCCTCGCCCTGCCGCACAGCCGGCAAAATGGCGGCCGGCGAGTTGGGGGTCGTCATGGGGTGCGCCAAATTAGTCGCCGCCCCCGCGGGTGTCAACGACGCCATTGCCTGCAATTCCTGAGACTCCGCACACTTGGCCGCAGGTTGCCTGGACCCGTATCGACTGTGTGCGTTCCAGCTTTGCTTCCGGGGTCCCCGCCGGATTATTCGTATCTCAGGCCGTCGACGGGGCGCATGCGGGAGGCCAGCATGGCGGGATAGAGGGTCGCCAGGCAGCACAGGCCCAGGGCGGCCAGGCTGACCGCCGCGATCTCGCTGACCCGCATGACCACCGGCAGCTTCTGAATGTAGTAGACGTCCGGGTCGAGCGGCAGCCCGTAATGCCCGAGCAACAGGCAGCCGCCGATCCCCAGCGCCAGCCCGAGCGCCAGGCCCAGGAGGCCGATGTAGAGCCCCTCGGCGAAGAAGACCCGCAAGATGGCGCCGTCGCGCGCGCCCATCGACTTCAGGATGGCGACCTCCTTGGCCTTCTCGGTCACCAGCATGATCAAGTTCGAGACGATCGAGAACGACGCCACCAGCGCGATGAAGGTCAGCACCACGAACATCGCCACCTTCTCGAGCTTGAGCGCGGCAAACAGGCCACGGTTCAGCTCTTCCCAGGTGCGAACTTCGTAGCCGGGGCCGAGCCGGCGCGCGATCTCGTCGGCCACCGCGCGGGCGGCCTCCGGCGTCGTGGTGCGCACCTCGACGCCCGTGACCTCTCCGGGCATGTTGAGAAACTTCTGCGCTTCCGACAGCGCCACGTAGGCCAGCTTCGAATCGAACTCGTACATGCCGGTGTAAAAATGCCCCGCCACGCGGAACGACTTGAGCTTGGGCATCGGGCCCATGGGCCCGATCCCGCACAGCGGGCAGGCGATGTCGACCTCGCTCCCCACGAACACCCGCAGCGTGTGCTGGTAGAGCTCGTCGCCGAGCAGGATGCCCGGCAAGGTGGGCGGCGGCGGTATCGGCTGGACCGGACCCTTGGCGAGACCCTCGAGCGGAATGTCCTTCGCGTCCTTCACCGCGTCCTTGGTCGCGTCCTTGGTGGAATCCTTGACCGAGAGGTCGGGCGGCGCCAGGTCGTCGCCGGCTTCGGCGGGGATGCGGTCCGGGTGATCGAGATAGGCGATCTGTCCCTCCCGCATGGTGCGCGCGAGGCCCAACACGCGCGGCGCCCGATCGGGCTCGATGCCACGCAGGATGATCCCCATCCCGGCCGGGTTGGTGATGTGCTTGATGATGACCTCGGTCTCGATGTAGGCCATCGAGCCGACCACCCCGGGAATCCCGGCGATCTTCTGATCGACCGCCCGCCAATCCGTGAATGGGCGATCGTCCGTCGTCCCGATCGCGACGTCGGCCTTGGTGGCGCGAATCTTCCCTTTCAGATCGGCCTCGAAGCCCGACATGACCGAGAGCGCCAGGATCGGAGCGCTGGTGCCCAGAAAAACGCCGAAGATCGAGACCGCCGTGAAGACGGTGAAGAGCGCGAACAGCGCGCCGAGCAGCGACAGCAAGAGCCCCGCGGCGATGGCGATGGCGCCCGCGGTCCTGAGCCTATCGACAATCACTGGCGGCTGCGTCTCCATCCACTCGCTGGGCGCGCGGGCGTGCATCCCGGCCAGGTGCGGCACCAGCGCGGCCGCGACCAGGCAGAGGCCACCGACCGCCAGCGCGGCCAGACCGACCAGCAACGTCCGGCGCGAGCGGCGCTCCGGATCGCGCAGGTGTCGCCAGGCCACGAACCATTCGAACCCAGGGGCCAGCATGCGGCCTCGCCTACTGCTCCGGCCGCATGAGCGGAAACAAGATCACGTCGCGGATCGAGGGTTGGTCGGTGAGCAGCATGGTCAAGCGATCGATGCCGATCCCCTCCCCAGCCGTCGGCGGCAAGCCGTACTCGAGCGCGCGGCAATAGTCCTCGTCGTAGTCCATGGTCTCGTCGCGGCCCGCGTCCTTGGCGGCGACCTGGCGGGCAAACCGGGCCCGCTGGTCGGCCGGATCGTTCAGCTCGGAAAACGCGTTGGCATGCTCGCGGCCCACGATGAACAGCTCGAACCGATCGACCCGCGTCGGATCGCCGTCGTTGCGCCGCGACAGCGGTGAAGTCTCGGCCGGGTACTCGGTCACGAAGGTCGGGCGATCGACGGGGAGCGCCTTTTCGCCCGCGTGGTCGAACAGCGCGCCGACCCGCTCGCCGTGGGTGTCGGCCTTGCGCAAAACGGCGCCCAGCTCGTCGCCCCGGCCGGCCACGCCGCTGGCTTCGATCCAATGGGCCAGCGCGCCGGCGTCGTCGAGCACACCGCGTTCGAGGCCGGCGGGGATCAACCCGCGGCGCGAGGCCTCGACGACGGCGTCCTTCATCGGGATGCGCGGCCAGGGCGACGCCAGGCTCAGCGCTTGCCCCTGATAGCTGATCGTCTCGCCCCCGGAAACCTCACGGGCCAGCTCCTGAAACAGCGTTTCGGTGAGACGCATCAGGTCTTCGTAGGTGGCGTAGGCCTGATAAAATTCGAGCATCGTGAACTCGGGGTTGTGCTGGCGTGAGAGCCCCTCGTTGCGGAAGTTGCGGCCGATCTCGTAGACCCGTTCCAGGCTGCCGACCACCAGCCGCTTGAGGTGCAGCTCGGGCGCGATCCGCAGGTTGAGGTCGAGATCGAGGGCGTTGTGATGGGTCTTGAACGGGCGCGCCGCGGCTCCCCCCACGATGGAATGCATCATCGGCGTCTCGACCTCGAGGAAGCCGCGCGCATCGAGGAAGCTGCGGATGCGACGCACGATGGCGCTCCGCTTGCGGAACACCTCGCGCACCTCGGGGTTCACGACCAGATCGACGTAGCGCTGGCGGTAGCGGATCTCCTGATCGGACAGCCCGTGAAACTTCTCGGGGAGCGACCGGGTCGCCTTGGTCAGCACCACCACGTTCTCGGCGATGATGGTGAGCTCGCCGGTCCGCATGATGGCCGGGCTGCCGACCGCGCCGATGAAGTCGCCGCGCTCCATCTTCTTCCAGATCGCGAAGGCCGCGTCTCCGATTAGATCCTTGCGGATCTGGATCTGGATCTGCCCGCTGCGGTCGAGGAGCTTGACGAAGGCCATGCTGCCGAACCCGCGGAAGGCCACGATGCGGCCGGCGACCGCGAAGTCTTCGTCGGAGAGCAACTGGGGCGGCGCCTTCTTGTCCGCGGTCTCGGCGGGCGGGTTGAACGCCGCGACCTGGGTTGCGAACTTGGCCGCGATCTCGGCGGCGGTGTGGGTTGGGGAGAAACCGTTGGCGTAGGGGTTCGCCCCGAGCACGCGGATCTCTTCGACTTTTTTCTCGCGCTCGGCGATCAGCTCACGTTCGTCCGACATGTTTCTCCACGGGTCATCAACAGGGATCTGCCGTCCAAGGTCCTGTATTTGCTTCGGTCCGTCGAATTAATCCACAGGCTTGTGGATTTGTTTCGAAACCGCCAGGTTTCATGGCTCGTCGTCCTCGGGCGCCTTGGGCTTGGCGGTTGGATCGCCCGCCAGCTCCAGCAACATCGCCACCATGAACTGATCCAGATCGCCGTCGAGAACGGCGTCGACGTTGCTCACCTTGAGGGCGGTCCGGTGATCGCTGACCAGCTGGTACGGCGCCAGGACGTAGGACCGGATCTGGCTGCCCCACTCGATGGCCTTCTTCTGGGCGTGGATGTTGCCCATCTTCTCTTCCTGCTTCTTCTGCTCCACCTCGAACAGCTTGGAGCGCAGGATGCGCATGGCGGTCGCCTTGTTCTTGTGCTGCGAGCGCTCGCCGTCGGAGTGGACCGCGATCCCGGTCGGGATGTGGGTCACCCGGACCGCCGACTCGGTCTTGTTGACGTGCTGGCCGCCGGCGCCGCCCGAGCGCATGACGTCGATGCGCAGATCCTTGTCGTCGATCTCGACCTTGATGGTCTCGTCGATGTCCGGATAGATGAAGACGCTCGCGAACGAGGTGTGGCGGCGCGCCTGCGAGTCGTAGGGCGAGATGCGGACCAGCCGGTGCACCCCGGCCTCGGCCCGCAGCCAGCCGTAGGCCCACTCGCCGTCGACGCCGATGGTGGCGCTCTTGATGCCGGCCTCGTCGCCGGCCTGGCGGTCCAGCTCTTCGATCTTGAACCCCTTACGCTCGGCCCAGCGCGCGTACATGCGCAACAACATCTCGGCCCAGTCCTGCGACTCGGTGCCGCCGGCGCCGGCGTTGATGCTGACCAGCGCGCCGTTGCGGTCGTAGGGCCCCGACAGCATGCGCGCGAACTCCATCTTGGCGACCGCCGCCTCGATGGCGGTCAGCGAGGCCGCCGCCTCGGCCGCGGTCGGCTCGTCCTTGGCCTCGTCGGCCAAGTCGATGAGCACCGCCGCGTCCTCGACCGCTTTGCCCTGGGATTCCCAGCCCTCGACGGCGGACTTGATGCGGGCCTGTTCGCGCAAGACGGCCTGCGCCTTGTCCGCGACGTTCCAGAAGTCCGCGGCGCCGGTCTGCTGATCCAGCTCCGCTATGCGAAAACGTTTGCCGTCGATGTCAAAGATGCCCCCGGAGAATCTCCAGACGGCTCTGCAACTTCGACACACGCTCGCGCAGCGGGCTGATTTCCATGGCGCCGCAGCATAGCAGCACCGTCTCGAATCTGGCCAGCTACGCAAACGCAAGGCCCCGCAATCGGGGCTATAAGTTCTGGGAGAGCCCTATATTGGTACCTCACCCGCCCCGAAGCGCGTCGCGGAGGTAGTTCTCTTTGAGGCGGATGTACTTGGCGGCCAGCGCGCGGTGAAAGGCCTCGTCTTCCGCGGTAAGTGTCCGGACCACCTTGGCCGGTGCGCCGAGCACCAGGCTGCGGGGCGGGATCACCGTCCGCGCGGTGACCAGCGCGCCGGCGCCGACCACCGAGCCGGCGCCGATGACGGCCCCGTCGAGCACGGTCGCTTGCATGCCGATGAGGCAGGCGTCCTCGACCCGGCAGGCGTGGAGCATGGCGCGGTGGCCGACCACCACGTCGGCGCCGATCTCGCACGGGCCGTCGTCGGCCACGTGGACGACCGTGCCGTCTTGGACGTTGCTGCGGGCGCCGACGGTGACCGGCGCGAGATCGCCGCGCAGGACCGCGCCGTACCAGACCGACACGTCGTCACCAAGCCGAACCTCGCCGACCAGCGCGGCGCCGGCCGAGATCATTGCGTGCGCGCCGATCACCGGCAGCTTGCCGAGATAGCGGTCGACGATGGCGCGCGGAAACCGCTGCCGCAGCTCCGCGACGCGCGCGTCGAACGCCTCAGCGTCCGGCAGCCGCCCGTCGACAACCGTGACCGAGGTTGTGACCGTGGCCACCGAGAGCCTACGCGCTGATCAACCGGAGCTGCCGCAGGCGGGCCGGCGGCTGGATATTGATCGGGTAGTCGTTGGAGAAGCAGGCGTCGCAGAAACCGTTCTTGGCCTCTTCGTTGGCCCCTTTGACCGAGGCGAACAGGCCGTCGAGCGACAGGTAACCCAGCGAGTCGGCGCCCACGTATGCCCGAATCTCCTCCGGCGTGTGGTCCGACGCGATCAGCTCCTCACGGGTCGGCGTGTCGATACCGTAGCGGCAAGGGCCGATGGTGGGCGGCGAGCTGATCCGTATGTGGACCTCCCGCGCGCCGGCGCTCCGGATCATCCCGACGATCTTGCGCGAGGTGGTGCCGCGGACGATCGAGTCGTCGACCACCACCACCCGCTTGCCGGCCAGCACCTCGCGCACGGGCGAGAGCTTGAGCTTCACGCCGAAGTGCCGGATCTGCTGCGACGGCTCGATGAAGGTGCGGCCCATGTAATGGGAGCGCATGAGCCCCTGATCGTAGGGGATGCCGCTCTCTCTCGAGTAGCCGATGGCCGCCGCGACGCCCGAGTCGGGCACCGGGATGACGACGTCCGCCGGCACGGCGTGCTCGATCGCCAGCCGGCGGCCCATCCGTTCGCGCGCCCGGTAGACCGACCGCCCGTCGATGGTCGAGTCGGGGCGCGCGAAGTAGACCCACTCGAAGACGCAGCGGTGCGCCTGCTGCGAGGCGAACGGCCGGACGCTCCGCACGCCGGTCTTGTCGATGATCACCATCTCGCCCGGCTCGACGTCCCGCACGAACTCCGCCTCGAGCAGCTCGAAGGCGCAGGTCTCGGACGCTGCGACCCAGGTCTCTTTTTCCTTTTCCCGGTCCTTGGCCTTGGACTTTCCGATCGCCAGCGGCCGGAAACCCATCGGGTCGCGCACCGCGATCATCATCCCTTCGCTGAGGAACATCAGCGAGTAAGCGCCGCGCACCTGCCGGAGGGCGTCGGCGATCCGATCCGGCAACGACTGCTCCCGCGACCGCGCGATCAAATGCACGATCACCTCGGTGTCGGAGCTGCTCGAGAAGATCGCCCCTTCGGCCTCCAGCCGCTCGCGCAGCTCGATCGCGTTGACCAAGTTGCCGTTGTGACCGACCGCCACCGAGCCGCCCGCGTAGTTGACCGCGATCGGCTGGGCGTTCTGCAGCGTCGACTCGCCGGCCGTCGAGTAGCGGACGTGGCCGACCGCCGCGTAGCCCGGCAGGTGCTTGAGCCGATCGGCCGTGAAGATGTCGTTGACGTGCCCCATCTCCCGGACCGCGAACAGCTGGGCGCCGTCGGTCGACACGATGCCCGCCGACTCTTGGCCGCGGTGCTGCAAGGCGTACAGGCCCAGGTAGGCCAGGTTCGCCGCTTCCGGGTGTCCATAGACGCCGATCACCCCGCACATGGCCGGAGCAAGCTAGCACATTGGTGGGAATATGCCGGCGCGCTCCTCGATTTCACGCCTCACGGGACTTCATGCATAATGCGCCGGCTCAATCCTGCCGAGTACCCACGCCAGTCCATGCGAGCTTCCCAGGTGCCACCCCGTCCTGCCGCCCAGCCCGCCCT
>DASRLC010000113.1:0-11512 GCA_035648655.1 Polyangia bacterium
CCCCCAGGCCGAGCACGTAGTTCCCCATGCACAGCGCGGCCCAATAGTAGCCCGCGACGTCGTTCGGGTTGCCGACGATGGCGCGCTCGGCGATGTCCCAACCGTCTTTGCCCCAGCGCGAGCGCTGCTCCTTGGGCAAGCTGGGGTCGTCGCTGGCCCAAAAATAGAAACGCGCCGCGCGCCAAAGGAGGCCGTAATCGTCGGGCGTCCGGGCGAGGCCCGCCTGCACCAGCCGCTGCTCCTCGGAGAAGGCGCCGCGATCGTCGCGGCGGCGATGCAGCTCGTCGAGCCGGGCCGCGAGCGCCACCGGCCCCGGCCAGCCGCCGTCGTGGGGCGCGCCCGGGATCCCGCCGACGCCAGTTGTCGCGTCGACGGAAAGAACGAGGACGACAGCGACGGTTAAGAGATTCACGCGCGGATTATATAGGTTATGCTCGCGCGAGCCCCCAGGGAGGATCGCCGTGCCGGACAAAGTGACGACCAACGGAGAGCTCCAAGCCGAGCTCAAGCAAGCCGAGCTCAAGATCGCCGACAAGACCTGGACCATCCCCGTGATTGTCGGAACGGAAGATGAGCACGCGATCGACATCGGCAAACTGCGCGCTCAGACCGGCTACGTGACCATCGACCCGGCCTACATGAACACGGCCTCGACGAAGAGCGCGATCACGTTCCTCGACGGGGAGCGTGGGATCTTGCGCTATCGCGGCATCCCGATCGACGAGCTGGCGGAGAAGTCGACCTTCGTGGAAGTCGCCTACCTGCTCATCTACGGCCACCTGCCGAGCAAGACCGAGCTGAGCGGCTTTTCCGAGCAGCTCACGCGCCACTCGATGTTGCACGAGGACATGAAGCGATTCTACGATGGCTACCCTGGGACGGCGCACCCGATGGCGATCCTGTCCGCCATGGTGCTGTCGCTGTCGAGCTTCTACCCCGAAGCGCTCAACGTGAAGAACCACGCCGAGCAGGAAGCCACCATCGCGCGGCTGCTCTCCAAGATGCGAACCATCGCGGCCTTCTCGTTCAAGAAATCGATCGGGCAGCCGTTCGTCTATCCCAAGAACAACCTCAGCTACTGCGCGAACTTCCTGAACATGATGTTCTCGGTTCCAGCCGAGCCGTACGACGTCGACGAAGACATCGTCAAGATCCTCAACCTGCTGCTGATCCTGCACGCCGATCACGAGCAAAACTGCAGCACCTCGACGGTGCGGCAGGTGGGCAGCTCGCAGGCCAACCTGTTCGCGTCGATCTCGGCCGGCATCTGTGCGCTGTGGGGCCCCCTGCACGGGGGCGCCAACGAAGAGGTGCTCAGCATGCTGCAGGCGATCAAGGACGACGGGGGAGGGCCCAAGAAGTTCATCGACCTGGCCAAGCAGAAGGACTCGGGCTTTCGGCTGATGGGCTTCGGCCACCGCGTTTACAAGAACTACGACCCGCGCGCGAAGATCATCAAGGTCGCCGCCGACCGGGTCATGAGGAAGATGAAGCAGCCCGATCCGCTGCTCGACATCGCCAAGACGCTGGAAGAGGCGGCGCTGTCGGATCCGTACTTCGTCGAGCGCAAGCTCTACCCGAACGTCGATTTTTACAGTGGGATCATCTACCGAGCGCTCGGGATTCCGACCAACATGTTCACCGTCATGTTCGCCATCGGGCGGACGCCGGGTTGGATCGCGCACTGGAAGGAGATGATGGAGGATCCCTCCACCAAGATCTCCCGCCCGCGCCAGATCTACACCGGCCCGGCTCTCGGGCACTACGTGCCGATGGACCAGCGCTAACCGCTTGGCTCGGGCCCCCGGGTGGCCCTCGAAAAGGCTACCTGAGCGCGCGGCCCGAGCGCTACTTCGAAGAAGGAGCCGCCGCGGGGGACGTCTTGGCCGCCGCAGGCGCCGCGGTCTTGCCAGGCGCCGGTGGCGTCGTCGCGGCCGGTGGCGTGGTGGCGGAAGGCGCCGCGGCCCCAGCCGCAGGCGCAGCCGCCGCGCCTTCAGAATCCTCGCCCTCGGGCGCCCGATCCCAACGATCGACCTTCCCCGACCCGGTCGAGTCGTAGCCGATCCGATCCAGCTTGCCCCCTTCGTAGTACTGCCACTCGTCGGGCTTGCCGTCGCCGTTGGTGTCGCGTTCGATGCGAACCAGCTTCCCGTCCTCGTAGTACTTCCAGACGTCCGGCTTCTGGTCGAAATTGGTGTCCAGCTCTTCGCGCACCACCTTACCGTTGACGTAAAAGCGGCTGATGTCGAACTTGCCGTCGAAGTCGAGGTCGGCCTCCTCCAAGGTCGTCTGCGCGCCCTTGTCGTCGTAGTAGTAGACGAGATCGACCCTGCCGTCGTGGTTCAGATCGACCTCCTTGCAGGTCAGGACGTCGGTCTTCTGTCCGCCGACGTCGACGGTCTGGAAGAACTTCCAGACATCCGGCTTCTGATCCAGGTTGGTATCGGCGGTCACCACGGTCTTGCCATGGTCGTCGCACTTGCTGCGGTCGACAGACGGCAAACCCAGAACGTTCGGCCCGGTCGCGGAGATCATTTCGGCATGTTTGGGGGTCGAGCCGCAGGCGCCGACCGCCAGCGCGGGGGCCAGCGCCAGCCAGGATTTGGAGAAGGACATGGGGCTACGGTAGGGCGGAAATCACGTCGCATCAAGTGGTTACCAACTTGACCCATGACCTATGGTCATGCATGGTCACTCCATGGCGAGGAAGAAAATCTCCACGACCATCTACATCACGCCCGAACAGAACGAGCAGCTCAAGCAGCTCAACGCCAAGACGCGCGTCCCGGTCGCCGAGTACATCCGACAAGGCATCGACCTGATGCTCGAAAAAGAGCGGCACAACCTGCCCGGGCAGCTCACACTCGACGTGAGGCACGGGCGCTGACCGCGTTTGCAGGACGAACA
Source organism: Polyangia bacterium (assembly GCA_035648655.1). Lineage (GTDB taxonomy): Bacteria > Myxococcota_A > Polyangia > Fen-1088 > Fen-1088 > JADGRB01. The sequence continues at coordinate 2,908 of DASRLC010000113.1, forward strand.
TGAGCACACCGAAACTGACGGAGTTCCTCCGACAACAACGCGACGAGCACGGGTCATCGGCCGAGGACCTACAGCCACTCAAGGCAGAGTGGATCAGCGCCGTGAACGACCTTCTGGCCGACATCACAAGCTGGCTTGAGCCCCAGGAAAAGGAGGGGCTTCTGCAGGTGGTCCGTCTCGAAGACGTCACTCTGCAAGAGGACAGGCTTGGGATTTATAGGGCGCCGGCATTGGAGATTCGGGTAGGTGCTCGTGCGATCTCAGTCTTACCGATCGCGCGGTTGATTTTTGGGGGTGCTGGGCGGGTCGATCTCGCCTATGGGCCCAGGATAAGGATCCTGCTGCGTACAGATCCCACTGCGAAGATCGTCTATTCCCCTGATGATGGGTCGAGGAAAAGAGGGCCGCTTAAGTGGATGATCTCGAGCACCGACCCACGAGACCGTGGAACGGAGCTGACTGAAGAGAGTCTGTCCGAAGCGATTCAGTTCCTGCTCTCGTGAGTACCGCTGAGCGGGGTTCTGACCAGGATCGAATCTGGACCTACTACCTTCGAAGTCTAGAGACGCTCGACCTCTCCTTCGCAGCCCTCCAACGGGCGGAGACCATTTCGCTACCGCAGCGAACGAGTCAGTTTCGTGGCCTCTCGGCTAGAGACTTGGACCGAGTCTTTCGTGAGATCCGGCAGGAACTCGAGTTGGAAGTCTGTCTGGCGCTGTTGGCCAGCTTCGAAGTCATTCTTCGGGACGACTTTGACGCTCGCGTGCACTCTCGAAAATCTGGTCCAAAAGCGCTCACGGATGCGTTTCGAGCGCTAGACAGACGGACCCAGGAAGCGCGCAGGCGGGGGCCGGCGCTCGACCAACTTCTAACGGAATGGAAAGTCGCTTTCCCTTCGGCGTCAAACACGATAGGAGCGTTCGGCGTCGTCGTAGTCAACTTCCGAAATTGGTTGGCTCACGGACGGTCATGGTCACCGAAAGGGCATGGAGGATATGACACCACCCGTGTCATAAAGGCCACGCAAGCAGTCGAACAAGCGATCCCAGAATTTCCACGTTTGACCGATTGGTAGCTCTCAGCCCCTATGCCCATACCGACGCGCCTGATCCGCAATTTCTCCATCATCGCCCACATCGACCACGGGAAGTCGACGCTGGCCGATCGGTTGCTCGACGCCACCGGCGCGCTCACCGATCGCGAGCGCAAGGCGCAGTTCATGGACAGCATGGACCTCGAGCGCGAGCGCGGGATCACCATCAAGGCCGCCACGGTTCGGCTTTCATATGAAGCCAGCGACGGCCAGACCTACGAGCTGAACCTGATCGATACGCCCGGGCACGTCGACTTCCACTACGAGGTGTCGCGCTCGCTGGCAGCCTGCGAGGGCGCCGTGCTGGTCATCGACGCCTCACAAGGGGTCGAAGCGCAGACGCTGGCCAACGTCTACCTGGCGCTGAACAACAACCTCACCATCGTTCCGGTCATCAACAAGATCGACCTCCCCGCCGCCGATCCCGAGAATGTGCGCCGCCAGATCGAAGAGGTGATCGGCATCGACGCCTCGGGGGCGATCTTGGCGTCGGCCAAAGAGGGGAAGGGGATCCACGAGATCCTCGAAGCGGTGGTGGCCCTGGTGCCGCCGCCGGTGGGCGAGGCGGATAGGCCGCTGCGGGTGCTGCTGCTCGACAGCTGGTACGACGCCTACCGCGGGGTGGTGATCCTGGTGCGGGTGGTCGACGGCACGCTTCGGCCCAAGCAGAAGATCCGCTTCATGGCGGCGCGCCGCGACTACGAGATTCAAACCCTGGGGGCGTTCGCGCCGTTCGCGCGCGAGATGACCGAGCTGGGCCCGGGCGAGGTGGGGTTCTTCACCGCGGCCATCAAGGATGTGGCCGACGCGCGGGTGGGCGACACCATCACCGAGCTGGCGCGCCCCGCCGAGCCACTGCCCGGGTTTCAGCCGGTCAAGCCGATGGTGTTCGCCGGCATCTTCCCGACCGACACCGCGCGCTACGAGGACCTGCGCGACGCGCTCGACAAGCTGCGCCTCAACGACGCCTCGTTCACGCGCGAGCCCGAGACCTCGGCGGCGCTGGGCTTCGGGTTCCGCTGTGGGTTTCTGGGCCTCCTGCACATGGAGATCGTCCAGGAGCGCCTGGAACGCGAGTACAACCTCGACCTCATCACGACCGCGCCGACGGTGCGGTTTCGCTGCGTGCAGCGCAACGGCGAAATCATCGAGCTCGACAACCCCGCCAAATTCCCGTCGGAAGGCGAGATCGACCGCATCGAGGAGCCGATCATCGCGGTGACCATCCATACCCCGCCGGAATATGTCGGGGCCATCCTCAAGTTATGCGAGGACAAGCGTGGGGTCCAGACCGGCCTCGCCTATGCCGGCGAAAAACGCGTGATTATCCGTTACGACCTGCCGCTCACCGAGATGGTGTTCGGGTTTTACGACCGCCTCAAGTCGGTGTCGCGCGGCTACGCCTCGCTCGATTACGAGCCCAAGGACTACCTGCCCGCCGACATGGTGCGCATGGATCTGCTGGTCAACGGCGACCGCGTCGATTCGCTGTCGCTGATCGTCCACCGCGAGGGATCGTTCGTGAAGGGGCGGGATCTCTGCGTCAAGATGAAGGAGCTCATCCCGCAGCAGCAGTTCGAGGTGGCCATCCAGGCCGCCATCGGCTCGAAGATCATCGCGCGCACGACCGTCAAGGCGCTGCGCAAGAACGTCACCGCCAAGTGCTACGGCGGCGACATCAGCCGCAAGCGCAAGTTGTTGGAGCGACAGAAAGAAGGTAAGAAGAGGATGAAGCAGGTCGGCAACGTGGAGATCCCGCAAGAGGCCTTCTTGGCCATCCTGAAGGTGGACTGAGAGATGGCCAGTGGGCGTGGCAACTCCAGCCGCGACGAATCGCACGGCGACGGGGACGGCGGCGAGTCCCGTGGATTGATCGGCTGGTGGCGGCGGCGCTCCGCGTTCAAGCGCGCGCGGGTCGAAGGGCAGCACCTGGTCAAGGAGTCGCGCCGAATCCTCAAGAAGAAGAGCAACCGGATCCCGGCCGCCATCACGGCGGAGATCACCGCCGACATCAAGGCGGTGGAAGACGCCCTGGTCGCGGGCGATCTCGAACCGATGCGCAAAGCGATCTCGACGCTCGACGACGCCATGGACGATCACTTGGCCTTCGCCCGCAAATCGACGTTCCGTGAGTACCTCGAGTCGATCGGGGTGGCGGTGTTGGTGGCGCTGTTGCTGAGGGCCTTCGTGGTGGAGGCCTTTCAGATCCCGTCCGGCTCGATGATCCCGACCCTCCAGATCGGTGACCACATCTTCGTTTCCAAGTTCGCCTTCGGGCTCAACGTCCCTTTCACCGACACCAAGATCTTGCAGTACGCCGAGCCGCAGCGGGGCGACGTGATCGTCTTCAAGTTCCCCAAGGACCACAGCATCGACTACATCAAGCGCGTCGTGGGGCTACCGGGCGACACCATCGAAGTGAAGCAGGACGAGGTCTACCTCAATGGCAAGGCGCTGCCGCGCGAGCGCGAGCCGCGCGTCTGTCAGTACAGCGAAGGCCCGGGTCCGTCCGGTCTAGGCGACGAGCGCGACTGCGAGCTTTGGCTCGAGACCATCGGCGGCAAGCAGCACGAGACGATCCAGGAGCCGGGGCGCGGCGGACGCGACTTCGCCCGCTACGTGGTGCCGGCCGGACACGTCTTCTGCATGGGCGACAACCGCGACAACTCGTCCGACTCGCGCGTTTGGGGGCCGGTCGACTTCAATCTCATCAAAGGCAAGGCCCTCATCGTCTGGTGGTCGCGCGCCGAAACCGACGGCTGGAGCCCGGTCGCCTGGATCAAAGCCATCCGCTGGGACCGCTTCTTCCATCCGGTGAAGTAGTCGATCGCGTCGGGCGGCGCGGGACCTTCCCAGGGTCCCGAATCTACCGATGTAGGAAGTAGAGCAGACCGGCGACCAGGGCCACGGTCGCGCCGACCACCGCCAGGACCCGGTACGCCTCGAAGCGGTCGGGCGAGCGATCGAGCGCCAGCTTGGTCCGGGCGATCTCCTCGCGGAGCGCGTTGGCGTCGGTGAAGCGCTTCTCGCGGTCCTTGGCCACCATCTTGAGGATGATCGCGTCGACGGGGGAGGGGACGGTCACCTTGTCGTTCAGCTTCGAGGGTGCCGGCGGCTCCTGCCGCATGTGGAAGTTGATGATGTCGATCGGGCTCTTGGCCGACGGGAAGGGGAGATGGCCCGTGAGCATCTCGTAGGCCATCATGCCGAGCGCGTAGAGATCGGCGCGACCGTCCAGCTTTTGGCCCCGCAGCTGTTCCGGCGACATGAACTCCAGCGTCCCCAGCGTCTGGCCGACCGCGGTCAGCGCGGGGACCGACTTCTCGTCGGAGACGACCTTGGCGATGCCGAAATCCAGCACCTTGACGTGATCGCCGCCCTCGCGCGTCTCGATGAAGACGTTCTCGGGCTTCATGTCGCGGTGGACGATCCCGTTGGCGTGCGCCTCAGCCAATGAGGCAGCGACCTGATCGAGGATTCCCAGCACGCGCTCGTAGGGCAGCGAGCCCTCGGACTTCTGCACCTGGTGCAGGCTCTGCCCGCGCAGCAGCTCCATCGCCAGGTACAGGATTCCGTCGGGCGTCTCGTCGAAGTCGTAGGTGGTGACGGTGTGGGGATCGCGCAGCCGCGAGCAGGCCTCGGCCTCGCGACGGAAACGGGCCACGATCGTCTCGTCGGCCACATTGTGCGGGTGCAGGATCTTGAGCGCCACGTCGCGCCCGGTAGCGATCTGCTTGCCACGGAAGACCGCGCCGAAGCCGCCTTCGCCGATCTTGTCCTCGACCAGGTAGCGGTGGTTGAGCGTGCGGCCGATCAGGTTCTCCAGCGGCTGGGCCACCGGCCGCACGGCCAGCCGCAGCGGGGCAGCGGGCGAGGAGGACGGCGGGAAAGTGGGCCCAGGTGGAAAATTGGGCGCCGAGATGGCCGCCGAATGGGGCGGATGGGAAGCCGCCGCCGCCAGCAACGAGGCGGGCACGGCGACCGGCGCCGGAGGCGGCCCGGCGGGAGAGACCCGCACCGTCGCGACCGAGGCTTGCGACACCGGATTCGGCGGCACCGACGGCTGCGACGTCGACACGGTTGGAGCAGATTGGTGGGGCGACGACAGGTTCGGGCCCGATTGATGGGGCGGCGCCAGGCTCGGGCCCGACCGGCCGGAGATCGGCCTGGCGGTGGACGCGGCTTGGGCCGCCGCGACGGTCTGCGTGGAATGGGCCTGCGCGGCGGCCGCGGTCGGCGTTATCGGCTGGCCGCAGGCGCCGCAGAAACGGGCGCCTTCTTCGATCTCGATCGCGCAGTGTGGGCAATGGGGCATCGGCAGATACCCCTCAAGGAAGCGTGATCCGTGAGTCCGACCGTTCGGACTGATCGCGCTCGCACTTCATCACGAAGATCCCGCCCGCCGCCGCCGCGATGAGCGCCACCAGGAACAGCGCCAGCAGCGAGCGCGCGGTGCGGGTCGAAGGCTGTGAACCGCCCGGCGCCTTCGCGCGCAACGCCGACGGCTCACCCGAGTCGGTCTTGGTCGGCACGTCGTCCGGGACGATGAGATCGCGCGGCAGACGCTCCTCGATGGTCTCGGTTCCCAGGCTCGAATCGGTGGTGCCGAAGGGCTCGGGCACCGGGTCGTTGCCCGGGTCGTAACCCACGAAGGTAACCACGTCCTCGGCCGCCGGCGCCTCGAGCGCCTCGCCGTCGAAGCGCGCCAGCGCCACCGTGATGTTGTCCGGGCCGTCGCGATCGAGCGCCTTTTGGATCAGTCCCTCGCCGGCCTTCTGCAAGTTCGGCTCGGCGATCAAAACCGCCAGGATCTCCTCGTCGGTGACTGGCCCGTGGAGGCCGTCCGAACAGAGCAGGGCCACGTCCCCCTTGCGCAGCGCGACTTGCGACAGGACCACCTCCACGCGCTCCTGGACGCCCAGCGCCTGCAGGATGATGTTGGCGTGCTCGAAGGCCTTGGCCTCGTCGAGCGTCATGGCGCCCGCCTCGATGAGCTGCCAGGCCAGCGATTGATCCTTGGTCACCTGCGCCAGCTTACCGTCCCTCAGGATGTAACAGCGCGAGTCGCCGATCTGCGCCACCACCAGGGTCTCGTCGACGAGTCCAGCCACCGTACAGGTGGTCCCCATGCCGCGCTCGCTCTGGTTGTCGCGCGATTGAATGAAGATCCGCTCGTTGGCCCGCTCGACCGCCCGCCGCAGCAGGCGCGCGAACCCATCCCGCGGCAGCGGCCCGGCGGCGACCAGCGCTTCGTAGATGGCGTCGGCCGCCATCTGCGAAGCGACCTCACCGGCCGCGGCGCCGCCCATCCCGTCGCAAACCAGCAACAGCGCACCCTTGTCGCCCACCGGAAAGGTGAAGGGGTCCCGCCCATCGGCGGCACGCACGGCGTTCGTGATGTCGGCGACGAGGAAATTGTCCTCGTTGTGCTCGCGAATCAGCCCAACGTCGGTCTTACCGAAGACCTCGATCGCAATGTCGGGGGGGCTTGGCATCCGGCGACCCCCCTCATCCTATCTCGAACCGCAGCAGCTCGTCGCCCATTCGGATGAGGTCGCCCGAATTCAGGCCGTGGGGCCCCCGCAAGCGCAGGAACGTCCCATTCGAGCTGCCCAGATCCTCCAGGTGCCCGCGTCCGTTTCGGAACGCAATCTGGGCGTGCCGCCGCGACATGAACTCGTCGTCGGAGAAGACGAGGTCCCCGGTCTCGCGACCGAGCACCACGTCGGGGCGGGTGAGGTGGAAGATGTCGCGCGTGATCGAAGCGGGGGTGATCTGCCGGAGGCGGGCCCAGGGCGGGCGCACCGGGGTCCCGAACACCACCACCCCGTGCTCGAGCGCCGGCCGCAGGTTCCGCTCGGCGTCGGTCAAAAGCTCGAAGCGCAGCACCTGCTTGCCGACCAGCAGGTGGTCGCCGTCCTGCAGATCGACCGAACCCCGCAGGCGTACATAGATGCCGTTGCGGTTCTCGAGCGGCGTCAGCACCCGACCGGCCAGGCTGGCCACGATGCGCGCGTGGCGCGGCGCCAGGTGGGGGTCCTCGAAGAGGAGATCGCCCTCGGTTCGGCCGATGTCGATCTGATCGCCGAGCAGGTTGTAAGCGATGCCGTCGGTGCCGTCGCGGTGGACCACGATCAGCTTGAAGCCGGGGTGCTGCTGGGCCACCCGGGCCGCCGCCGCCATCGGTGAGGGGCCGCTATCGACCATTCGATCGGTGGCCCGGTTGGAACCGATCGGTCCGCCTAGGGGCGGCACCCGTTCATCGGGAATCTCGGACAACCGATCGACGGCCAGGCGAGTCCCACAATACTGGCAAAAAAGGACGTCTCCCGCATTCGCGTTTCCGCAGCGCCCGCACTTGGTCATGTCGAAGGGGTTTGCAAGCGGCCGAATCCTTTGGTAACAGGCGGGCCGGACTCGACAGCCGCCGGCTCTCGCCCGATTTCCTAAGTGCGTCAACAGATAACAATTTCCGACGGACCGGTCAAACAACGGATGGGCAGAGTCATGGGTCTGACGGCGGCGCTCCTGCTGTCCGCGTGCGGCCCGCTCATCGAACCGGCGGCCTTCCCGGTTCGGCCGGACTCGGTGCGCCCGGCCGACCTCCTCGGTCCCTATGACGGGCTGGTGATCGACGCCGATTCGGATCGGCCAGTGGCCGGCGCGACCGTGGCGGCTTCCTGGGCCTTCGAGAGCGGCATCGGATTTCATGCGCCGGCCGGGGCGCGTGAGGTGGTGGTCGAGACCGGCGCCGACGGCCGCTACACCATCCCCCGTCTCGAGGACCTCCCCGAAGGGGCTTCGGCGCGCATCCGCCGTTTCACGCTGGTCGTCTACCACCGGGGCAACGTTGCCTGGCGCAGCGATCGCATCTTCCCGGGCCGCACCCGGCGCCGCGACTTCAGCCAGCGCGGCGCACGCATCCGGCTCGACCGCTGGCAGCCGACCTTCCGCCATGCCGAGCAACTGGTGTTCTTGGGCGGCGGCACCAAGGTCCGTGCGGCCGCCGCCTGGGAGCTACAGGCCGCGGCGATGGAGCTCGACGGCGAACGCATCGCCATCACGCGCCCGCGCGAAGGTGGGATGTCGGGAACGCCGGCCACCACGGTCACGCCGCTCGACATCGCGAAGTTGCTCAGCGACGACGAGATCCGGGGCGTGACCGGGTACGTCGGCAAGTTCGAGGACGGCAAGCTGACCGACCTGCCGACCACCGAGTTCTACGACAGCCGCCACTATAAGGCGCTCGGCAAGACGGAGAGCTTCGACGTCGGGCTGCGGGTCTGGCGGCTCGGGTCGGCGGCGTCCGAGGTCCAGTACGGCAAGCTCATGGCGGCGCTGCCCGAGGCCCACACCACCGACGAGGTCGGCGACGGGGCGTTCCGCGCGCGCGAAGGGGCGCTCGGCGGCCTGGTGTTCCTGGTGCGCGAGCGCGGGGTCGTGGTGTCGCTGACCTGCGGCACCGCCCAGTGCACCGAGCCGGCGCAGCTCACCAAGCTGGCCAAGCTGGTC
>DASRLC010000114.1:0-15187 GCA_035648655.1 Polyangia bacterium
AGCGGGTACTGCTCGGGAACCAAGTACGCAATTTGTGGCACGTGCGCAACGCCTCCGGCTCCCGGCGATTCTTGCGCCACTTCGACCTGCGGCCACGACCAGACCTGCGTCAGCTCGACCACCGAATGCGAGCCAGAAGGCGCCATCGGCGCCTCCTGCGACGACGCCGATCCTTGTGGAAATGGCTCGAGCTGCGTCGGCAACGACACCGCGACCGCGACGCCTGGGATCTGCATGACCTCGGTCGCGCAAATGACCTCGCCTTGTGGAGGCAACACGATGGCCGCTTGCGATGGCACCGAGGGATTATTTTGCGGCGGCACGACCGGGTCGAAGACCTGCATGCTGATCACGTACGTCGGGGATGGGATGCCCTGCGGAGACCTCTCGAGCAGCTCGCACGCCGAGTGCATCGCGGGCGGCTGCTACACCGAGACCGGCTTGGCCGGGTCGGGCGACATGGGAACATGTAAGGCCGACGTGACGGACGGATCTCCTTGCGACACCGTGCTCGGACCATCCTGTCAGACGCCAGCCCGCTGCGTGGTCGCCGGCTCGACGACGGTCGGCACCTGCACCGTTCCCACCGGAGCCGCCTGCGGCTAAGAAGTCGGCAATTGCGAGGATGGCCGCCGACTCATCGGGCCCGGCACCACGGGTTGATCTCCACCGTTCTGCGGGCCGTGCTGTAGTAGAAGGAAAAAATGGGAAGACAGGTGGCCGTCGTGCTTTACGTGCTCGCACTGGTAGCCGTCGTGGTCGGCCTGGACGTCTTGTTCTTCAGGAACCGGTTCTGGGAGCGGCTGATGGTGAACATCGGAGTCGTCCTGGTGTTCGCGGCGTTCTATTTGAGATTCCTGAAGCGTCCATGAGCGCAGCGCCCGCGACCGCGGTCCCGGTGGCGCCGCTCCGATCTCAGCTCTACACGCATGACGCTTCTACCGTGGGTTGTTGACGGCGCCGAAAAGCGGGAACCGGCGATGCGCTGCGGACACTCTCGACAGCAAGCCGGCGGGCGCTACAACTCCTTCGCTTCGATGCGGCGGTTCTTCTGGCGGCCCTCGTCGGTGTCGTTGGGGGCGATAGGGCGCTCGTCGCCGAAGCCGATGGCGTCGAGCCGCTTCTTGTCGATGCCCTTCGACACGATGTAGTTGCGGCACGCTTACGCGCGCTTTTCCGACAGCGTCTTGTTGGCCGTGGCGTTCCCCACGTTGTCGGTGTGGCCCGAGATCTCGACGCGCGCGTTCTTCTTGTGGGCCATGAACTCGACCACCGCGTCGAGGCGCGGGAATGACTCGGGGCGGATCGTCGCCTTGGCGGTGTCGAAGTTGATCCCGGCCAGGATGAAAGGCCGCTGTGTGAGCTCACGCTTGTAGCGCAGGGTCAGCTTGACGGATTGATTCGGTTCGTCCGCCACCGGAACCGTGGCCGCGATCTCCCCCCGGCCGAGACTGAGGTAGGTGACGTCGTATCGCTGACCCACCGGCACCAGCACCTCCGCGTACCCCTCGCTGTCCGTCGGGTCGGCGTAGTATTTCGTCTTGTCCGGCCCGGTGAGAAAGATGACGACCCCCTTGACCGGCCCCTTGTCCTTGTCGACGACGAACAGCTTCATCGCCGCCTCGGTCCTCGTCGGCCGGATCTTCGATGCCTTGGCGCCGTGCGCCTCCTTGGCCGTGTGCGTGTCCTGGAGCTGGAATTCGCGCTTTTCGTCGGAGGCTGGGGGGACCGGCGACGCGGCGTACGCGGCGGTCGTAGCGGCTATGACAATCGCGGCGATTGTCGTGTTCGAACGGTGATGCATGGGGGAGCCTCCGTTGGCAGAGCTCTGCTCACTCGACGGTAACACGAAGGCACGGGCGGTAGCGGGCACCCGCGGCCGGACAGCTTCGCTTTCAATCGAACGGGTCGTGCCACGGAGGGCGGGTGGTTGTCGTGTCTGGCAGGGAATTCGTTGGGATCGTGGGAACCGGCTTCCGCTGGGTGACGGCTACTCCCCGCTTGCCCGCAATCGCCTTGGCCACGCGGCGAATCGGGGTCCGGTGGTGCAGAGCGGTCGTTCGCGTAGCCGAGGCATTGTGGGCGCGCACCGCAGCTCGCCGAATTGGACGGATCGGAGGAGATCCCCCGTGCGCGGCTGTATCGTTCCGAACTGGCGATGCGAACAGAGCCCGAGGGGAAGCGGCTAGAATCACCCGGGCCGGTGCGCCGACGGCCCGGCCCGGATTGGCCGGCTCCGCCGCTGGGGATGCGGGGGGTGTGGCTGCGGCGTTCTCGGCTATCAATGGCTCGGACGGCGGCATCGGGACGACGATCATGGGCGGCTTGGTCGTATTCGGCGGTAAGACCCCCGCCATCGACATCGGTGGTGGTCGCACAAGCACGAATCGGCCCACAATCAGGAGCAGCGCCAACAACATGATGCTCCCGCCTATCCAGAGGCGCGAAGGCGACGGACGCCCGTTCGACGAAACGGATCTCGCTACGGACGATTTTCCACTGTAGAGCGGCTCGCTCTCGGAGCCGGCCAGGTACGACATCTCGGGGACCGAGCTGGCTTGGAGTGCCACCGTCCGTTCAGCGGTGTGGGATTCAGAGCTGGAGGTGAGGGCAAAGGACGCCGTGATCTTACGTGAGCGGTTGCCCTCGAGGTTCAGGCCGGCGCCCGCAGCCGCTTTCCAGCCGGCGTGATCGGCCGCGAACAGGCTCTTCATCTGCGCGGACAACTGGATCAGGTTGAAGCCATCGCTACGGAACGCGTGCTGCTGCAGGAGCAACGCCATCTCTCGGGCGTCTTGGAACCGGTCCTCCGGCTCCCTCTCGAGCGCGCGCATGACGATGTTTTCCAGCCGGGGCGGCACCAACGCCGTCTTTGGCAGGCGCGGAATCGGCTCGTCGAAGATCGCGCGCATCGTCTCGAGCTCGGTGTGGCGACGAAAGAGCCGCCGACCACACAGCGCCTCCCACAGCACGACGCCGAGCGCAAAGATGTCGGAACGCCGGTCCGCGCTATCCCCCGAAGCCTGCTCGGGCGACATGTATTCGATCTTGCCCTTGAGGCCTCCGGGAATCGTCTCGGTAATCCGCCCGAGCGCGCTGGCCACACCGAAGTCGATGACTTTGACCGCACCATCGAACGACACGAGAATGTTTTGCGGCGAGATGTCGCGGTGGACGATGTTTAATGGGGCACCTCCGGCGTCCGTCAGGGCGTGGGCATAACCCAGACCATTCGCCGCCTGCCCGACGATGAACGCAGCTTGCGCGTGCCCAAGCGGCCTCTTGGCGCCCGCCGCCCTGCGCAGGACGGCGGACAGCGGCTTGCCCTGCACAGGCTCCATCGCGAGGAAGTAGCCGTCGCCGTCTCGGCCGACCTCGATGATCCGCACGATGTTCGGGTGGTCGAGCAGCGCCCCGATACGCGCTTCATCGAGAAACATCCGAACGAACTGCTCCTGCGAGGACAGGTGGGGCAGGATCGTCTTGACGACGACCAGCGGGCGAAGGGCGGGTAACTCGCCCGACAGCGCCAGATACGCTTGGGCCATCCCTCCGTTCGCCAACTTGCCAATGAGTTGATACCGACCGATACGGGTCGGAGAGGATCGGCTGGGCGAATTAACCCCAGAAGAATAAGTAAGTTGTAACACTGTTTATGAGCAACTATACATGAGAAAATGACCCATCGGATGGGGCATTTGTGAGAAATCCCATGGAAAATCTGACGGGTTTGTCGGTTTCGGGGAGCCGAGGCAGGTGCAACTCCCACATTCAAGCGGGGCGTTGGCGGTAAACCGGCAGCGGCCAGAAGTCCAATGCGGGTCTGGCCCACCCGGGCGCGAGATTTCACCTCGTCTTCCCGAACGGAAAGATCCCGGAATTGATACGCTCGCTTAGGCCGGGCCCAAGCACCCGAGCCAAGAGGACACCTTGGTGTACGACGTGATCATCGCCGGGGCCGGCCCGGTCGGCCTGTTCCTGGCCTCCGAGTTGCGGCTCGCGAAGCTCTCCGTGCTGGTGCTCGAACAGCTGGAGGATCCGCACTCCCCCCTGAAGCGGCTTCCGTTTGGAATGCGGGGACTCTGGGGCCCAAGCATCGAAGCCTTCTACCGGCGCGGCCTCTTGGAACAGGTCGCGTCGCAGCGTCGTGCCAACGATGGCGCAGCTGCCCAGCCGAGACCTGGCCAGCCCAGACCTGGATCCGTGGCATCCGGATCCGAGCGCCGCGGGCCAGCCGGCCACTTTGCGGGCATCCAGTTCGACTACACCAACATCGATTCGTCGCGGTGGACGTACCGATTGCCGGGCCCGGCCGACACCCAGCTGGGGGCGGAGATGGAGCATCTCGAGCGCGTCCTCGCCGCGCATTCGCTCTCCGTCGGGGTCGAGATCCAGCGCGGCCGCGGTGTCGAAGGCTTCGAGGCTTCGACCGATGAAGTCACTGTCCGTGCCGGCGGAGAGCGCGTTCGCGCGCGCTGGCTCGTCGGCTGCGACGGCGGCCGAAGCACCGTCCGCAAGCAAGGTGGCTTCGAGCTCGTCGGGACCGAGCCCGAGTTCACGGGATATTCGGTCCAGGTCGAGCTCGCCGACCCGAAGGTACTTCCCCTCGGCCGTCATTACACGCCGACCGGGATGTACACGCAGTGGCAGCCGGGGGTGATCGGGATGGTCGATTTTGACGGCGGCGCATTCCATCGCACCCAACCGATTACCTGCGATCACGTGCAAGCCGTGTTACGGCGCGTGTCCGGCGCGGAGGTGACCCTCAACGCGTTGAACATCGCCTCGACATGGACCGACCGATCGAAGCAAGCCACGACCTACCGCAAGGGACGGGTGCTGCTGGCGGGCGACGCCGCGCACGTTCATTCACCGCTGGGCGGACAGGGCTTGAACCTCGGGCTCGGAGACGCCATGAACCTCGGGTGGAAGCTGGCTGCAACCATCCGAGGCGATGCCCCCGATGGCTTACTCGACAGCTACACCACCGAGCGGCATCCGGTCGGGGCGCGCATCCTCGATTGGACGCGGGCCCAGGTCACGCTGATGCGACCCAACCGACATTCCCGCGCGCTCGAAGCCATCGTCCGCGACCTGATCGATACCCGCGACGGCGCGACCTACTTCGCGGAACGTGTCTGGGGGGTGTCCCTCCGCTACGACCTCAGCGCCGAACACCCGCTGGTGGGCCGCAGCTGCCCGGACTTCGAGCTAGAGGGCGGAACGAGGCTCGGCAGGCTGCTGCGAGATGGAAACGGTTTGCTGCTCGACTTCGGCAGGCCGCCGTCGCTCCAAGCGCTCGATGGCCTTTGGGGCGACCAGGTCAGGTACGTGGCGACCGACGCCAAGGATCGCCTCGGCCTCGGCGCGGTGCTCGTGCGTCCCGACGGATTCGTTGCATGGGCGAGCGATACGGCTCCCCGTCCCGAGGACGTCACGCGGGCCGCAGCGAGATGGTTCGCGGGCGGCGAACATTTTTCGCCTACTCCAGCGCCTTGACCGCCTCGCGCTCGATGGCGAGGCCCTTTTGGTGGCGGGCGAAGAACTCGGCGAAGCCCTTGACGTCCCGCGGGTCGGCCTGGACCGGCTGGCCGATGCGCTTGGCGATCCGCGCGTCGAGGTAGTCGGGCAGCGGCTGCGACAGATCGGCCACGAGGCTGTAGGCGGCGAGCACGGCCATGCCCCACGCGCCACCCTCACCGGCCGTCGCGGGGATGCTGACCGGGACATCGAGCGCCGCGGCCATCATGCGCTGGCCGGTGTCGCCGCCCTTGAAGAAGCCACCGTGACCGCGGATCTCCTCGATGACCACCCCCTCCTGTTCGGTGAGGACGTTCATGCCGGTCCGCATCGCGCACAGCGAGGCGTAGTACATCGCGCGAACGAAGTTGGGCAGGGTGAGCTTGCTGTTCTGACTGCGCGCGAACAGCGGTCGGCCCTCCGTGAAGCCGGTGACGTGCTCGCCGGAGACGTAGTTGACGGCCAGAAGCCCGCCCGCGTCGGGATCCCCCTGGACCGCCAGCGGCAGGAGCTTTTCGTAAAGCTCGTCCGGCCGCAGCTCGGCGCCCAGCGCCTTGGCGACCTGGCCGAAGAGGACGATCCAGGCGTCGAGGTCGGAGGACCCGTTGTTGGCGTGGGCCATGGCCACCGGCTTGCCGTCGGGCGTGACCACGATGTCGATCTCGCTGTGGACCCGCGACAGGCTCTTTTCGAGGACGATCATCGCGAACACCGAGGTCCCCGCCGACACGTTTCCCGAGCGCGGGCGGATCGCGTTGGTCGCGACCATGCCCGTGCCCGCGTCCCCCTCGGGCGGGCAGAGCGGAATGCCGGGCGGAAGCTTCCCCGTCGGGTCGACGAGCTTGGCGCCCTCGGCGGTGAGCTGTCCGGCGGGACGACCAGCCGGCAGGACATCGGGGAGAATGTCCCGCAGTTTCCAGCCCAGCTTGCGCGGCGCGATCAGGCCGTCGAGCTTGGCCATCCGCGCGGCATCCCAGTCGCCTGTGTGCGGGTCGATGGGGAACATGCCCGAGGCCTCTCCCAACCCCATCTTGTGCTGGCCGGTTAGCTTCCAATGGACGTAGCCAGCCAGCGTCGTGAGGCGGGCGATCCACGGCACGTGTGGCTGCGCCTCCAGGATCGACTGATAGAGGTGGGCGATGCTCCAGCGCTCCGGCACGGCGAAGTCGAGGAGTGGGGTCAGCTCGGCGCAGGCCTTGCCGGTGATGTTGTTCCGCCAGGTGCGGAAGGGGACCAGGAGCTTCCCCTCCCGGTCGAGCGCTACGTACCCGTGCATCATCCCGCTCACGCCCATGGCCGCGACGGACGTGAGCTCACAAGCGTAGCGGCCGCGCACGTTCTCGACGAGCGACGCGTAGCAGGTGGCCAGCCCCCGCCAGACGTCCGCCATGTCGTACGTCCAGACGCCGTCCGCGAGACGATTCTCCCAGGCGTGCGAGCCCGACGCGAGCGGCGTCGTGTCCGGCGCGATCAGCACGGCCTTGATGCGGGTGGATCCGAGCTCGATGCCGAGCACGGCGCTGCCCGATCCGATGAGCTCCAGTGCGTCGCCCTGCTCGTGATCCACCAATGGCTCCTCTTAGGGTCCCGGACATTCCACAGCTGGCGCGTCTATCCGCTCTTCCCGCTCTTCACTTTGGCGCGCTTACTTGGACTGTCCGTAGTACGCGCTTTTGCCGTGCTTGCGCTCGAAGTGCTTGCGGATCAGGCGATCCGGGAGCCGCGCCGCTGCCGGATTCAGGGTCCGCGTGACGAACGCCATCCGCGCCAGCTCCTCCAGCACCGCGGCGCTGTAGATGGCCTTCTCCGGCGTCTCACCCCAGGTGAATGCACCGTGGCCGGCCACCAGCACCATCGGGGTGGCCAGCGGATCGCGGGTCTCGAAGCACTCTAGGATCTGGTTTCCGGTCTCGATCTCGTAGTCCCGCTCCACCGCTTGGTCGGACATGACCGAGGTGCAGGGCACGTCCTCGGCCAGGTGGTCGGCGTGGGTGGTCCCGTAGATGGGGATGGGGAGCCGCGCCTGTGCCCATCCGGTCGCATAGCCGGAGTGCGTATGGACCACGCCGGCTATCCCCTGGCCCTTCCAGGCCCGGTAGAGGACCAGGTGGGTTGCGGTGTCGGACGAGGGCCGCAGCTTGCCCTCCACGATCTTGCCCGAGAGATCGACCACCACCAGGTCATCGATCGTGAGCTTTTCGTATTCCACCCCGCTGGGCTTGATGGCGATGACGCCGCGGGCGGCATCCAGCGCGGACACGTTTCCGAAGGTGTAGATGGCCAGGCCGCGCTTCGGGATCTCCTGATTGGCGGCCCAGGCCCTCTCCTTCAGCTCGCGGTACGGCGACGACACCCGCTTGGCTTCCAATGTTATCGCGCGAGCCTGAAAGCCGCGTCGTTCCAGCGGAGCTCGTTGCGGAGCGCGCGCAGATCCAGATCGGCGCCGAGGCGAATCGCCTCGAGGCCGACCATCCCGGCGAAGGTCTCCCACTCGTGGGCGGTGACCGCCTGACAGAAGGCCGCGTGGTGCGCGCCGCCGGCCTCGATCCAGCCTTGGGCGCCGCGCTTGAAGTCGGGGCGCGGAATCCAGACGGCGCGCGCGGTGGGGAGCTTGGGCATGGGGTGATCGGCTTTCACGACATCGAGCTCGGCCACGATCATTCGCATCCGCCCGCCCATGTCCACCAGCGTCGTGTTCACCGCCGGTCCGGGCCGCGCGTCGAAGACCAGCCGGGCCGGGTCGCCCATCCCGCCGATGTCGAGCGGGTGGATCTCCAGCGACGGCTTCCCGTCGGCCCCATCGGCGATCGACGGGCAGACCTCGAGCATGTGCGCGCCGAGGATCCGCTCCTTCCCTTTCACCAGATGGTACGTGTAGTCCTCCATGAACGACACGCCGCCAGGACGGCCGGCCGTCATGACCTTGCCGAGTCGGACCAGCGCGGCGGTCTTCCAATCGCCCTCGGCGCCGAAGCCGTACCCGTCCGCCATGAGCCGCTGGCAAGCGAGCCCAGGGATCTGCTTCCACCCGTGCATGTCCTCGAAGGTGGTGGTGAAAGCGCCGAAACCTCCCGCCTCGAGAAACGCGCGCATGGCGATCTCCTGGCGAGCGGCATAGCGCAAGCTCTCATGTCTCTCGGCCCCCCTCTGCAGGGGCGACGCCAGCACGTAGCTGGCCTCGTATTCTTTCATCAAGCGGTCGACCGCGGCATCCGAGACCTCGGCGATGGGACCCACCAGGTCGCCAACCCCGTAGCCGTTGATCGACCAGCCGAGCTGGATCTGCGCTTCGACCCGATCGCCGCCCGTGACCGCAACCTCGCGCATGTTCATGCCCCCGAACCGCGCGATCTTGAGCTGGCGCGACTCGGCCAACCCCAGAGCGGCGCGCCCCCAGCTGGCCAGCTCGTCGACCGCCTCGGGGTCCTGCCAGTGGCCGACCACGATCGTCCGATTCAGCCGGAGCCGCGCGACGATGAACCCATACTCCCGGTCGCCGTGGGCCGACTGGTTCAGGTTCATGAAGTCCATGTCGATCTCGCCCCACGGCAGCTCGCGGTTGAATTGCGTGTGCAGGTGTGCCAGCGGCTTTTGGAGGCGGGTCAATCCCGCGATCCACATCTTGGCGGGCGAGAAGGTGTGCATCCAAGTGATGACACCCGCGCACTCGGGCGCCGCGCTGGCGGCCAGGCAGACATTCAAAATGGCGTCGGGACCGGTCAGGACCGGCTTCCAGACGACCTTGGCGGGGAGCTTTCCGGAGCTATCCAGCGACGCCGCGATTTGCTGCGAGTTCCGCGCTACCTTTTCGAGGGTCTCGTCACCGTATAGGTGCTGGCTGCCTGTCAGGAACCAGAGCTCTGGCGCCTTGTTATTAACCCGATGCGTCATTGCACTAAATCCTGGATTGCATGGATAATTCGTCCACATTGCCCCGAAACGGTGCTAGGAGTGTGACCGCTAACATGTGGCGTGTCAAGCCTGGCGGCCTGCATCAACGATGACTGCGCCCCAATCCAATCCGGAGAGGCGTCGCCCGGCGGTGATGGAGGACGTCGCGCGGGTAGCTGGGGTCTCGCACCAGACGGTCTCGCGTGTCCTCAACGACAGCCCCAAAGTCCGCGCGGACACGCGCGAACGGGTGCTCGCCGCAATCCGCCAGCTCGACTACCGTCCCAATTCGATGGCGCGGGCCCTGGTGACGGGACGCTCCAAGACCCTCGGGGTGGTCAGCTTCGATACCACGCTGTACGGTCCCGCCTCCACGTTGCTTGGCATCGAACGGGCTGCCCACGACACCGGCTACGGCGTCAGCGTTTCCAGCCTCCAGTCGCTCAACCGCGACACCGTGCTGGACGCCATCCAGCGGCTGCGTGACCAAGGCGTGGACGGCGTGGTGGTCATCGCGCCGCTGCGGGCGGGCGTGGACGCTCTGCGGCACGTGAGGACGGACTTCGCCGTGGTGGCCGTGGCAGCCGGACCGAACGCGTCGATTCCCGTCGCGACGATCGATCAGACGGCGGGTGCTGCCGCCGCCACCCGGCACCTCCTGACCCTCGGTCACAAAACCGTCTGGCACTTGGCAGGACCAAACGACTGGAAGGAGGCGGAAGAGCGGATCGCGGGTTGGAGATCGGTGCTCGAGGCGGCCGGTGCCCCCATCCCGACGCTCCTGCGGGGCGACTGGACGCCCCGCTCGGGGTACGAGCTCGGGCAAAACCTGCTTCAGATCCCAGACGTTACCGCGGTATTCGTGGCCAACGATCAGATGGCGCTGGGACTGCTTCGCCGGGTGCATGAGGCGGGTCGGGAAGTTCCCCGCGATCTGAGCATCGTGGGCTTCGACGACATCCCCGAGGCGGCGTACTTCACCCCCCCGCTCACCACCGTCCGTCAGGATTTCGCGGATCTCGGCAGGCGCTGCCTATACGCCCTGCTGGCCCGAATCGAGGGCGAGGCAGGGCCGACCCGCGTGGTGGTGGCGCCCGAGCTGGTGGTGCGCGGCTCGACCGGCGCGGCACCCAAAGGGTGATTCCGGATATTGCGAATTTTTGTTAACGCTCACACGAGAGCTGTGCTAAAAAGATCGAGCCCGTCGATGGGAAGTGGCGTCCGCGCTCGCTCAAACCTCCATCGGCTCGCCCCGGGTTCCTCGAGCGATCTACCTGACTGGAGACGTCGCAATGAAGACCATCCGCCCCCTCGTTCCTGTGTTCGTCCTGGCGTCACTCGGCGCCATTTCCCTTTCCTGCGGGTCGTTTTCCTCGGGGACATCGAGCGGTACCGGGGGGAGCGGCGGCACGGGGATCGGTTCTGGTAACGGAGGCTCGGCGGGGACCTCAGGTAGCGGCACGGCTGGCACCTCCGGCGGCGGCACGGCTGGCACCTCCGGCGGCTCGGCCGGCACCGGCGGCCCCACCTGCGCGACCGGCACCCTTTTGTGTGGCGCCACCTGCATCACGCCCGCCACGGACAACTCCAACTGCGGCACGTGTGGGAACGCCTGCTCGAGCGACAAGACCTGCCAGAGCGGCAGCTGCGCCTGCACCACCGGGCGTGTCCTGTGCACCGGGAGCACGACATGCATCGATACGACCTCAGATTCCGCGAACTGCGGGAGCTGCGGTAAGGCCTGCACCACGGGGCAAGTTTGCTCGAACGGAACCTGCTCGACGACCTGCGCCACCGGTACCAGCGCCTGCTCGGGCGCCTGCGTGAATCTGCAGACCGACATCGATCATTGCGGCACCTGCACCATGGCCTGTGCCACCGGCCAGACCTGCACCGCCGGCGCTTGCGCCTGCGCCTCCGGACAAACCAGCTGCTCGGGCACCTGCAAGAACCTCCAAACCGACGCCGCCAACTGCGGCACCTGCGGCATGGCCTGTGCCACCGGCCAGACCTGCACCGCCAGCGCTTGCGCCTGCGCCTCCGGACAAACCAGCTGCTCGGGCACCTGCAAGAACCTCCAAACCGACGCCGCCAACTGCGGCACCTGCGCCAAGGCCTGTACGACCGGTCAGACCTGCGTGGCCGGCGTCTGCACCGGCGGCACGACCGGCAGCGGGCCTTGTGACATCTTGGCCGCCGCCGGCAACACCTGCGTTGCGGCACATAGCACGGTGCGAGCCCTCTACGGCACCTACACCGGAAATCTCTACCAGGTCTGTAAGGGAACCTTCGCCGCCGGGCCGAGCTCTTGCAAAGGGACGACCATGGACATTGGGGTCGTGACCGGCGGCTACGCCAACGCCGCCGCTCAAGACACGTTCTGCTCCGGCGGGAGCTGCACGATCTCGATCGTTTACGACCAGTCCCCCAGCGCGAATCACCTCAAACCCACGCCCACCGGCGGCGGTGCCGTCGGCAGTGCCGACAATCCAGCCAACGCCACCGACCTCAAAACGACGCTCAACGGCCATGAGGTCTACGGCATCTACGTAAAAACGGGCATGGGGTATCGCGCCGGGTGCACCGGCTGCGGCGTCGTGAAAGCGACTGGGACGGCCACCGGCGACGCGGCCGAGACCGAATACATGGTGACCAGCCAAAACGGCAAGCAAGAGCCCGCCGGTCCGGAAGGGTGCTGCTTCGACTACGGCAACGCCGAAACGGACCTCCATGACGACGGCGCCGCCACCATGGAGGCGGTCTATTTCGGGGGAGGCGTTGCCTGGGGCACCGGGTCCCCCGGCGGCCACGCCAACGGTCCGTGGGTCATGGCGGACCTCGAAAACGGGCTTTTTGCCGGCTGGCAAAACAATCAAAACCAGAACATTTCGACCAATACGCCCCTCAAGTACAACTTCGTCACGGCCATTGTCATCGGCGACTCTTGCACCGGGAAGACCGGCTGCGCGGGCACGGGCACGGCGTATCCGAACGGGCGCTTCGCTCTTTATGGTGGCAATGCGCAGACCGGCACCCTGACGACCATGTGGGACGGGATTCGCCCAACTGGCTACGTCCCCATGAAGAAACAGGGTTCCATCATCCTCGGGACGGGCGGGGACAACAGCGACAGTGGTACCGGACAATGGTTCGAAGGCGTGATGGCGACCGGCGCCGCGACGCTGGCGACCGCCAACGCCCTCCAGGCCAACATCGTGGCCGCCGGATACGGTAAGTAAGCGGCCCGATGCTGCGAAGATTCCAAGCGTCCTTGGTGTTGACGGCGTGCCTGGTTTCCATTTCGGCCGCCGCTGAAGAGCCCAGCGCGGATGAGGCGCCCGCAAAGGAGCGCCCGTCCGAGGAGGAAGCGTCGACCCCGCCGCCCACTGCGCAGCCGACCGCGCCGCCGGCCGCGGTGTCGGCCAACCCGGAAGCAAAACCTGCCCCGGAACCAGGACCAGGCTCCTGGCACACGGAGGTCAATGGGTACTTCCGAGCGCCCATGGCGCTGGGCATCAGCTCACGGCCGGGGCCCGACAACCTGACGGGTCCCTCCAGCACGCAGGTGTCTTACGGGCCGAATCGGACGGTCGATGCAAACTATTACAGCTTCGCCTATACGCGGCTGCAGGAGCAGGACTGGGCGGAGGTCTTCATCCACGCGAAGAAGAAGCACGTCGATGCCGCAGTCGGGTGGATGGGGTATTGGTTTCAGTCGGTTGGTTTCCGGAACTACGACGCAGCCTGGGCCCCAGGCCTGGCTTATGTCGCCCTCGACACGGACTTCGGGGACTCCGAGCTCAAACCAAA
This sequence comes from Polyangia bacterium, assembly GCA_035648655.1. Lineage (GTDB taxonomy): Bacteria > Myxococcota_A > Polyangia > Fen-1088 > Fen-1088 > JADGRB01. The sequence goes on from DASRLC010000114.1 coordinate 13,222, forward strand.
CATTGCGTTCACCGCGGGGGCCTTTTGGCCGAGCTTTGGATATTTCGAGAAGTACGACACCTACACGCTCGGGCGCTTTCGCCAACTCGGGGCGCAACTGAAGTTGACGGTTCCCGTCGGTCCCGATCTCACGGGCACCGGCGTGGTGGGGTTCGGTACCGGCCGGGACGGCAGCTTCAACCCTGGGGCTCCGCCCTTTTACGGCGCCACGGTGGGCCTCGATCTGCTGGCCTACGCCCACGCCAAAGTCAGCTACGCGAAGATCTTCGACATCGGGGTTCACATCAACACCGAGTGGACCGCCGACCCGAATCTGGCTCAACAATCCACGCCAGATCCCAAGTCCTATGCGGTGGAACAGGCGGCACATCTATCGGTCGTGGGCGCCGAGATGAACCTGCGGCTGCCCCGTCTGGGTCATTTGTGGATATCCCCGTCTTTTATCAGCGTCCGAAATGGCTGGGCGCTCAAGAACGCGGGAACCGAGGTCATGCACTCGCTGAGCGGCAATGGCCTGGTCACTAACTACTTCGCCTGGACCAACAACCCTGACAACTCCACCGGTACCGGATCGATGTTCAATCTCGGCTTCCTCTACGAGAACACCCTTTCCAATTGCCTGGGCAATGCGCCGGGAAGTGTGCCCGAGCTGACGCTGAGCATCTTCGGGCTACTGGCCGACGCCAGCCTCGATTTGCCGGCGGGTTCGGATGTCGCGCAAAATAGTATCAAACAATTCAAGTATGGCGCGGACCTGACGCTCCAATCTTTGACGTGGCTCGGATTCATGCTCCGCGGCGACTTTGTGAACTACGACCTGGACCACCCCGGATTCGTCTTCGCCAGCATCACGCCGCGTGTGATCATCTCCTCGCACTTCCTCTCGACGGAGCGGATCTACATTCAGTACTCGCGATACATCTACGGCGACAAGATGGTGCTCGCCGGGCAGTGGCCATGGGGCGCGCCGCTCGTGGCGGGCAATGATGTGCTCCAAGGGGGGCCGTATTCGGGCATGACGCCCGACAAGAACGTCATCAAGCTCCAAGCCGAGGTCGCGTTCTGAGCCGCGAGAAATCTCGTCGAACACGATCGCTAGCGCGTAGGTAGCTAGGCTATTATCCCGGCCCAACATGACCAAGCATCTGTTGCGCGTCACCGGATTGATTCTCACGCTGGCGGCTGGGCTGAACATCGGTTGCCATCGATCGGCTTCGCCGGCCGGAGCCGGCGGTGCCCAGGCCCAACCGCTCAAGTTGGCCTTCGTCACCAATAACACCAGCGAATTCTGGAAAATCGCCGCCGCCGGAATCCATAAGTACGAGCGCGAGGCGAAGGTGCAGGTCGACCTCAAGCTCCCGGCCAGTGGCACCGCCGAGGACCAGAACCAGATCCTGCAAGATCTGGCCAGCCAGGGCTATGCCGGGATCGCCGTCAGCACCATCGCCCCCAACGATCAGGTCCCCGTCCTGGACAAGATCGCCGAGAAGACCAACCTCATCACCTTCGACTCCGACGCGCCCAAGTCGAAGCGACTGCTTTACATCGGCACCAACAACTACGCCGCCGGAAAAGTCTTGGGCGGCCAAATCGTCAAGCTCTTGCCCAAGGGGGGGAAGATCGCCGTGTTCGTGGGCGCCTTCGGCGCCGACAACGCCACCCAGCGCCTCAAAGGGATCGAGGACGCCATCGGCGGTCACAACATCGAGATCGTCGACAAGCGCGAGGACAACACCGACCGGGCCAAGGCGCGCGCCAACGTAGAGGACATCGTCAACGCACACCACGATCTCTCGTTGGTGGTGGGCCTGTGGAATTACAACGGGCCGGCGATCGCCGCCGCGCTGGAGGGGCTCGGCAAGAAGGGAAAGGTTCTGGCAGCGGTCTTCGACGAGGACGACGGGACGCTGGCCGGCATCGAGAGTGGCTCCATTCAAGCGACGGTCGTGCAGAAGCCATTCATGTT
>DASRLC010000115.1:0-2467 GCA_035648655.1 Polyangia bacterium
GTCATCCACGCCCACGGGCGGGATCGACAGCGTGTATCGCCCCGGACGGAGCACGATCGCGTTCGACCTTCGGCTAACGCTCCCGCAGTCGGTCCGCTTCCAGGGCGCGTTGACGGCCTCGATGGCCTCCCTCAGCGAGCACCTCCCGTCATGACGAACAAGCTCGTCCTTGGTGGTGTTGACCGTCAACGTGGCTGCCGCGGCAACCACCGGGCTCGCGAGCGACACGCAAGCCACGACTCCGACAGCAAGCGCGGCGAGCCAGCAAACGCGGGACCTAACCAGGGTCGACCGAGAGGCCATCATGCCCGATGAGACTCGCAGATCAACCACCACCGGCGGCCCCACAGCAAACATCCCCCAGCTGAAAACGCCTCCGTCCGGGGATGACCCCGGTGGAGGACGCGGTTGCAGCGGCGCGGCGCGTGGCCGCCGAACAGGAGTCGTCGCGGCGCGCGTCGGCGGGACGAGTGCGTCGTCGCCAACGCGCTGGCGCGCCGAGCGCCGTCGGGAGGATGAAAGGAATCGTCCGCCGTGGAACTTGCCGCCGCATGCTTCTGGGCGATTGCGGAAGCGAGAAGCGCCGGCGTCGCGAGGCATAAGCAGCAGTGGCCGGGCGTTCCATCGGGACCGTCGCTGCTCGTCCGGTCGGCGGTTTCCTCACGCTGCCTGAAAGCACCGTCGCCACGCGTTGTGGGCTCCTCAAGAGCGGTCGCGAGATCGACCGTGCCGGATTGCGCAAGAAGCAGAAGCGTGGCGGGTTGGACTCTCGGACCCGGGTGAAATGAATGGGTGTTCGTCCCCCTGTCAGCATGGCGAACGTTGAGTACGTCCGGGCTGCTTGGGGGGAGGCTTCGAAGTCGCTGGTAGGGCCGTGAGGGCGATGGTGCGCGCCGCGTCTGCGTTAGCGGTGGGGTTGACGCTTCGGTCTGACGGCGGCCGAGGCGACCAGAGTTGTGAGGGCATGGCCGGAACGATCTACGTCTGTCAGGCGGGCGTGTCGCGGACGATTCCCTACCACCCGTAGACGCCTGGCGCGTTCGTCCAAGGGGAGCATCGAGCCCCCGCGCTCCCCCTCGACGAGTGGTCGCGATCGACTCGCTCCGCTCTGGGCGGCGGCCGAGGATCTCGCTCGCAGTGCTGGGCACGCGAGCGCGATCGCGCTGGGGGAATGCGAGCGGCTGTGGGCGGCCGTTGTCGGATGGCGAGTCCCGGCGTGACAGCGTCGTGGTCGGCCGCTGACTGCCGGTCGGCTGTCACCCGGGTCGCACGGGTGGCGACCCCGGTGGACTCGATCGTTGTTCAGGCGCGGTTTGCCCGTCCCGCGACGACCTCGGCGGCCTGCGCGGAGGCATGGCCGTCCGCACTGCCATTACCGTGCCCAAGGCCGGCGGCTACCTCCGCACCGAGTTGCGGGTCGACCTTCGCCCAGTAGGCGATCACCCGTAGCTGGACCTCGTCGCTGACCTCATCGCTCGCGTGGGTGACGATGTTCGCCGCGAGGTGGTTGCGGTCGGTGTCGGTCATGACTTCGCGATACATCGTGCCGGGCTGACCGAAATCGTCGTCCTCGGTGTGCTTCTCATACGCGTAGCGTCCAAGCTCGCCGGCTTCCACCGGCCAGCCGAGATCCGCGCCGCGCTGTGGGTCGGCCTCGGGGCCGCCGTAGCTATTGGGCGCATAGACGGGTTGCGCGCCAGCGTGATGGTAGGTCATCGCCGCATCCTTGTTGTAGGAATGCACGTCGACCCTGGGGGCGTTGATCGGGAGCTGCTCGTAGTTGGGGCCGATCCGATGCAGATGGGTGTCGTGGTAGGAAAAGATCCTTCCCATCAACATCTTGTCCGGGCTCAGACCGATGCCGGGCACCAGGTTGGCCGGAGAGAAGCTTGACTGCTCGACCTCCGCGAAGAAGTTGGCAGGGTTACGGTCAAAGACCATGCGCCCGACCTGGATCGGCGGGTAGTCGCCATGCGGCCACACCTTCGTCAGATCGAACGGATTGAAGCGGTAGTCGGCCGCATCGGAGAACGGCATGACCTGCATCTCGAGGCGCCACTCCGGACAATCTCCGCGATCGATCGCGGCGCGGAGGTCGCGACGATGGAAGTCCGGGTCCTCGGCCGTCATCGCTTTGGCCTCGCCGTCGGTGAAGTTCTCGGCGCCCTGAACCGTCTTGAAGTGGTACTTCACCCAAAACCGCTCGCCAGCCTGATTGATCCACGAGTACGTGTGGCTACCGTAGCCGTTCATATGGCGCAAGGTGCGCGGCGTCCCGCGATCAGACATCAAGATCGCCACCTGGTGAGCGCTTTCAGGCGATAGGGTCCAAAAGTCCCACTGCATGTCGTTGGAGCGCATGCCGGTGTCGGGCAGGCGCTTCTGGGAGTGGATGAAGTCCTGGAACTTGGTTGCGTCGCGGACGAAGAACACCGGCGTGTTGTTGCCGACCAGGTCGTAGTTGCCC
>DASRLC010000116.1:0-13024 GCA_035648655.1 Polyangia bacterium
GGCGGGATCCCCCTCGAAGAGAAGATCCATCCCTATCCGGTCGGTCACGATCGCCAGCCGCCCCCGGGGGCGGCAGCCGAATTTCTCCGGCCCTCTCATCCAGATTGTCGCGCCACTCTCATCCTGATTGTCGCGCGGCACCTCAGTTCAGCTGTTGAGTGGGGACCGGACCGTTTTCCAGGAAACGGGAAACCTGGTTCGGTCGTCCAACATGGACGCGACCTGCGCGTGCGGTCGGTCCCCGTCGCCGGCGCGCCCAGGTGCCATACAGAAACTTCTTCGCGCGCGTCATGCCTACGTAGAGCAGGCGGCGCTCCTCGGCGAGTTCGGCTCCGTCTCTGGGCACGATGCCGTGTTCAAGTCCGACCAAGATCGTAGCTTCGACGGTCAGGCCCTTGGAACCCGCCAACGACATGATCCGCACTCCTTCGGCCTTGGCCAGGGCGAGGTCCCTGGCGATCGGCCCCAGTTGATTGAGATAGGTCGAGAGACTCACGTCCTTTTCAATGCGCGCATCGACCGACGCCATTACGCCGCGGAGATTTTGAGGGAGTTGCGCGTCGGTCGTGCTGAGCACCCCTTCTATGCAGGCAGTCCACCCCTCCTCGGCCTTGTCTGGGGGCACAATCGTTGAGGCCCAGCCGCAGACTCGATCGATAAGGGCCATAGCGCGTCGAGCGGCTGCGAGATGGGCCCCTGGGAAGTCGTCCGCGCGTGCCGCAAGAAGGGCTCGGCCGAAAGGAGTGCGTGCGGCGCGAGCTCGTTCGTAGATGTAGTCGAAAAAGGTGTCTCCGATGCCGGGCGTAAGCGCGAGGAGAGTCGCCCAGGCGAGCGAGTCCTCGGGATTGTCAATCAACCGGAGATGACTCAGCGAGCGCCGGGCTCCTTCCGCGCCCAAAATGGCCTTCACTTCGTTGGGGTCGGAATGCGGTATGCCGAGCGCGTCCAGCTCCAGCTTAATGGGGCCACTGAACATCTGGTGACTGTCCCCACGCAGGAGGATGAGGACCTCGGAGGGAGCGATCCCTTCCTCGGCAATCAAATGGCTCGCCAGTTCGGCCACCCCACGCGCCTCGGCCCGCTCGTTGCGATAGGAGAAGAGCGCAACCTCTCCATCGGGAGCCGTCTCAGCCGGGACCAATGCTCTCCCTGGGGAACGATCTGGATCGCCTTGAATGACATGATTGGCCCATTGAACGATGGCCTTCCCACAACGCTGGGTTATGGTGAGTCCATAGTCGGCTGCGCCGGTGAAATGCTCGAGGAATTCACGGATGCCCGCCGGATGCGCCTTGCGAAACGCGTAGACCGACTGGTCGTCGTCACCCGCTCCGATGATCGTAATCTCACGCGCGGCCAAGCCCTGCAGAACGCCAAGGTCGCAGGCATTCAGATCCTGATATTCATCGACGACGAGGACACTGTAATCAAGGCCCGCAAGCTCGGGATGGTCCCTCAGCGCCATTAGGAGTGCGTAGGGAAGTTCGGAAGGCAGGGCATAGCCGAGAATGTCGCGGTTCTCTTGCCATGCGCCCATAAAGCGGGCTCTCTCTTCGGCCGGGATCGCTTCCGCCTCGTCCGGAGCCAGGGATTCCCAATTCGCTGCAAGCTCTCCGAACAATCGTCGCACGTGACCTTTGCGAATGTGCAAGCGTCGGGCGAGCGACGATTCGACGAGGTTGTCCCGCTCCCAATCATCCGCCATGCGGAACGGTTTGGGGAATTCCCCAAGGCCAGGGTTGGCCAACAGAACGGAGATGCAAAACGAATGAAGCGTACTCGGGCGCTCGCAGACAAGCTCCGGGTTCTCGCTCACTTTCTCAACCAGCTCGGCGGTCGCCGCCCTGGTGAAGGTCAGAAGCTTCGCCTTGCCGTCCACGTCCCCCGCCCGCGCGTTGAGTAGCGCAATCATTGTGGCGCTTTTGCCGGTGCCAGGTCCCGCCAGGATTCGGGCTGGGCGTTTCAAATCATGGCCGATGATGGCTTCTTGTTCGACCGTCGGCGTGAAGGGCATGGTCAGATTCTATCCTCAAGCAGCAAGTGCGTCGATGTCGCCTGACACCCCAGCGGCTCTCGCCAGCTTGACGAAGAAGGTGAGCAAGGATGCCGACGGCCTGCCCCTCGCGCGCCTCGGCAGATTGATGCGTACGACCAGACCTCTATCGAGCTGCAGCACGATCGATCCGTCTCGATGCGTGTGGCGACGTGATGCACGGGTCATGCATACGACGCATGAAGCGTCCCCGTTTCGAGGTGTGCAAGAACACGGTGCACCGTGTTGGGAAAATCGCCACTTTGCGAGGTCGCCGAACGGAAATAGCGCCGTAATTTCAAGCTCTTTCCCGCGAAGGGCGAGGTTCGAGGTGGTGCTTTTCACCCGTTCACGGAATTCCGGTCGAAACGGCGATTCGGCGGCTTGTTGAGCCATTTTCCCGAGTTCGAGGTTTTTCAACAGCCGGACCTGCTCCGGCTCCTCATCCGGCCCCGCAATCGCGTCGAGCAGGGCCCGACGCTCCTTCAACAGCTCGGCCTTCCTCCCTTCGAAGGTCTCCTTGTCGATGTTCTCATCCAGGAACGCATCCGTCAGGCGCGTGAGTCGGCCGTCGCACTGAGCGGCACGACGCCTTGTCTCGGCGCGCCGGACCCCGGCGGTCACAGCGCGCGATGCCACCGCCTCCTCCACCAAGTCCCTCAAGTCCCCGAACTCCTCTTCGGAAAGGACGAGTAGATCGAAGAAGGCGCTTAGGCCCGCTGAGACGTGTTCCTCTCTGATCGATGTGCCTCGGCACGCCCGGCTGTGGCATCGGTAGTAGGTGTGGCCCTTCTGGATTTCGCCGATCAGGGAGTAGCCGCACGCCGCGCATCGGATCATGCGGCGGAAGACCGGATCATGCTTCTGCGGTCTGGCAAACGTGCGGCCGGCCATGACCGCCTGGACGCGATCGAAGACGACCTGGCGCACGAGAGGTTCGTGGATGCCCTGGAAGGTTTCCCCCGTCCGATCGATTCTGATCTGGCCGACGTAGAAGGGGTTGTGCAGCATCCGGGAGATGGCATCGAGCGCGAGCGGCTTTCCGGTCTTCCCTCGAAGCCCGCGCCGGCACATTTCCTCAAGGAGGGTGGGGAGCGAGTAAGAGCCGGTGGCGTAGAGGTCGAACGCCTCCCGAACGAGCGGACCGACCGCTGGGTCGATGAGCTTGGGCTTGGCTTTGCCCTGGTCGAGATAGCCGCGGGGCGCAGGCAACGGATAGAATCCCTGCTTTAGGCGGCCGTAGAAGCCTTTCCGGACTTCCTGCCGGAGGTTCCGGATGTAGTCGGCCGCGACGACGGCTTGGATATCGGCGGACAGGCGACCGCCGCGCGACGCGAGGTCGAGGCTCTCGTGCGCAAAATGAACTTCGATGCCGCGATCGATCAGTTCGCCGAGCTGCGCCCAGTCTTTGAGATTGCGGGCGCTCCGGTCGATCTTGTGGATGATGACGCCAGCGGCGCGACCCTTTTCGAGCTCACCCATCATCCGGTTGAAGAGGCGTCGCCCGAGCTTTGCCGCCGTCTCCGTCTCCTCGAACCACTCGGCGATCTGGAGGGCGTGGTGGCGCGCATACGCTTCGATGGCGCTCTTCTGCTCGTGGAGGGACGAGCCGTGCTCTCCCTGCTTGACCGTCGAGACGCGGGTGTATGCCAGATAGGATTTCATGGAGGAGTCGGTGGAATTATGGGGCGCCGGCCGGGATTCCGCGAATCCCCCACGCGCTCCTCATGCTCGATCCGCTGTCCGAGACGAAGGAGCGCGAGGCCATACCGGCGGAGCGCCTCCCGCGCCCTCTCTCGTGTTTCCTCATCCGCATCCGGGAGGATGCGATCAAGAATGAGATCGCCAGGCTGTCGATTCTCTGATGCCGCCATCGTTTCAGCGTGCCGGCTGGTCCGGCCTCAGGCGAGGGGACCCTTCATGCGCCGGGCGCATGAAGGGTCCCCTCGGCGAGAATCCAACCGACTGCCACACTTCCTGAATGACAAACACCGAAGGCGCGGCAGGTCCGACGCCAACGATCTCGCGAGTCCTACCCGACGGAGCGATGGTCGAGGCGCTCTATGACGCCGAGAGTTTGACGACTTCGCTCGCGGTCTGCTCGCCGGAGGGGGAGTTCTCCATCGTCCCGCACAACGATCTCCCGACGAAGGAGCGCCTGGTCCCGTACTCGCCGCGCAACAATCTAATTGCCACGGGTTGCGTCCTCCTGCCCTCGGACGTGGGGGACTTCGGGGACAAGGGGGACTTGGTGGACGAGGTTCGCACCTTCATCCACCGCTACGTCGATCTGACCCCCGTCTTCGAGGAGATCGCCGCCCATTATGTCCTTCTGACCTGGGTGTATGACGCCTTCAACGAGCTGCCATACCTGCGCTTCCGGGGTGACTACGGCACCGGGAAGACCCGCGCCCTCCTCACCATCGGCTCCATTTCATACAAGGGGTTCTTCGCCTCGGGGGCCTCGACGGTCTCGCCGATCTTCCATGTACTCGACGCGTTCGGCGCGACGCTCATCCTCGACGAAGCGGATTTTCGGTACTCCGACGCCACCGCGGAACTCACCAAGATCCTCAACAACGGGAACATGAACGGGCTCCCGATCCTCCGGACGATGACCAACCGCCACCGAGAACTGAATCCGACCGCCTTCCGCGTTTTCGGCCCCAAGATCGTCGGCATGCGCGAAGGCTTCTCCGATCGCGCACTTGAAAGCCGCTTCCTCACCGAGGAGACCGGCGGCCGGCCTCTTCGTCCCGACATCTCCATCCATCTGCCGGGGGCGTTGAAGGCCGAGGCGCTTGCGCTTCGCAACAAGCTCCTGGCCTGGCGCTTCCATGCCCGCTTCCTGGTGGGTCCCGACCCGTCGCGCCTTGTGGGCGGCGTCGAGCCCCGGCTCAATCAGACGGCGCTGGCGCTGCTGTCGATCATCGATGACCAGGGTCTGCGGGATCGCATCCGCGACGAGCTCGTGGGCGAGGAGGCGCGCGTTCTGAACGAGCGCGCCTCCTCTCTCGAAGCCACGATGCTCGCCGTGCTGGTCGATGCGTTCGCCGCCGCCGAAGCTCCATACGTGGCGGTCTCCGAAGCGACCGACCGGTTCAACCAGAAGGCTTGCCCTGACCTCGGCCGGCCGATGACCAACAAGTGGGTCGGAGGGTTCATCCGCAACCGCCTACGCCTCACGACGACCAAGTCGCGGGGGGTCTATGTGATCCCCCAGGCGGACCGGGCGAAGATCGTGGCGCTCGCTCGTCGGCACGGAGTCATCGCGGGTGATACGGCGGCCGATCGATGAGCCACGTCGGCTGGATTTCGCGCGCGAAGCGCGCGTTATGCGTGGCGCGCATAAAGTGTCCCCGTGAGCGACGCGTCGAAACGCGAAATGATGGAGGTAGGCGACGCAAGGTCGCGAAATAACAAAACCTCTATGCACTTTCATACTTACGTGCGCCGGAATCGAAAACAGTGGTCACTCTCCCAGGAAGATCTGGGTCGGCTTCTCGGAATTACGCAGAGCGCCGCCTCGCGCCTTGAAAGCGGCGAATGCGCCCCCATCCTCAATGAAGCGCTCGGCCTCCAGGTGATCTTCGGCCGATCCCCTCGCGCACTCTTTCCCGCCCGGTACTCCAAGGTGGAAGAGACGGTCATGGCCGTGGCGGCCGAGATGGACCGCGAACTCGAGGGAAAGACGGATCGAGACTCTGTCCGGAAGCAACAGCTCCTGAATGACATGAACGCGCGTTCGAATGGTGCCCCAGGCGGTCTATGATCAGCGCCCCTCCACCCCAGGGTCTTACGCTCGCGATTCATCCAATCAAAGCCGGCTTCGGCTGGGTCGCCTTCGAAGGCCCCTTCTCCCCCTACGACTGGGGCCTGGTGCGCCCGCACGGCGAAAGGAACGCCGCTTGCCTTCGCAGGGTCGAGAAGATGCTCGGACGCTTCCTCCCTGACACCCTCGTCCTCGAAGTGTTTGAACCGCCCACCTCGGCCAGGGCCAATCGCATCGCCAAGCTCTGCCGTGCGATGATCGCCCTAGCGTCTGATCGCGGCGTCGAGGTCGCCATCTATTCGCGGGGCGATGTCCGCACGTGTTTCGCAAGCGTGGGAGCGGGGACGCGCCAGGAGATCGCCGAAGCGGTTGCCCGCCACGTCGATGCGTTCCGGCATCTGCTTCCCGGGAAGCGCCGGCCGTGGGACGACGAGCATCGCCACATGGCGATCTTCGCAGCGGGCGCGCTAGCCCTCACGCACTACCAGATCGGAGCGTCCCGCCTCCTGCGTAGCCTTGGAGGTTTGAACTGACCGAGGGCAACCCCATCAGATTGCGTCATTGATCGCATGTAGGCTCCTCGTTTCCGCGAGAGCGGCTTGTCAAGGATCGCCTCTGGGCGACCGCAAGAGCGGCGGTGCGCTTGCACCGTCCTTTACAAGGCGCGCGATCGGAAACATGATGCCGACAATGATCGAACCTCAGGGCACCCCAAAGACCTTCCGATTCGATCCAGCCACCGCCAGGACAATGCCGAGCGAGACCGCGACTTCCTCATCAGCACCCTCTGACAGACACAGAAGTGCAACGCAGAGGACCCGACGCACCCTCGGGTTTTGTCATGCCCCCTCGGTTGCTGCCATTCCCATTGGGAGGCACCGATAACTTCCGCCTGGGATAGAGCCATCGCGCCAAAGTCGGACGCGGAGAAAGGTAGGATTCTCGCTACGTTAGCCTTCCTCGAAGATTACGGAGGCGCATTTGGTCATTATACCGTACAGAACCTGATCTCTGATCGTTTCCTATGTCCGTGTGCGGCAGAGGCATTCGTACACCTTCTTCTTTCTCACCCCACTAAAGGCGATTTATCAACGCTGCGAACGGGATACCTCAAAATTTGCCGTTCCCACTCGCTCCACGGGGAGGAGATCGGGCTGCGACCCGCTCCTCGCATGTTGGGCCGGGCGGTCGATAGGGCGCGCTTTCTAAACGCAGTTTCTACCGCCAACGGAGTCACCCGGTACAAGCTTCGTCGCTTGCTAGGCAAATTGAAGAACGGCGACCTAAAGCCTTCGGAAAAAATTGAGCTTTCCTCTTACATGATGAGCGAATACGGTGCCTGGGTTACTTGGGACCTGGAGAGTGATGGGATAAACCCGCCTTTCAGTTTCTTGAGTACGGATTCACCGCTGCAGCTGCGAGAGGCGTTGGGGTTAGATATAAACGACGCCGCAATTCACAACTTGCCGATGGTGGCGTTTGCATATGAGAGCGAGACGGTAGGTACCATCCATAAGCCCACGACAGCTGACGCAGCCAGCGGACTTCGCTTTCGTGTGCGATCACCGCCGCCGCCCGCCGAGCGAGATTGGTACGGCTTGACGGTGCCTTGGGAAGAAAATCCTCGAGCAACTTCGTCAAGCGACGAGAGGCTATTTCCGCCTAAGCGGCCCGAGGCACTACATAGCCCGGCACGCTTTCCTGTGGACGTCAGTTGCCGATTTTACCCGGATTTGGCGGACGCCTAGCCGATGCCTGAGGACCTCGGACCCGGAACTTTGAGTCACCTACTGGCCCTTCAGCCGGTGGAGATTGCGCAATTCATCTCTGCACTGGCCTCCGAAGAGCCATGGGCGCTAGGCGCGATCGACGCGCGAATTGATGAGAGCCCATTTGATCGTATCGCCACCTACTGGGTTGTAGCGCCGCATACGGTCAGAATGGCCATCGTACGAGGCCTCGAGCAATTTCTGTCGGCGATCGGCGCTCACAACCGTGCAACGCTATCTGGTGACGATCTCGACCAGCTGCGGCAGGTGCTGGGATTTTGCATAGGCATCATGCCAGATTTGGCTCTCGAGGCCGCCGAACCCATAGTGCCCTATCTGGTGCAATGGCTAAACCGTGGCGTGCAACCCCACGGGAAGCTTGCCGCGACAGCGCTGGCCTCAACATCTTCTCTCGAAGCGACCGCCGCGTTAGAGGCCACTGCTCAGCGAAGCGCTTACCCCAGTTGGATTTTGCCCGCTTTGATCGAACGCCGGGCGAACGCCGATCCGCTCGCGCTTTTCGAATTTCACGAGAAGTGGCTGCCAGCCGCCACTCACGACCCCCGGGCGTTCGGGACGCTCGGCCAGGGGATAGAGCGCTTGATCGCCACCAGCGTTGGAGATGCGGCGGCCATCCTATCGGGAGTGCTCGACAAACATGAGGGGCCAGTCGGGAACGCCGTCCGGACCCTTTTGCGCGAGTTGGATTTGCGTATGCTTCCGCGAATCCGGGCGGTACTAGACGGCCCGGTGAAATTGCCTGCGTGGCAGCTCCTTCGAGACCTAGATAATATTCGCTTGGATGCGGACGATGACGAGGTCAATCGCGAGTGGCACCAGGTGTACGACCGCATTGTGAGAGCCTCGGGCGACGTCGACAGCGCCTGGCGATACGTTTGTGTCCGCTCCGCGGAGATGGCTACCGAGGAGATTGGTCAGCGATTTTTGCATACCCTCCGCTCCTCCATACTCAGTTCACCGATTCAACACCCTAATTTCAGGCCCGCTGAGCTTTTGCGCAGGGCTCAGCGGGAATTTTATTTGGCGAAAATTGACGCTCAGCAAGGGGGCAACGCGGCGGACGAGAAAGTTCTTTTTCAAAGGTTGAACGGTAGGGTCAAAGTCAAGTCCACCCCGAGTGATGTGCCGCGCGAACTCCGCATACCGACAGTCTATTACGCCGAGGAGGCTTATCTAGAGGTTCTTTCTCTTTTGATACGCGCTAGCTTTTCTCACGCTTCTCACTTTCGCGTTTATAGGGCCCCCCATATTCCGTGGCATCGCCTACTGTTTTCGCTACAGGAGGGCCACGTCGACCTTGGATTAAACAACGACGACATCTTTAAACATGAGAGTTCGACGCGCGGCGGAGGCATTGTTAGGCTAGCGGGTGAGCCGCTTTATAGCATCGACGCATTTACGGTGCTGACAAGGAGGCGATTTCTGCTGGAGAATGGCCTCGATAGCTTGTCCGTGAATCGCGCGTGGGCCAACCAGGCGAATTTGTTGGCGGGCGATCTTAGCACGGCTCACGATGCCTTATTCGCCCGGCTGATTGAAGCTGGGCGGATAAGTGTGCCGGGCGGCACATTTCTCGAACCCGCGATCAAAGCAATTGCGGAGCGTCACGGCATTGCGTCCACTTTCGTATCCGGCGAGGACTCTGATAAAGGGCTGGCCGATTTTCTCAACGGCGACGTCAGTTTATATTTTGGTGGGCGGCTGCAGACGAATTTCGTGTTTGCCTCCTGCCGAGACATAGTTCGTCTAGGCGAATTGCAAGTTCCGATTCATGGTAGACTTTTTGCCACGGCAAATTTCGCGGATGCGCATGGCCAATTCATGAGCGACCTGGCTGCAATAGCCGGCGAACTCAACTACGCCTTGAATGAGGTTTCGGATCGCTCGTACAGGAGCGCGCTCGAACGCGTGCTCCCGTTGCGGTTGAACGAAGCGGTGCTTAAGGGCTCGGAAGAAGCCATCGCAACCGTGGAAAGCTATCGCGACCTACATGCCGCGCTCGCTCAGGGAACACTCGCCCGCAGCGCAAAAGCGCGTCAGTGGCAGGCCTGGGAGCCCACCGATGGGGTGGTTCCATTGAGCCAGATTGGATCGGCGTCGCGGATGGACGGCGGAGCCGCCTAAGTGATATACTCGTATGGTGGTTGAACACGCCGCATCCTCGCATAGGAGTCAGGTATGAGTCCTGATGATTTTACTACGGGTTCCGTCCCAGAGAAATCCAGGGTCTTTGGAGTGAACATCTTGTTGGCGTGGACGGGATTCATTTTGGTGGTGGCCAGCATGTCGTTCGGTGGTGGTCTCGCCGGCGAGATGCGATTTGGCAGCCTGGTCCAGGCTATTCTTTGGGGCAACGCATTTTTGGCTGTGTGCGGATTTGTTTCTGGATATGTGGGATCCTGGTCCGGTTTGTCGTTTGGGTCCCTAGCAGCTCGCGTGTTTACAAAAAATTCCTGGCGTCTCGCGATTTTATATATTCCGCTTTCGTTGATTGGCTGGTACGCCATTGAGTCTTCCATATTCGGGAATTTTGTCGCCAATACCTTTGGGTTGGGCGACCTGGTGCGCAGGCTGATCATGGCGGCGGCGGCGATTTTCTTTAGCGTTAGCGCCTATTTCGGTGTGAGGTTCATCGGACGAATCAGCTACATTTTGATCCCGACTGTCGTAGCGGTGAGTCTGTTTGCTCTGAGCAATGTGCATACTTCATCGACGCTTTTGTTTGGGTTCGGGCCACAGATAATCAATTCTTATGACGGCGCGGCCATTGTCATGAGCACCTGGATATTTAGTGTCCTTTTGGTGGTGCCAGACTTGACACGATTTATTCGTTCCCCGCTGATTGCGGGGGTGGCGGGCGCATTGGGCGTGTTTTTGGGAAACACGGCAGCGCTCGGCATAGGCGCGTTCGCGGCTGCATACACGAGACAGTCAGATCCGTCGTTGATTCTTGTTGGGTTGGGGTTCACCCCGCTGGCGTTGATTTTGACGTTCGCGAGCGTCTGGAGCACAAACGACAATAATATGTACTCGTCGTCCCTGAGCGTCGCGCGCGCGTTTTCGCTGCCACGTAGAGGGGTGGTGCTGGCCCTCGCGCTGTTGGGCGCGGTGATAGCGATGTTCAATCCGGCGACGATTCCCATTATGTTCGGCTTTTTGGCCTTTATGGGTGCGTCAGCCCCTCCCTTGGGTGGGATAGTCATCGGAGGTTATATCTTTAGCCATGGGAGTGACGTGGTTGAGAACGGATTGGTGGCGCCTTGGGCTGCGTGGTTACTGGCGTCGGCGATAACATTTCAACTGCATGGGGTGATAATTATTCCAGGCGGCCTACTGCTAGGGATGTTTTTTTGGCAGATTTTCAATCGCTTAGAGAAGCTTTTTATGGCGCGGAGGCGCGTCGCCTCCGCGCTTTAACCGTAGGGCTTCTTGCTTCGAGCATTGTGCCCCCAGCGCCTAGGGAGTAGGGTGCTCCCATTCGCAAACATGTGCGCGCTTCATGCACCCGGAACTCCCCGTTTCGAAGTTAGTTGGAATTTGGGTCCGGGTGTCAACGGAGGATCAAGCTCGCGGCGAAAGCTCCGAGCACCACGAAAAACGCGCCCGCATATACGCGGAGATGAAGGGCTGGCACGTAGCGGAGGTGTACCGGCTCGAAGCCGTGAGCGGCAAGGCGGTCATGGGCCACCCGGAGGCGAAGCGGATGCTCGCCGATGTCCGCGCCGGCCACATCACTGGCTTGGTGTTCTCGAAGCTGGCGCGTCTCGCGCGGAACACCCGCGAACTTCTGGACTTCTCGGAGATGTTCCGCGCGTGCGGCGCGGACCTCGTGTCGCTCCAAGAAGCGATCGATACCAGCTCCCCGGCCGGACGCCTGTTTTTCACGATGATCGCCGCGATGGCTCAGTGGGAGCGGGAGGAAATCGCCGAACGGGTCCAGGCGTCGGTGCCGATCCGAGCGAAGCTCGGTAAGCCGACGGGCGGAGCCGCACCCTTTGGCTATCGCTGGCGCGACAAGAGGCTTGAGCCGGACCCGAAGGAAGCCCCCGTCCGCGCGCTCCTCCATGAGCTCTTCGCCGAACACCGCCGGAAGAAGACCGTGGCGAGGATCCTGAACGAGCGCGGCTATCGCACCCGGAGCGGCTCGAGGTTCTCCGATACGACGATCACCCGTCTCCTGCTCGACTCGACGGCCAAGGGCGTGCACCTCGCCAACTACACCCGGAGCAATGACCGGACGAAGAGCTGGGACCTGAAGCCGGAAAGCGAATGGGTGCATTCGCCGGTCGAAGCTATCGTGTCGGGCGACCTCTGGGACACCTGTGAACGCATCGTAGTCGCGCAGCGCGAGGGCATGAAGCCCGCCGCCAAGCGCGCCGTCCACCTCTTCGCCGGCTTCGCTTTCTGCGAGTGCGGCCCGAAGATGTATGTCCGGGCGAACTCACCAAAGTACGTCTGCGAGAAGTGCCGGAACAAAATGCCCATCGGCGACCTCGAAGCCGTCTACCGCGAACAGCTCCACCACTTCCTGATCTCACCCGACGAGATCGATGCGCACGACGCCGCGGCGGTCGAGGCGATGCGTGAAAAGGAAAATCTGATCGCGAACGCGGAAGCCGAGCTGCGCCGGATCGAGTCTGAAGACGAAAGCGTCTTCCAGCTCTACCTGGCGAAGGAGCTTTCGAAGGAAGACTTCGGCCGACGGCATCGGCCGCTCTCGGAACGCCGCACCCAGATCGAGAACGAACTGCCGAGGCTCCAAGCCGAACTCGACATCCTTCGGATAGGCACCTTCTCCCGTCGAGAAGCCCTCGGCGAGGCGAGGAACCTGACGGACCGTTGGTCCGATCTGCCGCTTCAGGAGAAGCGGCAGATCGTCGAAGCGATCACAGATCGCATCGTCATCGGAAAAGAGGACGTCGAGATCACTCTCCTTCATCTGCCTTCAGGAAGTGATAGCCAAAAGGCAACGCAACCTCAGGGGTTCATGGCCGCCACCAGCTGCACCTTGGCCGGATAGCGCACATGGGCGTTGGCCCGCGCCACCGTCACCTCGGCGGTCTCCAGGGGCTGGCGCAGAGAATCCAGCGCCTGGGCGCCGAATTCCGGCAGTTCGTCGAGGAACAGGACGCCGTTGTGAGCCAGGGACACCTCGCCCGGCCTGACCCGGATCCCGCCGCCGGTGAGCGCGGCCATGCTGGCCGAGTGGTGGGGGGCCCTGAAGGGCCGATCGCGGGTCAGCACGCCCTTGGCGATCAGGCCGGCGATGGAATGGATCATCGAGGTTTCGAGCAGCTCTTCAGCGGTCAGCGGCGGCAGCAGCCCGGGCAGGCGCTGGGCGAGCATGGACTTTCCCGAGCCCGGCGGTCCGATATAGAGCAGGTTGTGGCCGCCGGCGGCGGCGATCTCCAGGGCGCGCTTGGCGTTCTC
>DASRLC010000117.1:0-7679 GCA_035648655.1 Polyangia bacterium
GACGAGTTCCTGGCGCACTACCACAAGCGCTCGAACGTCGAGTCCACCTTCTCGGCGATCAAGCGGAAGTTCGGTGGCGCCGTCCGATCCAAGCGCTTCACGGCGCAGGTGAACGAGATCCTGTGCAAAATCCTCTGTCACAATCTGAGCGTACTCGTTCACGCGATGCACGAACTTGGGATCGAGCCGACCTTCGGCGCGGCGGTGGCGTGATGCGCTCCCCGCCGCCTCTCACGGTGCAGGAACAGGCCAACGTGAGGCGGGCGATCCGCTACCTACGGGCGCGCCTGGGGACGTGGGTGGCGGTCGCCAGAGCGGTCCGGCTCAAGCGGGCGACGGTGCGACGACTCCGCGACGGTGGACGCGTGCGGTACTATGTCGCGCGAAACGTGGCGAAACTCGCGGCGGTCCAGGTCGACGATCTCAAGGCCGGCAGGTTCCCTTTGCCGGGGACGTGCCCGCACTGCGGCAGAGAACGTGATGGGGTGACCACAGCAATGCCGGCAAGCGTGGCGGACAATGACAGGTAAGTTATTGTAATTATTTACTTATATTATGCTGCACTGCGCGTATAAAAGAAACAAAAGATTTCGACTAGCACTGAGGCGGTAGCTATGGCTAACTCTTTCTTGTCATCAGCCCTGGCGTTCCATCGTGGATGTCAGGAGTCAATTTCTACCCCGCTCTGACTTCAGCCAGGGCGGGGTTTTTTTTGTTTTGCTCCGAGTTGGTCCGAGGAGAACTTTCAATGAGGGTTGCGATCTTCATCGACGGAGCATATCTCGACAACGTACTGCGGAATCATCATGGCGGGATTCAGATCGCCTACGACAAGCTCAGCATAGAACTGTGCGAAGCACATGAGCATGTCCGCACGTATTACTATGACGCACCTCCCTATCAGAGTGATCCCCCGACACCAGAGGAATCGAAGCGATTCGCCGGGCGTCAGTCCTTTTTCTCCGCACTGCGGAAGCTTCCGCGCTTCGACGTTCGCGAGGGTCGCTGCCAACGCAATTGGGACAAGACACGCAACACTTGGCAATACACGCAGAAGCGTGTGGACGTCTTTCTGGCCGTGGACCTGGTGCGGCTGGCCACGAAGGCACTGATTCAACGAGCCGTGATCGTCACGGGAGATTCGGATTTTCTCCCGCCTATCTCGATAGCCAAAGACGAAGGTGTTCAGGTCAAAGTAGTCCATTCACCAGACATCAAACAGATCCATAGGGACCTGTGGGATCACGCTGATGAACGGGCTCCCCTTGACGCGGCGATGATCGCTAAAATAAAAAGATAGGGGCATTCCCGGGCGTCAAGTCGGCAACATTTGCCCGTTCGATCCTTTCTCACTGCCCGGTAATTCCAGTCGCTGCCCGAGAATAGAGCCCCAGGCGCCTATTCTCGGGCAAAGCCCCTTTGCGGGTCCTTCCTAATGATGAGTCGGTCAGGCCGCTTGGCGGAGCGCCTCGATCACGGCGTCGCCCGCGATGGTCGTGGAAGCCGGCGCGGTGCCCGGAAGCGCCAGATCGCCGGTCAGCACGCCGCCATCAATGGCGCGGGCCACCGCGGTCTCGATGGCCCGCGCCTCGGTCTCGAGCCCGAGCGAGTGACGCAGCAGCATCGCGACGCTGAGAATGGTGGCGTAGGGGTTGGCGACGCCCTTGCCGGCGATATCGGGCGCCGACCCGTGGATCGGCTCGTAGAGCCCGCGCTTGCCTTCGCCCAGCGAGGCCGACGGCAGCATACCCATCGAACCCGCCAGCATCGAAGCCTCGTCGGTCAGGATGTCGCCGAACATGTTCTCGGTCACGATGACGTCGAAGTCGGCCGGACGGCGGATGAGGTGCATCGCGCAAGCGTCGACCAGCATGTGGGAGAGCGCGACGTCAGGGAACTCTTCGCCCATGACGCGCACCGTAACCTCGCGCCACAACCGCGACGTCTCGAGGACGTTGGCCTTGTCGACGGAGGTCAGCTTCTTGCGCCGCCCGCGGGCGATGCGCGCCGCCGTGCGCACGATCCGCTCGACCTCCGGGACGGTGTAGACGCAGGTGTCCGAGGCTTTATCGCCGTCGCGCAACTTGTCGCCGAAGTAGATGCCCCCCGTCAGCTCGCGCACGACCAGCATGTCGACGCCGGTCAACAGCTCCGGGCGCAGTGGCGAAGCGTGCAACAGCTTGGGGTTCACCGCCACCGGGCGCAGGTTGGCATACAGCCCCAGCGCCTTGCGAATCGCGAGCAGCCCCTGCTCCGGGCGAACCTTGCCCCGCGGATCGTCCCACTTCGGCCCGCCAACCGCGCCCAAGAGCACCGCGTCGGCGGCCCGCGCCACCTCCAGCGTCTCGGGCGGCAACGCCGAGCCTGTCGCGTCGATGGCGGCGCCACCGATCAGCCCCTCGCGCAGCGTGAAGGTGTGTCCCCACTTCTCGGCCACCACCGCCAGCACACGCTTGGCCTCTACGATCACTTCGGGGCCGATCCCGTCGCCTGGCAAAACCGCAATGGCAGCGCGCATTTTCATGACTCCTTCGGTTCGGAAACGCGCGGACCATACAGGCTCCAATCCCGAAAGGGCAAGAGGGTGGGCATGGGTTAGAAGCGGGCGATCGGAAACCGTCGGCCCGGCCCGAACGACTTGCCCGTGATCTTGAGGCCCGGCGCCATCTGGCGGCGTTTGTACTCGCTCTGCTGAACCCGGCGGACCACGTCGCACGCGACGGCCGCGTCGAAGCCTTCGGCCACCAGCGCCGGCAGATCGAGGGCGCCCGTCAGGTGCGCCTCCAAGATCGCGTCCAGCACTTCGTACGGCGGCAAGACGTCCTGGTCGGTCTGATCCGGGCGCAGCTCGGCCGACGGGGCCTTGGTGAGGGTGGCCTCCGGAATGGGCGGCGCTCCGGCCGCCTCGGAATTGAAGGCCTGGGCCAGGCGATAGACCATCGTCTTCGGCACGTCGCCGATGACCGCCAGTCCCCCCGCCATGTCGCCATACAGGGTGCAGTAGCCGGTCGCGATCTCGCTCTTGTTGCCGGTGCTGAGCAGCAGACGATCCTGGCGGTTCGACAGCGCCATCAAGATCGCGCCGCGCACCCGCGCCTGCAGGTTCTGCGCGGTCAGATCGGCGGCCGCACCGGCCGCGGCGGGCGCGGCAGCCGCCGGATCGCCGGCGGGGGCGAACGCTTCGAGCGCCGGGGCCAGGGTCTCGAGGTAGGCGGCGAACATCGGCTCGATCGAGATGACGGTGAAGTCGAGCCCAAGATTCTTGGCCAGCGCCTCGGCATCGCGCAGCGATCCCGCCGACGAGTAGCGCGAGGGCATGGCCACGCCCAGGACGTTCTCGGGGCCGAGCGCGCGGGCCGCGATGGCCGCCACCAACGCCGAATCGATCCCGCCCGAGAGACCCAGGAGCGCCCGCGAAAAACCACAGCGGCGCGCGTAGTCCCGCGTCCCCAGCGCCAGCGCCGCCAGCGCCGACCGCTCGTCGGAAGGCTCGAAGGCACGTCGATCGCCGCCACGCGCGTCGAGATCGACCACCACCAGATCGGCCACGTGCTCGGCGCCGCGCGCCACGATCTCCCCAGCGGCGTCGATCCCGAGGCTGGCGCCGTCGAACACCAGATCGTCCTGGCCGCCGACCTGGTTGACGAACAGCAGCGGCCGCTCCCAGCGCCGCGCGGTGGCCGCCAGCATGCGCGGCCGCAGGTGGCGCTTCTCGATGGTATACGGCGAGGCCGAGACGTTGATCAGGATCTCGGCGCCGGCTTTGGCCAAGGCCTCGATGGGATCGCTGCGGTAGCGGCGGTGGGGCCAGAAGTCGGCGTCGTTCCAGATGTCCTCGCAGATGGCGATCCCCAGGCGCCGGCCGCGAAACTCGGCGACCGCCACCTCGGTGGCCGGATCGAAGTAGCGCCACTCGTCGAAGACGTCGTAGGTCGGCAGCAGCGACTTGCGCGCGACGTGGACGATCCGGCCACCGTCGATCAGCGCGGCGCTGTTGGCGAGGCCGTGGCCCGCCTCGGACACCACCCGCTCGGGGAAGCCGACCAGCACCCCCGTCGTGCACTCGGCCAGCTCGGCCACCAGCCTTCGCAACGATTCACCCGCCGCCTCGACGAAGGCCGGGCGCTCCAGCAGATCCTTGGGCGGGTAGCCGCACAGCGCGAGCTCGGGAAAAATCGCCAACGCCGCGCCCCGCGCCTCGGCCTCGGCCGCCGCCGCCAGCACGAGACGGCGGTTCCCCTCGAAGTCGCCGACGGTCGGGTTGATCTGCGCGAGGGCGGCCTTCACGCTGCGGCGCCAGGTTGCGCGATGCGCGATGATTGTTGCGCGATGCGCGATGATTGTTGCACGGTGATTGTCAGATTCTACAAGGCGCGGGGCCGACGCGGACCAAAACGCGTGATAAAATGAACACGTGACCACCGCCAGCCAGGTGATCGCACGGCCCCCCACCAGCCTCGATCTCGTCGCCTCGGCGATGCGCCCCCTCGACATCCCGCGGGCCAGCCGGATCTACGTCAACCGCAACCTGCGCCTCGACAAGATCGAGATGGTCGGATTCGACATGGACTACACGCTGGCGCTCTACAATCAGCCGCGGATCGAGGAGCTGTCGATGCGTGCCACGCTCGACAAGCTGGTCACTGCCAAGGGCTATCCGGAGGCCATTGCCGGCCTGGCCTACGACCCGATGCTGGCGGTGCGCGGCCTGGTGGTCGACCGCGCCAACGGCAACATCTTCAAACCGGATCGCTATGGTTTTCCAGGCCGCGCGCGCCACGGCCTGGCGAACATCGACCGCGACCAGGCGGCCGATCTCTATCAGCGCGAACGGACGCGGCTGTCCGCACGGCGCTACGCCTGGATCGATTCGCTCTTCGCGCTCCCCGAGGCGGTCCTGTACGCCTGCCTGGTCGACTACTTCGATCGGCACGGAGCCCCCGGCAAGCCGAGCTACGACGCGATTTGGGAGCACATCCGCGAGTGCATCGATCTCGCCCACCGCGACGGATCGATCAAGACCATCGTGGGCGCCGAGCTGGGCGGTTACATCGAGCGCGACGACGGCCTGGCCGAGACGCTGCACAAGTTCCGCTCGTCGGGCAAACGCCTCTTCCTGCTCACCAACTCGGCCTGGGACTACACCTCGAAGGTCATGAGCTATTTGTTGGATCGGACGCCCACCCGCGGCGGAGAGCCGTCGCCCTACCCGAGCTGGCGGCACTACTTCGACGTGATCGTGGTGAGCGCGGGCAAGCCGGAGTTCTTCACCGAGGACCGTCCATTCGTCGATCTCGACACCGCGGGCGAGCCGCTGGCCAAGTCCTCGACCGGCCCCTTCCAGCGCGGCCGGATCTACATGGGCGGCAACATCAAGGACTTCCAGGAGCGGGCGCGCGCCAACGGCGACCGGGTGCTCTTCGTCGGCGATCACATCTACGGAGACATGCTGCGCTCGCGCAAATCGTCCAACTGGCGCACCGCCATGGTGCTGCAGGAGCTGGAGCACGAGGTGACGACGCACGATCGCATCCGGCCCGAGCTGTCGCGCCTCGATCGCCTGGACGCCGAGCTCATCCACCTGGACGGCGAGCTGAACGAGCGGCAGGTGGCGCTGCGGACTTTGCAGAAGATCGAAGACGACCCGTCGACCGACGAGCCGGTGAGCGCCGCCAAGCGGACGATCAAAGACGCGATCGAAAAGCTGCGCCGGGATCTGCGGGCGGCCGGCGCGCAGCACCGCACGCTCGAGTCGACCATCGATGACGCTTTCAACCCGTACTGGGGACCGATCTTCCGGGAGGGGTACGAGGTCAGCAAGTTCGGCGAGCAGGTCGAAGCCTACGCTTGCGTCTACACCAGCCGGGTCTCGAACTTCCGCTTCTACTCGCCGATGCAGTACTTCCGCGGGCCGCGCGACCGCATGCCGCATGAACGGTAGCCGGTGAGCGGGTGCGGCGAACGTCAACCCGCGTCGTAGGCGCTAGCGACGTCGAAACAGTCGGGTGAACCCCCGCGCTTCGTCGACGCCGAAGAGGCGGGCGGCGCCGAGGTAGATCGCGGCGCCGAGACCAATGGGGATGAAGGCCTTGAGCGCGAACATCGCGATGCCGGCGCCCGGGAGGGCCTCGAGCCGGCTGGAGACCAGCCAGACCGCGGCGCCCATCACCGCGGCGGCGGCCAGGATCCGGAGGAGCGGCAGCACCAGATCGCGCGTGATGAGGCCGTGAATCTGTCGCTCGAAGGTCAGCACCAGCACCAAGAAGTTCACCAGCGCGGCGATCGAAGTGCCGACGGCCAGCCCGACGTGGCCGAAGCGGCGGAAGGTGGTGATGTTCCAGACCAGGTTCATGACCACCGCGGTCACGCTGGCCGCGACCGGCACCCGCGTCCGGCCGAGCGCGTAGAACGCCGGCACCACCACCTTGATGGCGGCGTAGGCGACCAGCCCCACCGCGTACCCCGACAGCGCGCGCGCCGTCTCGAGGGTGGCGTGCGACGAGAAGCGGCCGTGCTGAAAGATGAGGCGGACGATCGGCACCCCGAGCAGCGCCAGGCCGACCGTCGAGGGGACCGTCAGAAACAGGACTATTCGCAGGCCGCGGCGCAACGTGGCCCGCAGCGCGTCCCAATCCTCGCGCGCGGCGTCGCGTGAGAGGTGGGTGAGCGCCGTCGTGCCGACCGCCACGCCGAACACACCGATCGGCAGCTGCATGAGCCGGAAGGCGTACGACAGCCAGGACAGCGCCCCGTCCGAGATCAGGCTGGCGAACGACGAGTTGACCACCACGTTGACCTGCATGGCGGCCACCCCCAGCGCCGCCGGCGCCATCAACATCGCGATCCGGCGGGTACCTCGATCGCGGAGCTTCAAGTCGGGCAGCAGGCGCGGCCGAAACCCGGAGCGCCACAGCGGCGGCACCTGGATCGCGAGCTGCGCGAGGCCGCCCGCCAGCGTGAACGTCGCCCAGCAGGTGACCGCGATCCGCGACGACGGTCCGATGAAATAGACGACCGTTCCGCCCCCAATGGCCACCAGGTTGAACATCGACGAGGCCAGCGCCGGCGCGGTGTATTTCTCCTCGGCGTTGAGCGCGCCCATAGCGACCACCGCCAGCGACACCGTTGGCAAGAACGGCATCATGATCCGGACCAGCGACGCGCAGAGCGCCGACTTGTCGGGCGAGAAGCCGCCCGCCACCAGGTGCACCACCGGCCCGGGGAAGAACATCGCCAGCAGCGACACCGCGCCCAGATAGATCGTCAGCGTCGACATCACGCGGTTGGCGAGCGCCTGGGCCGCCGCGCGCGACTCGCGCCGCAAGGTGGCCACGTAGGTCGGGACGAACGCCGCCGACAGCGCCCCCTCGGCGAAGAGATCGCGCAGCAGGTTCGGGATGCGGAACGCCGCCAGAAAAGCGTCGCTGTAGAGACCGGCGCCCAGCGTGAGCGCGAAGATCTGCTCGCGCGCCAGACCGAGCAGGCGCGACAACATGGTGAGCGCGCTGACCCGCCGGGCGCCGCTCGCCAGCCGCTCGCCGGCGGCGGCCTCCGCGACCGCCGTCATTCGCCCCTTCCGCGCGCGGCCAGATCGCCCAGCTCGACGGCGCGATCGCGCAGCGGGGACGGTGGCCCCCGACGCAGATCGTCGAGCAGCGCCCGATCGGCGGGCGTCGCCG
>DASRLC010000118.1:0-27565 GCA_035648655.1 Polyangia bacterium
CAATGCCGTTCGGTTAAGCATTGGCAGGCCGTTTTCTCGGGTAATTGCTCATCTTGATCTTCACGGCGCGGGGATAGCGTCGGTCTCTGCGGCGGTTGGGCAGCACCAGGCGCGTGAAGAATTCACGCATCGTCATGAGCCTCGCGGGGAGGGCTCCAGGCGAAGCGATCGCGCACCAGGACCAGGTGTCGCAGATGATCCGAAGCGCGGCCACGAAGCTGATTCGGGTGGGTTCGACACCGAGGTCGGCCGCGGTCCGCTCCATCTCCAGGCGCACGAGGTTGTAGGCGAGCAAGATCCCCCAGAGTTCCTGTTCGACGCCGCCGACGGTGCGACTGCGGATGCTCTCCAGGCGGTCGAGCATCTCGGTCTTGATCTCGTCGTACCCAAGCTCCAATTCCCAGCGCTGGTGGTATAGGCCGACGATCTCCTTCGCGGGAAACTCCCGCTGATCCAACATCGACGTCAGCAGGGTCTGCGGCCTGAAGCCCTTCATCTGGTACCTGATCGCGCGGGCGGTATAGGTCTCGGGAAGCGAGGGATCTTGGCTCCGAGCTTGGGACGACACCTTTAACTCGATGAGGTCTTCGTTCTTTCCGAGCGACTTGACGACCTTCCATGTAGTCGTCGACTTGGTCCGGGTCAGCCAGTGTCGGTTCTTTCCATCGCGCGCCAGCGGGAACAAGATCCCTGCCGCCAGGAATCCCCGATCCACGGCGACGAGCGCATTGTCGGGAACGGCCCGCCACAAACTGGCACTGAGCACGATTTCGCTATCGCTGTACGGTCCGAATTCGGCTGCCGCCACGATGTGCGAGCGGAGCGCCATCAACGTCGCGATGCGGACGATCGGGTACCCGCTCTCGCCGCGTTCACCGCTTGGCCCGCCGAAACTCGCACGATTCTCTTTCGAGTCGGCGACGCGCAACGTGGAGCCGTCGACGCCGTAAACAGCCAAGCCTCGCCACTCATGCTTGCGTGCGCTCTCATGACCCCATTTTTGCCCGCTCACCTCGAAGATTCGTTCCACGGGGGCGGCACCTATCCGTGCGCGCGCTTCCGCCACCGCGCTGGGCGCCACCGTCGCCTTCGGTCCGGGAAGAACCAGGCTCAGCTTCCCCACCAGATCGTGGATCGGCCACTTCCGAAACATCGCCATTCCGATCACCAACCAAACCACCTGCTCCGCAGGCAGTCGGCGCTTCCTTACGGTCGCGG
Source organism: Polyangia bacterium (assembly GCA_035648655.1). Classification (GTDB taxonomy): domain Bacteria; phylum Myxococcota_A; class Polyangia; order Fen-1088; family Fen-1088; genus JADGRB01. The sequence continues at coordinate 1,219 of DASRLC010000118.1, forward strand.
TGCCTGTCGCCGCCAGGGCCTCCGCTACCCAGGCCGGGTCGACATGCTTCCGGATGTCCTCGAACTGCTCCGGTTCCGTGAACGCGCTGACTGCCTTGAGAGCCCCTTCCAGTCGCATGACCTTCTCCTCGCTGAAGATCGCGACATGCTGATCCCGTCTCGGCCCGCCCTCAAGAATTCATTTCTCCACAGGAATTCCCGATCAATTCCGATCCCTTACCTCCTTAACCGATCGGCATTGGGGCTAGCCGAGCATGAGCAACGCGCGCTGGCCGACCTGCGCGTTCGCTATCGCCGGTTGTTCGAGACCGATGCAAGCGCCGCTGAGACGTTCCTCTTTCGCCTGAGCATTGCCGGGCCCCCGACCGCGCGGTCGCTTCGACGGCGCCTCGAGGACATTCTGGTCTTGGCGTGAACGAATGACGACATGAGCGGCCTCGCTCAAAATGCTGCCGGGGTCGTGAAGAACCTCCTGGTTCTCTACGCCGGCTTGCTACTGATCAACGTCGCGTTGTCGGCGGCGCTGTGGTACCGCAACCGCGATCCGCTGTACCGCGCGCTCTTCTTCGTGTGGGCCACCACCGCCGCCTCGTTCGTCGTGCAAGGCGCTCTGACCTGGACGCCGCTGGTGCTGGCGCTCAGCTTCGTTTCAGTGTTTCCGGTCAACCTGGCGCTGGCGCAGCTGGTGGCGCTGGCCACCGGCGTGGAGTTGGCATGGCGTCCCTTCGTGGCCATCATCGCGGCCGGCGTGGCCGGCGCCGTCTGCCTGTCGCTTGCCGGCGCCGGCTTCACCGCGATGGCGTTGCCGATCGCTTTGGCCGTGTCGCTGCCATCGGTGGTGACCGCGGCGCGCGTGATCGCAACGCGCTGGCGCAGACTGCGCATCGCCTCGAGGGCGCTGCTGGTGAGTAGCATCCTCTTCTGCGGCCACAACATCGACTTCGCATTCCTGCGCGACAAGCCGGCCTTCGCGGCGTTCGGCTTCACCATCGCTACGCTAATCATCTTCGCCCTGTCCGTCACCGCTCCGGCCGTCGTGCTGGAGCTGGTCACCGAACGCGAATCGCGCGTCGCCACCGAGCTGGACACCGCCCGTCGCATCCAGACCAAAATTCTTCCGCGCGACACTGTGCTGCCCGGGCTGGAACTGGCGTCGTATCTGCGGCCTGCGCAGCAGGTGGGCGGCGACTATCTTGACCTCTACACCTTCGGAGACGACAGCTGGCTTCTGCTCGGCGACGTCACCGGGCATGGCTTGGGTGCCGGCCTCGTGATGTTGATGGCCCAAAGCACGATCAGCTCCATCCTGCAGACCAAGCCCGACGTTTCACCGCGGGAGCTGAACTGGCTGGCCAACCGCGTGCTGTGCCGCAACCTGGCTCGCCTGGATGAATCGCGCCACATGACGGTCGCCTCACTGCGGCGAACCGCTGGCAATCACTTCACGGTTAGCGGATGCCACGACGACATACTAATTGTCCGCGCCGGCGGCCTCATCGAACGCCGCTCGATCGCCCACTTTCCGATGGGCCTCGGTTTCCTAGAAGAGCTCGCGCTAGCAGACGTGAGCGAAGACACCTTCTCGCTGGGCCCCGACGATCTCTTGTTCGTCGGGACCGACGGAATTGCCGAAGCCATGCGCGGAGGCGATCCCCGCCAGGGGATGCTCGGGGAGGATGCGGTCATCGATCTATTGCTCCGCCACGCCCGCGAACCGCTGGGCCAGATCAAAAACGCGCTGGTGCAGCGCCTGGAGGAGTTCACAGGCGGCGTCTACGGCGACGACGCGGCTTTCCTGCTGGTGCGCACCCGCGACGGAGTCGCATGAGCACATGCATGAGCTTTCGCATCGCCAGGACCCGGGCCGAGGTTTTGGCCTGCCAGTACTTGGTCGCCGAGGTCTACAATCGGGAGTACGAAGTGGTGTTCTCGGACGATAGCTTTGATCTGGACGCCAAGATCGAGCCCTGGCCGCATCGTTACCTGATGGGTTTGGTGGGCGGCGAACTGGTAGCCACCGCCGGCCTATACCTACACGACACCTACGTCGAGCGGTTCGGCGGCGTTTCGTCGAACGAGATTCAAAGCATTATCGACGGGGCCGGCGGTGGTGGTCGCTTCAGTGCTGCCCGCAAACGTGAGATCACCAAGGTCTCGGTCCGGCGCGATCAGCGCGGCCACGGCTATGGCCGGGTATTGCTGGGAACTGCGCATTCACGCGCGTTCCTGCAAGTCGACACGCCCGACGATGCGCCAAGCGTGTTGGTGTGCTGCGCGCGGCGAACGATCTGGGAGAGCCTCTGGCATCGCGCCGGCATCCGCACCCGCCGAATCAAGGAGTTTCCGTTCTACAAGGTTCACGAGCTCTATTGCTCGCCAGAGGACCCGATGGACAGTCGGATCATCGTCCCCGAGATCGATGTCCCGGCGCGTTGGTACGATCGTGCATTGCCGGGCGAATACGAGATCGACTCATGAGCGGCACGACGATCGAGCTTGGCGATCTGCCGGCCTCGCCCCCGACCGAGGCGCTCACCGGAGTGGAGATCGAGTTGCGGGCACTCGAATTGGTCGCACACTGGCGACGCTGCGGCCTTACTGCCGACTGGCTGGCACGATTTGTTGCCTACGATTGTGCCATCGACAGTCGCGGGGCGGCGTTCAGCGTACTGTCCACGGCGATCAATGAGCTTCTAGAAAACGCCGTCAAATTCTGCAACGACAAGCGAAAGAGCACTCGCATCAGCGTGCGCCACTACGGCGAGTTCGTGCGCATCGAGACCAGGAACTCGGCTATCTCCCCTCACGTGGGCACGCTGCGCACGACGATCGAAGAGCTGGGGCGAGAACCGCTGGACGCGTTGTTCGCCGAGCGCATGCAGGAGAAGTCGAAGCCGGGCTCGTCGGGAATCGGGCTCTTGCTCTTGAAGAAGGACTACGGTGCCCGCCTAAGCGTCCGGCTGACCGCAATGGACGGCGGTGAATGGGACATCCTCGTGCGGGCCGATCTGGACATCTCGGACGTAGAGCAGCCATGAGCAACGACGACGAATACACCATCGACTGTGCCACCACGGCGGGCGCCGCCACCCTGCGCGGCGTCTTGCGTCTGCAGTCGACGGAGGCTTACGACAAGCTATTCGAACCCATCCGTCGCCACCTGCTCGTACCGGCCACCGCGTACGCCATTGACCTGTCCGAGGTTGTTCTGATGAACAGCTCGGGCATCCGTGCGCTCGCCGGATTGGTGCTAGTCGCGAAGGAGAATCGCGTGGTTCTAACCCTGCTCGTGCACGGCGGCATTCCCTGGCAGAAGAAAACCATCGCGTCCTTGAAGCTGCTAGATGGGCGGTTGGTCGTGCGGGGAAGGTAGAAAGAGCCCTCTAGCCCGGCGGGGATGCGCTGCGCGAGACCCTGGTGAGGGCGCGCGGAGTTGAAGTAGGCTGCGTACTCGTGGGAGACGCGATCGAGATGTCGCTCGTCGAGGAGGAGGACGTGGTCGAGGAGTTCGCGGCGCAGGGAGCCGACGAAGCGCTCGGCGACCGGGTTCATGTTGGGCGCACGGACGGCGCTCTTGATGACGCGGATGCCAGCGCCGCGGGCGGCCGTCCTGGCTACTACGTCCATCCGTCGGAATCGCAAGGGATCACGCGGCTCTTCGGTAGTCGTGATGGAGACCGCCGAGCACCCGAATCGCGATGCCTTTTGTCGGCGTGGTTGTCGTTCACCCGGGGCTATCAGGGATCCGCTCCCAATTCCTTGATGAGGTCGGGACTTGTTGAAATAGCGGCATATAGTCGGGCGACATTTTCCATTTGCTGGTCGTCGAGGAGGAGCACGTGGTCAGGGCCTCGCGCCGCAGGCTGCCAACAAATTGGCTGGCCGACGAAGAGCGCGAAGTAGGTGTGCTTGTACACGACGGTGTCCTAGAAACGCCCAGCGACGGTCAGAGAAGTCGGGGCAACAGCCAGGCCGATCTCGGCGTTATGGCTCTTGGCGGAGTAGAGGAGAAGACCTCCGACGATCGCGGCGCCGGCGCCGACCCTGCGGAAAGGCGATGAGGCCGCAAGCGAGATGGACGAGGGCGAAGTAAAGGGAAAGAGCCCGGCCGTGGCACGCTCACCGTCGAGGGCCGGGACCGGCGCGCGGCTCAGGGATGCTGCGCCAGGTACTCGAGCCAGAGCTTCTCCGCCTGGGAGACGAGGCGGTCGTAGAAGCGCTCGTCGCCGGACTTGTCGCCGCCGATGATGAGCACGGCCTTCCGCTTGGGGTCGAAGGCGTAAAGGACGCGAATCGGGGGGTTGTTCACGCGTAGCTCGCGGAAGGCATACTTGGCACCCTTGATGTCGCTCGAGTGCGGAAAGGGCAGAGAGAGGCCCAGGAGCTGCAGCATCTTGACCTTGCGGTCGACGGCGGCCGCTTCTCGTTTCTCCAGGTCGAGATACCAGTCTTTGTAGGCTTCGGTGGTCTCGACCTCGACCATGAGCGTCAGCTTGGATGGACGGAATTATGAGGTCAAGGGAATAATAGGCTTGAGCGACTAGCCACGTGGCTGTACATTTGAAGGCAAGGGCGCGAGGAGCGTTCCGACGAAGACCAAGCGCGAGGAGCGTTTGAGGAGAAGAAAATGAAGTGGGACGAGCTGCGACGGATGAGGTTCTCCGAGGAGGAGATCCGGCAAATCGATCGAGAGGCGATCGAGGAGCTGGTCGAGATGGATTTGCGCGCGCTGCGCGAATCGGCAGGGAAGACCCAGACCGAGCTCGCCGAGCTGTCGAAGCTGGCGCAGTCGGAGCTGTCGAAGATCGAGCGCCGCGACGACCACATGGTCTCGACGATCCGGCGCTTCGTCGAGGGTCTCGGCGGCAAGCTCGAGGTGAGCGCAGTCTTCGGCGACACCCGGATCACTCTCCGCGACGTCTGAGCGACAGGGGCGGGCCCGCGGCGATCGCCGATCGCGAGCCTGGTAATGGAATCAGGCGCACTTGTCTCGACGGCCCCGCGGGTCGTCACCCAAGGCCGCGGAACCCTTGACTACACCGAACGTCCCAGGCAGATCAGTACGTTCCACTCCGGACCGAAAACCCGTCGGGAGGGCACAACGGAGGCACAGCGAGCCAGATGCAGTCGTCGTAAGTACGAGACATCATTCCCGGAGAGGTGGCTGAGTGGCCGAAAGCGCCTGATTCGAAATCAGGTTTGGGCGCAAGTCCAACGTGGGTTCGACTCCCACCCTCTCCTCCGCCCTCTAATAAAAAATAAAATAAACACGCCGGCATTCGGTCCGGGTTCCTGAGGATCGCGTTGGGGGAGAACGAGCTTTGATTGTTCGAGCCCATCGCGGGAGGTTTCAGGAACCCTCTCAGGGTTCCTGCGTTGTCGGAGAGATGCCCGAGTGGCCGAAGGGGCACGATTGGAAATCGTGTGTACCGCAAGGTACCGAGGGTTCGAATCCCTCTCTCTCCTCGACAGTCCGACACCGCGAACGCCCATCTTGACGTACGGGGGAAGCCACGCTCATGATCCTGCGGCGGGGGAAAATGAGACTGGATAAGGATGTGCTGTGCCTTCTATCCGATGAGGCGCGGCGGCTGGGGTTGCCGGTAGATCGCGTCTTGAATGAGATGGTTCGCCGTGCGCTCGCCCCTCACGCCACTGCCGTGGAACCCACGCCCTACCGGACGATCCCCCACAAAGCCAGGCTGGGCGCCGGCTTCGATCCGATGGAGTTCAACAGCTTGGCCGACGAACTCGAAGACGACGCGCGGCTTCGGCACCTCTAGCCGTCGGCCGCCCAGCTACCGGCCGCTCAGGCTGCGCGGAGGTCTTTGAGTTTTTGTTGGACGAAGTCGGCGTGGCCGGCGGCTTTGACCTTGGCCCAGTGGTGGGCGATCTTGCCGTCGGGAGAGATGATGACGGTCGAGCGGATCACGCCCAGCGACTTGCGGCCGTAAAGGACCTTCTCACCCCAGGCACCATAGGCTTCCATCATCTTGTGGTCGGGGTCGCTGAGGAGGCGGACCTTGAGCTTGTACTTGGCGATGAACTTGCGGTGGCTCTCGGGGGTGTTGGGGCTGCAGCCGACCACCACCGCGTCGAGCTTTTCGAAGGCCTTGAGGCCGTTCGTGAAGTCGCAGGCCTCGACGGTGCAGCCCGGCGTGTCGTCGTTCGGATAGAAGTACAGCACCAGCCAGCGGCCGGCGTACTCGGACAGCTTGACGGTCTTGTCGTCCTGGTCCGGCAAGGTGAAGGCGGGGGCTTTGGCCCCGATCTTGAGCTTCTTCTCGGTCTCAGCGGCCATGCCGCGTTCTTACCACGACCGAGTGGCGCTGGATCTCCGGCGCGTTCTGTGCCAGATAAGAGCCGGTCCCGGGCGACGGAACGCCGGCGAAACCCGCCAGGCCCGGAAGGGAGCAACGGTAACCAGCCGACCGGGTGCTCGGGGCCATTATCAACACAGGAACCCTGGGAGGGTTCCTGAAACCTCCGAACACAGGAACCCTGGGAGGTTCCTGAAACCTCCCGCGATGAGGTCCGCCGGGCAGAGCCCGTCGGGCCTCGACGCGATCAACTTTCGAGACTGAACGCCATGGCCGACATCGTCACCTTGATCCAGGACATGCTGTTCTCGTCGAAGGTGCGCGAGGCGGCCAAGGCGATGGGGCTGACGGTGCAGTCGGCGCGCGAGCCGGCGGCCTTCGCGGCGGCGGCGCGCGAGGCCAAGCTGGCCATCGTCGATCTGCGGTTGCCGACCGCGCTGGACGCGCTCGACGCGCTGGGGTCGGCGCCGGTTGCCGGTCTGCGGACGGTTGGCTTCGTCGATCACGAGCGGACCGATGTGATGGACGCCGCCCGTGCCAAGGGCGCCGAGGTGATGGCCAAGGGGCAGTTCTCGAACACGCTGCCCAAGCTGTTGTCCGGCCTGGCGTCCAAGTAACGGCGGCCGTCGGCCGTCAGTCGAAAAGCGGCAGCAGCTCGCGCAGCGACGCGACCACCAGATCAGGCGCGCCCCATTCGAGGCGCTCTTGCGGTGACATGGGTTCGGCGCGCAGCAGCACCGTGCGGCACCCCGCCCGCCGTCCGGCCTCGACGTCGAACTTGTAGTCGCCGACGGTGAGCGTGTCGGCCGGGCGGGCGTTCAGTTTCCCGCACAGCGCCAATACCCCGTCGGGGGCCGGCTTGTGCGGACCATCTTCGCGCGTGTAGATGGCGTGGAAGTGAAAGGCGAAGGTGCGCGCGAAAGTCTCGACCACCTCACGAATGTTGCGGGTCAGGACGCCCATCGGGATCGCGCGCGCCGCCAGGTGGCCGAGCAGGTCGGCGCAACCGTCGGTCAGGGTCGCCCCGGCGATCGCCGTCCGCTCGTGGCGCCGCATGATGCGCTCGGCGCGGGCCCGCTCGTCGGCGCTGGCGCCGGCGAGCTGTTCGAGGATCGGTATCCCCGGCGCAAGGCCGATCTCGGCGCGGATGGCGTCGAAGTCGAGGCGCGAGTCGGCCAGCGTCCCATCGAGGTCGAAGATCACGGCGCGCGGCGCCGGCGGCGTCATTCCGCCCCCTCGGGCGCGCCGCCCGCCCGCGCCAGATCCTCGCTCTTGATCTTGCTGACGTCGATCGCGCGGGCCCGTTTGGCCATCGAGGGAAGCAGCTCCTCCAGCGGCGGCGCGTCGCCCTTGATGAAGCGCAGCGGGTTGGTGCGGGCCACCACGAAGTTGCGCAGGTAGGGGCTCGTGAAACCGCGCGCCTTGAGCGCCGTCATCGCCGCCGTCACCGCGTCGTCGTAGTGGAGCAGCAGCGCCGCCCGCGCCCGCCGCTCGGGCAGCGCATCGACGAGGCGGCCCGGCAACCAACCGTCGGCCCGCTTCAAGACGGCGTGGTAGGCGCCGCCCGAGATCCGGCCCCGCTCCCCGTAGGCGAAGCCGAGCGTCGCCAGCGCCGGTTCCTCGAACTCCAGCGCATAACCGACCTCGCCCGTCTTCGAAAGCTCTGGCTGTCCGACCAGATCTTCGTACATGCGCCGCACGCCGATGGCCCGCTCGCGCAGGTTGTGGGCCTTTTCGATGTTGAGCGCCAGGATTTGGTAGGCCACCGCGCGCTCCGGCACCACCAGCGCCAGCACGCTCTTGGCGTCCAATTCTTTGAGCGCCGTCAGCCGGTGGTAACCGTTGGGCGTCCAGTAGCGCGCGCCCTCGGTGGGCTCGCGGATCACGATGATCGGATCGAGGAAACGCTTGGTCTTGTCCATCGCCTGCGTGAGGCGGCGGACGTGCGCGTCGGAGATGTCACGCTGAAAGGGGGTGGGCGCCACCTGCGCGACCGGCAGGGCCGCGAAGAGCAGCGCGTGGCCGCCCAGTGGCTCGCGGTAGCTGGCCAGCACGGCGCCGCCGTCCGCGCGGATCGCCTCGGCCAGCGCGGCCAGCTCGGGCGAGGGGTTTTCGATCGCCAGGTCTGCCGCGCCCAGCTCGGTCGGCCGCAGCTTGACGCCCTTGCGCCGCCGCGGTGTGCCGCTTGGCTTGCGCGCCGGCTTCTTGGCCTTCGGCTTGGCCTTCGGGCGTTCTTGCATCGGCTTTTCCCCCTTACCGGGAAACATGCCATATCCTTCGACGATGCCGAGAATGGTGAAATGCGTGAAGCTGGGCAAGGAGCTGCCCGGGATGCCCTACAAGCCCTTCAGCAACGAGCTCGGCCAGCGCATCTACGACAACGTGTCGCTCGACGGCTGGAGGATGTGGCTCGAGTTTTCGAAGATGATCGTCAACGAATACCGGCTCGATCTCACCTCGGGCAGCGGGCAAAAGCTGCTGCACGAGCAGGCCGAGAAGTTCTTCTTCGGTGAAGGCGCCGAGGTCCCGCCAGACTTCGTCGCGCCGCAGGCGAAATAGAGATTGGGCGGGGATCGGGCGAGCGGACGGCGCGACCGGGACCAGGTGAACATGCGCGGGCCAGGCGATATCCTGTTGGTCTCCTGCTACGAGCCCGGCCACCAGCCGGCGCAGCTGGCGTCGGCGTCGGCGTTTCTCCGCCGGGCTGGCTTCGCCCCGACCTGTTTGGATCTGGCGATCGAGCCGCTCGACGGCGGCGCCCGCGCCCGGCTGGCCGCCGCCCGCTTGGTGGCGATCTCGGCGCCGATGCACACGGCGCTCACGTTGGGGCTCAAGGTCGGGGAGCGCGTGCGACGCGAAAACCCGCCGGCGCACCTCTGCTTCTTCGGGCTCTACGCGGTACTCAACCGGGAGCTCTTGCGGGGCGTCTGTCAGACGGTCCTGGGCCCGGATTGCGGTGAGGCGCTGGTGGAGCTGGCCGGCGCGCTCGAGAGCGGTGCGGCGTCTCTGTCGCTGGAGGCGCTGGAACCGCGGCGACTGCCGGTGCTGGCGCCGGCGCGCGACGGGCTGCCGCCGCTGGCGCGTTACGCGCGGCTGGCGGTCGGCGGCGAGCGGCGCGTGGCGGGACACGTCGAGTCCACGCGCGGTTGCAAGCACCTCTGCCGGCATTGTCCGCTGCCGCCGGTCTATCGCGGTCGGTTCTTCGCGGTCCCCGTCGAGGCGGTGCTGGCCGACGCCGGTCTCCAGGTGGCGGCCGGCGCGCGTCATATCGACTTCGGCGATCCCGATTTTCTCAATGGGCCGACCCACGCGTTGCGGGTGGCGCGGGCCTTCCACGCCGCCTTTCCGGACGTGACCTTCAGCTTTACCGCCAAGGTCGAGCACATTCTCCGTTATCGGACGTTCTTTCCCGAGCTGGCCGAGCTGGGCGCGGTCTTCGTGGTGAGCGCCTTCGAATCGCTGTCGGATGAGGTGTTGGCGGCGCTCGACAAGGGACATCGGGCGGCCGAGCTGCCGGAGGCGGTCCGGGTCGTGCGCGACGCCGGGATTTCGATCCGCCCGACCTTCGTTCCCTTCACCCCTTGGACGACGCTGGAGGACTACCTGGCGCTCTGCCGCTTCGTCCGCGCCGAGGCGCTCGAGAACGAGGTCGATCCGGTGCAGCTCTCCATCCGACTCCTGATTCCCCCAGGGTCATTGCTGCTCGATCTGCCGGATTTGACCCGCCGCCTCGGCCCGTTGGATGCGCGCGGTCTGACCTACCGCTGGACCCACGCTGAGCCGCGCCTCGAACGCCTCGAGGCCGACGTAGCCGCCTTGGTCGAAGAGGCGACCCACACCGAGGTCCCCCCGGGCGAGACCTTCGCCCGCATCCATGCCCTGACGGCCGCCGCTGCAGGAGTCCCCCTCGACGAGGTGGAGCCCTCGGCCGAGCCACGGCCAGCTCCGCCCCACCTCACCGAGCCGTGGTTCTGCTGCGCCGCACCCACGCGGCGCCAGCTCGGCGCCGTGTGAGAGCGAAGAAAGTCTTCCGAAAGCGGCGGCTCAGCTGGCGCAGGTGCCGTCGGGGTTCTTGTCGATGCAGATCACCACGCCTTTGCAGGCGTAGTTGAAGTTGAAGTCCGAGTAGGTGCCGTTCTGCAGGTCGGCACAGGCCGTGCCGTTCAGGATGACGTTCGCCTTGTTGGCGTCATAGGACCATCCGTTGGTGGGGTCCATGGGAATTGCGACCGGTTTGCCGCTGGCGTCGGTGGCCGAGATGACCACGTTGGTGAAGCCGGTCGGAGCGCTCGACAGGGAGATCGTGCAGGACGCGATGATCCCGACGATCTTGTTCAGGGCCGTCACCAAGGAGGCCGTATCGGTGACCGAGTAGTACTGGGTCGCCGCGCCCGCCTGCGGCTCACCGCCGGCCATGGCGAAGCCGTTCAGGGCCGTGTTCGCTGCTGCGTCCGAAGAGGTCGCGATGCCGACCACGAACGTCTTGAAGTTCGCCGCCTGCGCAGCCGTGATCGAGGCCTCGACGTTGGCGGTCTCCGCCGCGTTCGGCGTGTTGGTGCAAGAGTTTCCCGTGCAGCCTTCCGGACAGTTCGGCAAGCCGTCTGTCGCCAGCAGGATGTACTTGGAGTTGGGATCGGTGAGGGTCGAGAGATAGGCACTGGCTGCGTCGACCGCGGCCCGGGTGGGCGTATAGCTGCCGTTGACGACGCCGCCGGTGGCGGTGGTAGAACCGGTGATGGCGGTGGCCACCGCCGGGCCGGAGCCGGGCCCGACGCCCACCGCAACGCCCGCATTGACGCCGCACTGGGCGTTCGCGTCAGCGAAGAATTTGAGGCCCCAGTTGACGGTGGTATCCGTCCCCGAGACGACCTGGTTGATCGCCGCCGTCACCAGCGCCCACTTCGACTTCGCGCCGCAGCCGCCGTTACAGGTGGCGTCGTTCTGGTCGTCGTCCATCGAGCCGGAGCGGTCCTGGACGATCAGGATGTCCGGCGGCAACGGCATGATCGGGACCGTCGCCTGACCGCAGCTCATCGTCCCGGCGCTACCGGTGATGCCAATGTCGCCCCCGGTCAGCCCCTGGCCGGTCGTGATTCCGGAGACGCCGCCGGACCCCACGCCGCTGCCCGTGCTCGAGGCTCCGCCCGTTCCGGTCTCTTCGCCTGGGGTGCCCGGCGAAAAGGCGCAACCGACCAGCGGGACCAACGACAAAAGGCCAAAAAGGATCTGGTTCGGCAAGCGATACATCTGGGGGACCTCCCGAGAGAAGGGCTTTTCGGGTCGTTAGTGCAATAGCTTACGCCGTCTCGTTAGAAAAAGTTTTCAAAAGTGGTGTCCGACACGTATGCCAGAGTGAGAGTAAAATTCCCCCGTAATTACAGGCCCGCACACACCTGGCCAGCAATCCCACGGCGCAAACCACCGCTAGCGGCGGAGCATCGGAACGAGTGGCGCCAATTCGAACGTAAGCTGGGCGGCGGCCGCACGCAACCCGGATTCTACCGCCTGGGGGCTCTCCGCGGATGCAAAAATGAACCCCAGGTAGCTCGCTCCTTCGGGCAGCGGCACGACGGTTTCACCCGGACGGACGGAAATTACGATGTCCTCTACGCCCGCAATTCGACGGGCGGCGTCCAGCCCGAGCACCCGGCGCAGCACCGACGGCCCGCGGGCCGGAATCGGAATCATCATGACCCCCGACGGACGCCCATCGCGGTCTGCGCGTTGGCTTTGGCCGAGGGCGTGCTCGACCACCAGATCTTCCAGCGTCCGGCTGTCGGCGAAGCGCAGGGTGCGGGCGCAGAGGCCACCGATGGGCCGCGCGGCCACCTCGATGACCACGGGGACGCCGTCGTCGAGTCGAAGCTCGGCATGCACCGCGCCCGTCTCGAGGCCCAGCGCGGCGGCGGCGGCGGCGGTGGCGCGCGCGATCCGCGCCTGCGTGGCGGCCGGCCAGCGCGAAGGTGTCACGTAGATTGTCTCTTCGAAGATCGGACCGTCGAGGGGATCGGGCTTGTCGAAGATCGCCAATACGTCGAGCGCCCCACAGGTGAGCAGGCCCTCGACCGCCACTTCGGGACCGCCCACGAAAGATTCGACCAGGATCTGGTCCGCGGCCGCTGGATCGACGTGGCGAACAGCCGGATCGGCCAGCAGCCGTCCCAGCCGTGCCAGCGCGGCGGCCAGCGTGGCGGGATCGTCGGCGCGCATGACGCCCCGGCTGCCCGAGAGCGCGAGCGGTTTGACCACACAGGGAAAGCCGACCCCGTCGGGCGCGCGCAGCCGCTCGGCGATCTCGCGCGGATCGGCATCGCTCGCCACCGCGAGGAATCTCGGCTGGCGCAGCTCGGGCCGTGCCGAGGTGTTGGCGCCCGCGTCTTTCAACCGGGTCCGCATCTGCAGCTTATTGGCGGCCGCCGCCATGGCGTGCGGGGGATTCGCCGTCAGGCCCAGCCGGCGCGCGGCCAGGGCCGCCACCCGGGCCGGCGCCTCGCCGCCCACGGGCAGGACCGCGCGCAGCGGCCTTCCGGCCTGGCGCGCCGCCTCGACGATGGTCTCCGCGGCGCCATCGGGATCGGCGAAGTCGATGACCAGAGAGTCGGCCGGCCAGCGCCAGGCGCCGTCGAGCACGTGGCAGCGATCGGAGGCGATCACCACCTCGGCGCCGGCGCGCCGGCAAGCGGCCACGAAGCCGGGCGCGCCATAGCTGGTGGTGTGCATGACCAGCGCGATGCGGTCCAAGCTTCGACTATACTCGTCACATGGGCGTCGGCGACGAGACCTCGGGCAAAACGGGCCCGATGGCCGGCTCGATGGCGGGTCCGATGGCCGGGCCGAACACGGTTCTTACCAACGACGAGATCCGCGCCTTTCCGGTCCGAGCCCCCCGCGCCCGCGTGTCGGTGGCGGTGCCCTGCCTGCCGGCCGGTGCGCTCCCGTCGCAGGCGATCGAGGCCGAGCTGGTCAACATCAGCCGCTCCGGGATGTTCGTCGCGACCGCCGAGCGGTTCGCGGTGGGCACCACCGTCGAGTTCTCGTTCAAGTTGGACGACGAGCTCCTCGCGCTGCAGGGCCGGGCCGAGGTGGTGCGACACGGCGCCGAGAACATCGTTGGGATGGGGTTGCGGTTCGTGGCGCTCGACGAAGCGGCCGAACGGCTGGTGGCCCGGGTCATCGACGCCAGCCTGGGTGTGCCCGAGGCGCCGCCCGGGGATTCGCGGAGCGGCGCGGTCTCGGCCGGCCGCGTCTCGTACGACCACGGCTCGATCCGGGTGGCGCTGTCCGCCGCCACCAAGCACTACTTCACGCAGAACCCGCTCCTTCACATCGGGGTGGGCGGCTGTTTCTTGCCGGCGCTGGCGGATGTGCCGCTCGGCACCGGGTATCAGCTCGACATCGTCGATGGCACGGGCAAGTTGGTGCTGCGCTGCAAGGCCAAGGTCGCCGCCAAGCAGGATCGGCAGATCGGCCTACGGCTGGTCGACGTCGATCGGGCCGCGCTGCAGTCGCTGCGCGGCGAGATCGCCAAGCTCCCCTCGGCCACCTAGCCACCCCGTCATGCTCGGCGAGCTTCCTGCACGCGGGGTCCGAGTCGGCGGCGTCACCGTCGCGCCCGGCGAGATGCGGGCGGTGACCATCGCCCTGACGGCGCCCCCGCGCTCGGCCGGGGCCCGTTCCGTCGAGCGCGGCGTGCCAGCCTGGGTGGTGGTGGGCGTGAGGCCGGGGCCGCGGGTCAGTGTGGTCGCCGCCATCGACGGGGTCGAGACCACGGCCGCGCGGGCGGCCCGGGCACTGTGCTCCAGGCTGGCCCCGGAAGAGCTGACCGGCAGCGTGGTGATCGTGCCGGTGTTGCGCCCGGCCGGCCGGCTCGCTGCACGCGGATGCCGGGCGCCGGCGATGCGATTTCCAGGCGACGCGTCCGGCAAGCGGGCCGAGCGGGACGCCTTCGCGCTGTTCTCGGCGGTGGTCGTGGGCGCGCACGCTCTGGTGGTGCTCGGTGGACCCCGGCGGGGTCGAAGCGGCACGGTGGTCGCCCGGGGCGCGTTCGATGATCCGCGGGTCCGGCGGCTGGCGCTCGGCAGCGGCGCCGTGGCGGCGCTGTCGGCCAAGCCTAGGCCTGGCAGCCTGCTGGCCGCAGCCGCCGAGGCGCAAGTGGTCGGGTTGACGCTCTCGGCATCTGGTCCGCCGGGCGACGCCCGGGGCGCCGATCCGCGCGCCGATCAAGCCGGCACCGGGGGCGAAGACTTCGCGATCGGGCGGCTGGCCGAATCGGTGCGCACGCTGCTCACGGGCCTGGGGATGCTGACGTCGGGCGACGCGTCGTCGGGTGGCGCCGAGCGCTCGCTTCGCCCGCCGGTTCCCGTGATCGCCGGCAAGGTGCTGCGGGTGCGCGCGGCGGGTGACGGTTTTTTGGACGCGCCGGTCGCGCCCGGCGGCGTCGTCCGCGCGCGCGCGATATTGGGGCGCCTCAGCCCTCTTCTACCCGGCCGGACGACTTCCGTGGCCGCGCCTGCGGCGGGACTGGTCATCGAGGCGGCGCCACCCGGGCCGGTCCGCGCCGGCGCGACGCTGTTCGTCTTGGTGCCGCTCGCGCCGGGCTCGCCGATCTCCCGCGCGCTGGTCCGCGGCGCTGCGGCCGGCCTCCCGGGGGCTTTGGCCGGCGATCGCGCGCCCACCGGTGGCAAGATGCGCGTCGGGTGGGTCGAACACGTCGGGTTACCGGGCCTGGAGATCAAGCGGCTCAAGGCCAAGATCGACACCGGCGCCCGCACCTCGGCGCTGCACGTGATGCGGATGCGGACCATCGACACCACCGGCGGTCCGCACCGCCGTCCGATCCTCGAGATCACCGTGCCGGGCGGCGGACGCGGGCGGCGGCCGCACGTCGTGCGCGCGGCGGTGCGCGACTTCGTCGTCGTACGCGACACCTCGGGACGAACCGAGCGGCGGCCGGTGATCGAGACGGCGCTCAAGCTCGGTCCGATCAAGCGGCGTATCGCGGTCACGCTCACCAACCGGGGCGACATGCTGTTCCCTATGCTGGTCGGCCGGACCGCTCTCGGTCCGGGGGTGGTCGTCGATCCGTCTCGCCGCTATTTGCTCGGTCGGACCTGAGCGCACAAAATTGACAGCGGTCGCCGTCGGGCTAATTCTCGTAACACGCATGGGTCTCCGTCGACGAAGCGCCGCCGCTTCCGGGCTTCGCACCCGGGCGGTCCCCGCGCGCTCCCGGGTGACCGTGCGCCGCAGTGAGGCGCCGCTGCTGCGTTCGAGCAACCTCGTGGCGGCGCTGGGCGACAGTCGGGCGGCGCTCTGCCGACTGCAGGGCGAGCTGGACGCCATATTGACCGCGCTGCGCGACCCGACCGCTGCGCCCGATACGGCGTCCGCCGATCGGCTGCGCGGCGCGGCCCAGGTGGCCGACGCGGCGTTCGCTTCGCTGGGCGCGTTCGCCCGGCGCTAGACTGCCGACGTGGCGCGAACGTCGCGAACGTGGATAGGCCTCCGCGAGCCGATCCTGGCTTTCTCAGTCGCGACGGCCCTGGCGGCGATCTTGGCGGCGGTCGGGACGACCGTGCCGCTGGTGCGCAACAACCTGCACGCCTTCATCGCGGTGATTTTCTTCTACGGCCCGGCGGTGGCGGCCCGGCGCGCCGGCCGCGAGTTCGACTACCGTGACGCTGGGCTGCGCGCCTCACCGGTCGCGCTCAACTTCGCCGTGCTCGGCGCCCTGGCGGCGCTGACTTTTCCGGCGTTCATCGGCGGGTTCTTCGCCTTTTATGGGCGGGTCTGCACCGTGCCGGCCACCTCGGCCACGCGATTTTTCGGCGGGCTCTGCAACCGTTGGCTCGGTTTTTCCGACGGCCACCTGCGGCTACCGCCCGGCTTCGCGCTGCTGGCGGTCAGCCAGCTGGTGGTGGTCGCCATCCCCGAGGAGCTGTTTTTTCGGGGGTACTTGATGGAGCGTCTCGAACGGGTCTGGCCGCCCACCCGGCGGCTCTTCGGCGCCCCGGTGGGGATGGCGCTGCTGGTCTCGAGCGCGCTGTTCGCGCTCGGGCACCTGCTGGTAATCCCCAACCCGCAGCGGCTGGCGGTGTTCTTCCCGGCCCTGGTCTTCGGCTGGATGCGGGCGCGCACCGGATCGATCGCGGCCGGCGCCACCTTCCATGCCCTCTGCAACATCGTCTCCGACGTGCTGCACGTCAGTTACTTCAGCTGACCGCTCCTTCGAGCTGCGCCGGCGCTACTTCTTGCTGAGCTCGACGAAGCGCAGCCGTAGGTCGTAGAGCAGGCTCTCGATGAGCTTGGCCTCGGCCGGGCTGAGGTTCCCTTTGGTCTTCTCTTCGAGCATGGCCAGGATGTCGATGGTGTGCTTGGCCAGCGGAAGATCCATCTGCGGCGCACCGACATCCGGATGCTCCAGCTCGCCCAGGTGCAGGAGCGCCGAGCTGCCCAGCGACAGGACGAAGGTGTGGAAGTCCACGGCCGGCAGCCCGAGGGGCGGCTCCGCGGCCGCCTGGCCTTCCTCCGGCTCAGAATCGGCCTTCTTTTCCACCGCCGCCGAAGCGGCGGCCCGTGCGTCACCCCCTTCGGTGAACGCCCGCCGGTCGTTGATCGTGAACCCCGTCGCCTTCGAATCGCCAGTCGCCATGCCGTGCAGGTTAAGCACGGAGCGCGGCGGATTCAATGACCGTCGATCTTTCAGGCTTCGGCGGACTCGCCCCCGTCGCCGCCCTCGGCCTCGTCGTCGTCACCCTCTTTGCCGCCGTAGACGCCCTTGCTGGCCACGTCGGGGAGCGTTTTGAGGTGCTTTTCGTAGTCCTTGCGTCCGATGAGGGTCTTCTTGATGTTCCGCTCGACGGTTCGCTTGTCGAACAGGCGCTCGGTCTTCGGGTCGGGCTTGGCTTCCGCGTCGCGGCTCATGGCGGCTTTAGCTAGCACACGCGACGGAAATATCCTAGAGGGCCTCTCGGTTGTAAGCTGCGCCGCGCGGAGCGGCAATTTTCCCACCGAGCACTTTTCGATCATCGAGCGAGGGAGCCTATGGACGTCCGGGTCATCAACGAGCTGGTGCACAAACAGTCGGCCTTCGTCGAGAAGCTGAACGCAGAGGTCGGCAAGGTCATCGTCGGTCAGAAGGCGATGATCGAGCGGATCCTGATCGGCCTTCTGACCGGGGGGCACGTCCTTTTGGAGGGTGTCCCTGGTCTGGCCAAGACGCTGACCGTCAAGACGCTGGCCGACACGTTGGCCATGAAGTTCCAGCGCATCCAGTTCACCCCCGACCTGCTGCCGGCCGATATCGTCGGGACCGTCATATACAACCAGGCGCGCGGCGAGTTCGTCCCCAAGAAGGGGCCGGTGTTCGCGAACCTGGTGCTGGCCGACGAGATCAACCGCGCCCCGGCCAAGGTTCAGTCGGCGCTGCTGGAGGCGATGCAGGAGCGGCAGGTGACCATCGGCGACACCACCCACCCGCTGCCCGATCCGTTCCTGGTGATGGCCACCCAGAACCCCATCGAGCAGGAGGGGACCTACGCGCTTCCCGAGGCGCAGCTCGATCGGTTCATGTTGATGATCAAGGTCGGCTACCCGACCAAAGAAGAAGAGCGGGCCATCATGGACCGCATGACCGGCCCCATGACGGTGAGCGCCGAGCGTGTCGCGACCCCGCAGGAGATCGCCGAGGCGCGGTCGGTGGTGCAAGAGGTCTACATCGACGAGAAGATCCGCGACTACATCGTCAACATCGTGCACGCCACGCGCGAGCCCAAGGCCTACGGCCTGGCCGAGCTGGCGGACTTCATCGCCTTCGGCGCCAGCCCGCGCGCGTCGATCTTCTTGAACAAGGCGGCCCGTGCGCACGCCTTCCTGCGCCACCGCGGCTACGTGACCCCCGAGGACATCAAGGCCATTGGCGTCGACGTGCTTCGCCACCGCGTGATCCTGACCTACGAGGCCGAGGCCGAGGAGATCACGACCGAGACGGTGGTGCGCAAGCTCTTCGAGCGGGTCGAAGTTCCGTAGACCCGACGACCCGCCTACGCGACGACCCACTTTTTCCGAATTCCCGCCGCATGCTTCCCCGCGAGCTTCTCAAGCGTATTCGCCGCATCGAGATCGTCACCCAACGTCTGGTGCGCGATCGGATGGCCGGGCAGTACCACTCCGTGTTCAAGGGGCGCGGGATCGCGTTTTCCGAGGTGCGCCAGTACATCATGGGCGACGACATTCGGATGATCGACTGGAACGTCTCGGCGCGCATGAACGACGTCTACATCAAGCAATTCACCGAAGAGCGCGAGATGACCGTCCTGCTGCTGGTCGACATGTCGGCCTCGGGGCGCTTCGGTTCGCGGGTGCGCGAGAAGCGGGATCTGGCGGCCGAGCTGGCGGCGGTGCTGGCTTTCTCGGCGATCCGGAACAACGATCGGGTGGGGCTCATCATCTTCACTGACCAGGTCGAAAAGTTCGTGCCCCCCAAGAAAGGCAAGCGGCATGTGTTGCGCGTCGTGAGCGAGATCTTGTCGTTCTCCGAGTCGAGCCCGCGGACGTCGCTGGGGTCGGGGCTGGAGTTCCTGAGCCGGGTGGCGCGGCGGCGGGCGGTGGCATTTTTGATCTCCGATTTTCTGGAGCCGGTGGCGACGTACGAGCGGGCGCTGCGCATCACCGCGCGCCGCCACGATCTCATTCCGGTCGCCATCGGCGATCCGCTGGAAGAGGGTCTGCCGAACGTGGGGCTCATCGAGCTCGAGGATCCGGAGACCGGTGGCAGGCTGGTGTTCGACACCGGCGGCCCCGAGGCGGCGGCCTTTGCGCGCACGGCGCGGCGCGCGGTCGAGGCGCGGCGCGATCTGTTCAAGCGGCTGTCCATGGATCCCATCGAGCTGCGGACCGATCGGCCGTATTTGCCGGCGCTGACGAGCTTTTTCGAATCGCGCGCCCGGAGGATGCGGCATTGAGGCGCGGCGGGCGCTGGCGGCTGCCGCCACTCGGATTGATGCTGGCGCTGTCGTTGGTGACAGCGCTGGCGGCGCACGCCGAGGATGGGGGCACCGCCGACAAGCCCGATCCCGACGCGCCGACCGTCGCGGCGCGCGTCGACAAGGCCGAGGCGCACGTCGGCGATCCGGTCAAGCTGGAGGTGGTTGCGATCGCCAAGAGCGCGGTGCCGGTCAATCTCCCCTCGACGCTGGAGCTGGGTCCGTTCTCGTTGCTGGGACGCCAGGAGGCCGAACAGAACCTGGGCGACGGCCGGATCCGCCGGGTCTTCACGCTGACCATCGCGGCCTATGAGCCGGGCCCCAAAGAGGTCCCGTCCATCGCGGTGACTTACCTCGGCCCGCGCGGCGACGTGCGGACGGTGCGCACCTTGCCGGTGGCGGTCAAGATCGGGAGCCTCATCGCCAACGAGCCCGAGCCTGTCCTCAAAGACGCGGCGCCGCCAGTGTCGGTGGTGGAGGAGAACCTCTGGCCGGCTTATATCGCGGGCGGGCTGGTGGCGGCCGGGTTGGGCGCGCTCTTGACGATCGTCGTCGTGCGCCGCCTGCGGGCGCGCCGCGGGCACCGCCCGGGACCGCCGCCGAGGCCCGCGCACGAGGTGGCCCTCGAACGGCTCGATCGCCTGGGGGCCTACGGCTTCCTCGAAAACGCCGACAACCGCCCGTTCTATTTCGCCGTCTCGGAGGTGATCCGCGAATATCTCGGCGCCCGCTACGGTTTCGATTCGCTGGAGCTGACCACCGACGAGCTGATCGCGCAGCTGCGGCGGCACTCGGGGCGCGAGATCGTGGTGGGCGAGATCCAGGGCTGGCTCTCGGCCTGCGATCTGGTCAAGTTCGCCAAGATCTCCCCCAGCGCGGCCGAGGCCCGCGGCGCGCTGGAGAGCGCGATCCGGATCGTCTCCACCACGCGCCCGGTGGTCGAGCCGGTGGTCGCGCCAGCCGTCGGCACCGCGGAGGCCACCCGTGCCTGACGCCCAGCCGCCGCAGCGGGCGCCGATCCCGTATGCGCTCATCGCGATCGTCTTCGCGCCGCTCTGCGCGGGGTACTTCTGGATGCTGCGCGACGTGGAGGGTTTTCGCTTCGCGCACCCCTTCGCGCTGGCGCTGATCCCGCCCGCGGTGGCGCTCTGCGCCTGGGCGGGCCTGGTGCGCGCGCCGGGTCGCCGCGGCCTCTACGTCTATTCGCGCGCCGCCGAGCTGCACGCGCAGAAGCCGGGTCTAGTGGCGCGCCTGCGCGATCTGCCGATGGTGCTGCGCCTGGCGGTGGTCGGCCTGGTCGGGGTCGCGCTGGCCCGCCCGCAGAGCACGCGGGTCACCAACGATCTGGAGCTGGAGGGGATCGACATCGTGATCGCGCTCGATCTGTCGGGCTCGATGCAGGAGACCGATCTGGTTCCCAACCGCCTCGAAGCGGCCAAGATGGTGATCCGGGACTTCGTGCGGCGCCGCCCCTCCGATCGCATCGGTCTGGTCATCTTCGGGCGCGAGGCCTTCACCGACATCCCGCTCACGCTCGATCACGGGACCTTCCTGCGCATGCTGGGCGAGCTGCACCTGGGGATCATCGACGGGAGCAGCACCGCCATCGGCAATGGAATCGGCGTGGCGCTCAACCGGCTGCGCAAATCCGACGCCAAGTCGAAGGTCATCATCGTGCTCACCGACGGCGAGAACAATGCCGGCAACATCTCGCCCGAGCAGGCCGCCCGCTATGCGCAGCAGCTCGGCGTCAAGATCTACACGGTGCTCGCGGGCAACGACGACGGTGAGGCGGCGGCCGCCGCGCCCGGCCAGCAGCGGCAGCCGGTCAACCCCAAGCTCCTCGAGCAGATCGCCTCGATGACCGGCGGCACGCCGTATCTGGCCACCGACACCGCCGCGCTGGCGCAGCGGTTCCAGAAGATCCTCGAGGATCTCCAAAAGTCGCGGATCGTCGATCGCGGCACGCTCTTCACGGAGCTCTACCGGCGCTTCCTGCTGGCGGCCTTCGCGCTCTTGTTGCTCGAGATGGCGCTGCGTCTGAGCCGCTTTCAACGGATTCCCTGATGCGCTTCGCCAATCCCCACGCGCTCTATCTGTTGCTGGCCGTGCCGGCCGCGGTGATCGCCTATGGGCTCTCGTTCGCCTCGCGGCGGCGGCGGCTGGCGCGGCTCGGCGACGCGATGCTGGTCGCCAAGATGGCGGCGACGGTGTCGGTGGCGCGCAAGGTGATCCGTGCGGCGCTCGTGACCCTGGCGCTGGCGTTGCTGGCGGTGGCCCTGGCGCGCCCGCAGGCGGGCGGCCGCGCGCGGGTCGCCAAGCAGCGCGGGCTGGATCTGGTGGTGGCGCTAGACTTTTCGCGCTCGATGCTGGCCAAGGACGTCTACCCCTCGCGCCTCGAACGCGCCAAGCGCGAGCTCGAACAGCTTCTCGACGGCCTCGGCGGTGATCGGGTGGGGGTGGTCGCCTTCGCCGGCGAGACCCTCGGCTATCCGCCCACCACCGACTACGCGGCGGTGAAGCTGTTCTGGCGGGATCTCGGCCCCTGGGACATGCCGGTGGGCGGCACGGCGATCGGACGCGCCATCCACGCGGCGCTCGATCAGCTGGTCGCGCTGCGTTCGAAGGGCGAGTCCTCGCGCGGGCAGGCGATCCTCCTTCTCACCGACGGGGAGGACACCGACAGCGAGCCGCTCGAAGCGGCCGACGAGGCTTCGAAGCTGGGCGTCAAGATCTTCGCGGTCGGGATAGGCTCGCGCTCGGGCGAGCTCATCCCGGAGTACGACGAGCAGGGCAAGGTCACCGGCTACGTGAAGGACGCCGACGGGCACTACGTCACCTCGCGGCTGGCGGAGGACACGCTGGCCGAGATCGCGCGCCGCACCGGCGGCGAGCTGTTTCACGCCGACAGCAAGCGGTTCGGTGTCGAGGACGTCGAGCGGGCGCTCAACAACCTCAAGCGCACCGAGAACGAAGCGCGTATCGTTCGCCAGTACGACGAGATCTTCGAGCTCCTGCTGCTGCCCGCGTTCTTGCTGCTGATCGGCGAGGCCTGCATGAGCGAGCGGCGGAGGAGGACGGCAATCAACCCGGGGACCCCGGGAGGGTCCCCGCACCCCCCCGCGATCGGCTCCGCCGGGCCAAGGCCGGCTCCGTCCACGCGGCACGGGACACAGGTGGGTCCGTGAGACGCCTCCCAGAGATCGCTCTCGTCTTGACGCTCGGACCCCTGCTGTGCGGGTTCGCCTTGCTCGAAAAGCGGGACGTCGAGGTGGAGGCCGGGAACGCCGCGCTCAAGGCCGGCAAGGCCGAAGACGCGCTCGGCCACTACGACAAGGCGATCGCCAAGCTTCCCGCCGATGCCGGCGCGCACTTCGATCGCGGCGCGGCGCTCTACGCCCTGTCGCGTTTCGACGAGGCCGGTCAGGAGTTCCTGCGCGCGACGGAGGCCAAAGACGGTGCCCTCAAGGCCTCGGCCTTTTACAACCTGGGCAACGCCTTCTTCAAGAAGGACAAGTTCAAGGAGGCCGTCGAGGCCTACAAGCGGTCGCTGGGACTCAATCCCGCCGACAAGCAGGCCAAGTGGAACCTGGAGATCGCGCTGCAAAAGCAGAAGGACGATCAGAAGAAGAAAGACGATCAGAAGAAGGACGACAAAAAGAAAGACGACAAGAAAGACGATCAGAAGAAAGACGACAAAAAGAAGGACGACAAGTCCGGCCAACAGGACCAGAAGAAGGATCAGAACCAGAAAGACCAGGCCGACCAACCGCCGCCGAGGCCGGGTGACAAACCCGACGAGCAGCAGATCGACGCCGTCCTCGACAACCTCGAACGGAGCTCCAAGGATCTGGAGAAAGAGCGGGCCAGGGCGCGCGCGGTCCGGCGGGCGCCCCCGGCGCGAGATTGGTGATGCGGTCCTCGGCGCGCGTTCCGACGGGACGGCGGCGGGCCGCGGCCTGCGCCGTCGTCGCTCTGCTGGCCTGGCCGGTGCTGGCGCGCGCGGCCTCGCTGTCGGCGGGCCTCGATCGGGAGGCGGTGGCGCCCGGTGAGCCGTTCGTCTTCGAGGTCAGCCTGACCGCCGCCGACGAGTCGGTGGAAGGTTTTCGCGCGCCCGACTTCCACGGCCTGCAGGTGCTCTCCGCGCCGCAGTTTCCGAACCGCTCCACCAACGTCCAGATCGGCGGCGGGCAGCAGGTGATCCAGAACACCTATACCTGGACCTTCCAGCTGGCCCTGCCGTCGGGCGCCAAGGGATCGCTCAACATCGGCGCCGCCCACGTGCGCGTCGGCGGCCGGGAGCTGGCGTCGAATCCGGTGCCGCTCCGCATCGGCGCCTCCAGCGGTCGGCAGCGACCGGCACGGTCCGCCGGTGGGGGAAATCTCTTTCAGCAGCTCTTCGGCGGCCAACCGATGCGCTCGCCGACCGACGACGATCCGGCGGCCGCGGTCTCATCCACGCCTTCCGCCGCCTTCATCCGCGTCGTTCCGGACAAGACCCGCGTCTTCGTCGGCCAGCAGGTGACGGTGGCCTGGTATCTCTACCTTTCGCAGGATCAGAACAAGTACGAGACCCTCTCGGAGCCGCACACCGACGGCTTCTGGTCGGAGGAGATCCCGTCGACCAACCCGTCCGGCCGCCTGTCTTTTACGCCCGAGAACCAGGGGGGGCACACCTACAACGTCGCGCTGCTTTTCAAAAAGGCGCTCTTCCCGCTGCAGGCGGGCAAACTGACCATCACGCCAATGGAGGCGCAGGTCGCGCAGGTCGATTTCTTCGGAACGCCGGTGCGGGCGCGGCGCATCAAGACCGAGCCGGTGGTGATCGACGCCGAGCCGCTGCCGCGCGAAGGCGAGCCGGCGCACTTCGAGACCGGCAACGTCGGTCAATACGAGATCTCGGCGGCGGTCGACCGCAGCGCGGTCACCGTGGGCGATGCCGTGACCTTGAAGGTAGTGGTAAAGGGGATCGGCAACGTGCGGAACGTGCGGCCCCCGGCCCTGCCGGCGCTCGACGGATGGAAGAGCTACGAGCCCAAGATCGACGTGGCCGTCGATGGCGGCGAGGTCATCTCTGGAAGCAAGACCGTCGAATGGTTGCTGCGCCCCGAGCGCGCCGGCAGGACCGCCGTCCCGCCCCTGGTGATGGAGACCTTCGATCCCGCGACCAAGCGATATCGCGCCGTGCGGAGCCAGCCCATCGAGCTGGTCGTCAGCGGGGAAGGGGGGGCGATCCCCTCGGCCGGTGGCCCGTTACCGGCGCCGGCCGGCGTCGAGAACGTGATCAGCGGGACCATCCGGCCGATTCGGGTGCGGAGCCGTCCGGCCGGCGAGGCGGGCTGGGCGTTCCTGCACGGCGCTGGACTGCCGGTCACCGTGGTCACGCCGCCGCTGGCGTTGGCGCTGCTGTTGCTCTTTGGGCGGGTGCGCGAGCGCCTCGGTCGCGATTCGCGCCGCACGCGGCGCCGCCGGGCGCGGACCATGGCGCGCCGTCGTCTGCGCGCCGCCGAGGCGCACCGGGCGGCGGGACGGGCCACCGCCTTTTACCTGGAGATCGATCGGGTGCTGCGCGAGGCGCTCACCGAACGGCTGCGCACGGAGGTCGGTGGCTTGCGACTCGACGAGCTGGGCGCGCTGCTGACCGCGCGCGGGCTGCCGGCCGAGGACGCGGGCGGCGTGGTCCGCGCGCTCGAAACCGGCGACGAGGCCCGCTTCGCGCCCGGCGGCGAGAAAGCCGATCCGGCCGCGCTGGCGGCGGCCCTGGCCCGAGCCGACGAGCTGCTCGAAGCCATCGAAAAGGCGCCGCTCGGCGGTGAAGCTTGAAAACGATGGACCAGAGGCGGCAGCCCATTCGGGCGATCGGTCGGGCACGAACCAGCGCACTGGTGTTTGGACTGGCGCTGGCCGCGTCGCTGTTGGCGGGTGGGCTCGCGCGCGCCGATCGCCGCGACGAAGCCTGGCACCGGGGCAACGAGGCCTACCTCCGCGGCGATTACCCGGGCGCGGTGGCGGCCTTCGAGGAGCTGCGCAGCCAGGGCGTGGTCTCGTCCGATCTCTTCTTCAATCTGGGCGACGCCTACTTCCGCAAGGGGGCGCTCGGCCCGGCCATCTGGGCCTTTGAAAGAGCCGCTTCGCTCGATCCGGGCGACGAGGACGCCCGCTACAACCTCGACCAGGCCCGCAAGCTGGCGGCCCGGCAGGCCCACGATCGCATCGAGGGGGAGGATCGCGATCCGCTCTGGATCCGCGCCGTCTCGGCGCTCGGTCCGGGGACCGAGACCTGGGCCTTCGTGGGGGTCTACCTGGGGTTCTTCGCGCTCCTGGTGCTCCGGCGGGGGGCGCGCGATGATCTCCGACCCGCGCTGGGGGCGGGCGCGGCGGTTCTGGGCGCCGCGGCGCTGCTGGCCGGCGCGCTGCTCTTCGGCCGCGTGCGCCTCGAGCACCTACCGTTCGGGGTGGTGCTGCCGGACGCGGTCGCGGTCAAGGAGGGGGCCGATCCCAACTACCGGACCGCCTTCGAGGTCCACGCCGGCCTGCGGGTGCGGCTCATCGAGCGCGATCAGGACTGGGTGCGGGTGCGCCTCGGCAACGGCCTCGACGGATGGGTCCACGCCGACGCCATCGGGACGCTATAATCCCGCCGCCATGGCCGAGCCTCATTTCGAACGACACGTCTTCGTCTGCGTCAACCGCCGGGATCCGAGCAACCCCAAGGGGTCCTGCGCGGAGAAGGGGAGCGAAGCCGTGCGCGACGAATTCAAGCGCCAGCTCCACGAGCGCGGCATCAAAGGGCGCATCCGCGCCAATGCGGCCGGCTGCCTCGACCAGTGCCCGCGGGGCACCGCGGTGGTGATCTACCCCGAGCAGGTCTGGTACGGCGGCGTCACCGCCGCCGACGTGTCGGAGATCGTCGAGCGCCACATCTTCGGCGGCGTGCCGGTCGAGCGCCTGCGGATGAAGTGACCGGCTTGCCCAATTCGTCTGGACCAGGTGAGCCGGGGCGGGGCGCCGAACCCGCCCCTGGTCCCGCGCCGCGCCCGGAAG
>DASRLC010000119.1:0-9932 GCA_035648655.1 Polyangia bacterium
CTCCGACAGCTCCCGCAGCGCCCTCTCGGTGGCCCGGTGTCGGGCGAGCTCCGCGGCGCGTCGGCGGGCCACGAGCAGCCGACTTCGGAGCTGGCCACCATCCAGCGCGCCGGCGAAGAAGTCATCCGCGCCGGCCTCCAAGAGATTCTGGACGTCTTCCGGCCGATCGGCACCGGCGGCGACGATAATCGCGTCGCGGCAGCCATCGATGGCGCGGAGCTGGCGGCACGAGTCCGCGACCACCTGCACGGTGGACCCACCGACGACGATGATGGTCGGACAGGCGATCGCGACCAAACGCAAGGCCTCGGACAGCTCCGGTGCCGTCGAGACCACGTCGCCCGGCGAGAGCGCCTCGATCGACGCCGCACCGAGCCCGCCGGGCACCGCACACAGGAGAATCGTCATCGGGCCGAATCATCCGGATACGCCCGAGCCCTCAGGAGCGGGGATCCATCAAGAGCCCGCCCGGAGACGACTTTACGGGCGGGGGCCCGGACCGCAGGGGGCGCCGAGCAGATCGCGGTGTACACGTCCCTACCAATAGCCATCGCGGCGTCAAGCCGAAAGGGCGATTGTACAAATAACAATTACATTCTGGGTTCCGTTGGTTCGTCCGCGGGCAACGGAACCGATACTGCGCTCGAGCTGGGCGCTCTCTTAGCGGCCGACGCTCTCAGTTTCGAAACAATTCGGCCACCATCGTCAGCAGCCGGTTCAAACTGGTCTTGGCCGTTTTGGGCAAGCCCGGCGGCGCACTGGAGGGATGGCAGGTCAAAACGAGCACCGGTATATCGGCCAGGGCGGGCACCGCGCTCATTGCCCGATAGAACTCGTTGCCGCTCATAACCGGCATCACGAGGTCCAAAAGGACGCCGCATGGCCTCTCCATTCCCGCCAGCAGGCTGAGCGCTTCCTCGCCGTCGGCAGCCATCGTGACCCGGTAACCTTCCTCGGTCAGAACGTCGCGCAACGACTCCCTCATATCGATGTCGTCATCCACGACGAGGAGGCTGTTCAGACTCGGCGGCGGCGCTGTCTCGGCAGCCCGTAGATGACTCATAGCGTAATGCTAAGCACCTCTCACGGTTTGGATAGGGTTCTCGCGGCTTTACCCAAAAGAGGACCGATAAATGCTCGCCGATTCGGCGCTTCGCTGGATGGGCGGTTTTCTACGTTCGGCACGCTGAACCGGAAGGTCGCGCCGTGGCCCGGCTCGCTCTCGACCCAAATGTTGCCGCCGTGCGCGTCGACGATGCCGCGCGCGATGGCGAGTCCGAGGCCGGTTCCCTTATATCCGACGTCCTCGCTCCGCCAGTAGCGTTCGAAGAGGTGCTGGAAATCGTCCCGGCTGATGCCCGGACCGTCGTCCGAGACCGTAAACCTCACCTCGGCCCCGTGGGCCTCGGCGAGGAGGGTAATATTTCCGCCCTCGGGGCTGACCTTGATGGCATTGCTAAGCAGATTGGAAAGCACCTGAAGAACGCGATCGCGGTCGCAGAGGATCTGCGGCAAATCGGATTGAATCTCGCAGCTGAGATGGATCTGTTTGGCGTGCGCAGTGCTCTCGAAGCTGGTCAGGGTCTCCTCGATAATCGGCCCAGGATATTGAGGTTCGCAGTCGATGGCCAGTCGACCCGTCTCGATACTGGCAAAGTCGAGCAGATCGTCGATGAGGCGCAGCATGCGATCGGCGGCGCGGCGGAGTCGACCCACGGCCAGCGGAAGGCCCCGCCGCCGCTCCTCCGGAACGCCTCGCCGCGAAAGAACGTCTGCCGTCAGCAGGATGGTCGCGAGGGGGTTTTTCAGATCGTGTGAGACGATGGTCAAGACCTGTTCGCGCATGCGTATGGCCAGCTGCGCCTGCTGGTAGAGCAGAGCGTTTTCGGCCGCCAACCTCTCGGATTTCTGTCGTAGATCCTCGGCGACGACACGCTGCCGCTCCGCGGCGACGCCGATCGCCTCGGCGCGCCGGAGCGCCGCCTCCGCCTGCTGCCGTCCACCGATGTCGCGCTGTCGCGCGTGATCTCGATCGAGCGCGATCGCGAGCTGATTGACGATGGCGTTTACGAACAGCAGATCGGCCTTGTCGAGGGTCCGGGCCCCTTCGACGGCCAAGGTCCCAAACGGGGGTCGTTTGGAAACGACCAACGGAAGAATGATGAATCTCTTGGCAAAGGCTTCGTCGATCTGCGCGGCTCGGGGCAGCGCGGTCTTGCCCGAACGCTCCCTGAAGTCGACCACGGCCGCCGATGCCGAACCTACCAGGTAGCTGTGCGCGGTCTCGACGTGCGCCTTGACGGCTTGCAGCTGCTCCACGCTCTGATCGTTGGACGCCCAAACGATCCGCGTGGGGCAAGTCCCGTCAACCTCGGTCAGGACCGCGCTGCGAAGATGCAGGGTCTGGGCCGCGATCCCCAGCGCAGGGTCGAGGGTCTGCTCGATGTTTTCGAAGCGCGCGAACAGCTTGCTGATCTCGTAGAGGTGCCGCAGTCGCAGGTGAGCGTGCTCAGGATTGACCACCGTCTCGACCGGACCGATGGTCATCGGCGCGGTCCGAGCCCCTGGACGACGCTTGAGTCGATACGCATTTTCCCTCTGTGCAACCGATTTGAGGTCTACCCATATTTCGGCGCCTTGGTCAGGCTGGAACCCCCCGGTCTGCCGTAAGGGATTACCCCGTCATGGCGGCGGCCGACCTCGAAGATTATTCGTAGCGCCCACCGGGGAACCACGTAGCCTTCGGGCAGGCCGCCGTTTTGTTGATCCACCTTCGCCTGCGCTCAAATGCTCCCCCCACCCGGGGGCAGGCCTATGCGGTGGGCTCGACCCCGGAAACCTACTGCGGTCGGAGCCAGGTGCCGAGAGGGCTCTCGGCGCTCGACGCAAAATCGGCCCAGGTGATCGCCGAGACGCTGGGAGCCGAGATCTGCGCCAGCTGTCTGGAAGGGCTGTCGGCCGAAGAGCGGCCGCGCTGATCCCGATGGGGCCGCGCATCGGGATCCTGTTGGCCGTGGCTCTGGCCGGTTGCTCGGCCGGAATGGCCAACCGGTCTAGGACGTCGGGCGAGCTCCACGACTGCCAGGCGGACGATTTCGCGACGGGCCACGCCGTATTCTTCGGCCTTTCGAACCTGGGACCGGGCACGGTCATGAGGCGACAGGGCGGCGGCAAGGGCGTCTGTCCCGAGTATCTGGTCGAGCGCGTCACCGCCCATCCGAGGTCGACCGTGGTTCACCTGGGCGTCGACTGGAATTGCGCGCTGGGAGATTCGTTGGCCCGGACGTTCAATGCGAACAGAGCGGTTGGAATGCTTCCCGTCGATCCCCGCCTCAATGCCCAGCTCGCGCGGGCTTCTCGGGTCGGGGTGACCGCCGACTCGGTTCGCTGGGATGATCTGCTGACCGCGCCATATCAGACGGCGGTCGATCGTCTGAACGACGGGGGCCTCAAGGCCGATCTTCTGGGTGGTCGCTATTGGGTGGTGTCGCGCGCTCTGGCCGCTACGGGAATCAAAATCACCGTCGGTTTCGACCAATCGATCGGCGCCGGCGTCAAAGCCGCGTTGGGAGACG
The DNA here is from genome assembly GCA_035648655.1 of Polyangia bacterium. GTDB lineage: Bacteria > Myxococcota_A > Polyangia > Fen-1088 > Fen-1088 > JADGRB01. Next base: position 3,576 of record DASRLC010000119.1, read on the forward strand.
GTCCCAAGAACCTGCAAGAGGGCAAGGTCGCGGCGCGGGTGAACCTGGCATGGAAAGGCACCACCGAGCTGGTGATAACGGCGCTCTCGGAGGTCTACATCGCCGGCCAATTCAAGAAGCTCGGAGCCTCCAGCTCCTCTCCGACCAGCGAGATTGTGTCGGCCGTCGGTAGCTCCTGGCAGACCCTGCAGCGAACCGGGGGCTGAACGGACGGAGGACCATCGGCCGCGCGAGCCAAGGACTCAGCGGTCCGCCTCAGCGCGGCACGCCCGCCAGGCACCTATCCGACGAGCTGGAGCTCTTCGATGACGTCGTCGGCGTCCGTCAGGCGCTCCGTACCCACCAGGAAGAAGTCGGGGCCGATGCGAAGGATCCCCTCCAACTGGTGGCGATCGGGGGCGACCGGCGAGCCGCGCTCGGCGCCCGCGCTGGGCTTGGCGCGAAAGACGGCGATTACCTCTCGGCCCTCCCAGGTCTGGGCGTCGCGGCGAACTTCGGCTGGCGTTGCGGTTTTGCATTCCATGGGCGCCAGTCTGTCAGATTCGACCACGGCGACGCTTCGGTTTTCGTTTCCGCGCGGGCGCACCCCCGGCGGCGGCTGCCTCGAGGCTGGTGAGGTCGAGCTTCTTCATCTGCATGACGGCCGCCATCACGCGCTCGGCCTGGCTGGCGTCCTTGGCGCCCATCACCTTGCCGATGAAGGTCGGGACGATCTGCCAGGAGAACCCAAACTTATCCTGCAACCAGCCGCACTGCTCGGCGGCCGGGTTGCTCGAGAGCTTTTTCCAAAAGTAGTCGATCTCGCGCTGGGTCGCGCAGCTCACGACCAACGAAAATGCCGGCGAGAACGTGAACTGCGGGCCGCCGTTGAGGGCGATCAGATCCTGCCCGGCCAGTCGGAAGTAAACCGTCATCACCGAGCCCTTCTTCCCCGGACCGCTGCCGGTATAGCGGGCGATCTGGACAATCTTCGAATTCTTCTTGAAGACCGAGACATAGAACTTGGCGGCCGCTTCGGCCTGATCGTTGAACCACAGGAACGGCGAGATCTTCTGCATATGGGGCTCCTTATCTGAGGGCAGCGTGTGGGCGGTCGGCGAGCACCTGCGCCAGCCGGCCGAGCTGGCTCTGCCAACCGAAGGTGGCCATCTTGGTCCAGTCCGCGTCGTGCATGGCGTCGATGGTCACCAACATGCGCACCTTCGCGCCCTCGGCGCGGAGCTCCACCCGCGTCGTCACGTCGTAGGGCGCGACGCCCGGGATGAAGTCGGCCCGGCTGACGTAAACCAGATGCGTCGGCGGGACGACCGCCTGGTAGATGACCCGCTGCTCGGTCGTGATCGGCAGCCCCGCCTTCTCGAGGAAACCGATCTGCTCGGGCGCGGTGGCCGTCATGGCATAATGAAGCCCGCCGCCGACGCGCACCTCGATCCGCAAGACGCGCGTCGCGAAGCCCTCGGGCCCCCACCACGACTCGAGCCCCGCCTGGGTGGTCCAAAGCTCCCAGACGTCGGCGATCGCAGCCTCGAAGATCCGCTCGAAGGTAACGGTTGCCTTGGCGGGCGCCCCGCCGGTCGAGCGATCCGTCATGGGGTTGAGCTCCCTTTGCGTACGGCGCCGCGCGCGCGCTGCTTTCGGGCCAGGGCGACACCAAATCGGTCGAGGCGCGCCTCCCACAGCCGGCGGTAGCGCCCGAGCCAGGCGTCGATCTCCTGGAACGGCTCGGGGCGCAGCGAATAGAAGCGCTGGGGACCCTCGGGACGGACGCGAACGAAGCCGGCCGCCTGCAGAATCCGCAGGTGCCGCGAGACGCCGGATTGGTGGATGTCCACCGCCGCGACCAGATCGTTCACGGGACGCTCGCCGGACAACAACGATTCGACGATCAACCGGCGGGTGGTATCGGAGAGGGTCTCAAAGACGTCAAAATGCATGTTTATGCATATGCATATCAATGCACGTCGTCGCGGTCAAGCTCCCCTCGTCACCGATCCGCGGGGTGGCTCCCCGCCATGCCTCAGTGTCCGTGCCGTCGAGCCAGATGCATGGGATCCACCTGCCGGAGCAGGAGCGTGGCCGTGATCGCCAGGAAGCCGCAGCCGAACGCAAAGTTCAGCCAGGTCGCCCAGGCCGTCGCGTGGGTGCCGAGTCCGAACAGCCAGACGGCGAACAACCCAAACGACACGAAGGGCCAGGTCACGGCGCCTTCCAGGGCTGGGCTGCCGGCCGCGACCAGGCCACCGAGCGTCACGAAAGCCAGCCCCACGTCGCTCCAGACCATCCAGCGTGGAACGTCGTAGATCAGGCCGAAGATCCAAGCGATCGCCAGGCCCACCCCGAAAAGTGCAGCAAGTCCTCGGCTCATGTTTCTACCTCCTTTTTAGACCTAGTCATCTCCCCCGGTGGCGCCAGGTCGGGCCAGGCCTCGACCTCGCCGAGGACGCGCCTAACGATCTCGCACCAATGCGGGTCGAAACGGGCGGAGGTCGAAGATATGACGTTGAATCGCCTCGTTCGCATCGTGACGCTCGGCACTTCCCTGATGATTCCGTCGCTCGCGTTCGCGCAAACCACGCCACCGCCGGCGCCGCCCGACGGGCGCCACGAAGACGGCCACGGCGCCTTCGCCCAGGTCCGTCAGGCATGCCACGAGGACGTCGAGCGGCTCTGCCGCGACGTCAAGCCCGGCCACGGCCAGCTCCGGGAGTGCCTCCAAGCGCACGAGGCCGAGCTGTCGCCCGGCTGCCGGACCGCGATTGAAAGAGCGCGCGCCCATCACCACCCCCGCCTCTGACGGAAACCCTCCTGCAAACCGCCATCGATGGCCACCCGTACACCGATGTGCTCTTGGTAGGGCGCTGGGCAAATCGTTGCTCCCACAAGTTCCAAGATCCTCCGAGGAATACGGGCGGCCTCCGCCGCGTTGAATGGGGCGACCAAACGCCGGATACTGTTTCGATCGCCGGGGTCTCTCATCGAGGCTGCGGCGCCCCCTTTGCCAGGAGCCATTGGATGACGATCAAAGCAACCCTGCCCCTCGCGCTGTTGGTCGCTGCGCTGCAATTCGGATCGAGCGCGCACGCGGAAGAGCATGGAGAGCGACGCGGCGAATCGCACGCTGCCCGCCCCTTGCCGCCCCGGGCCGCGCCGCCGCGCTTTCAGAACCATCCGCCGGGGACCCACCCGCACGGCGCCATGGTCCGCCCGCATCCGGTCCGGGTGCTCAGCTCGCGGGTCGTCGGATACGGCGGCCACGAATGGCGTCACTGGGAGCATCCCGAGTTCGCGCGCCCGTCCTACTACTGGGATTGGAACACCATCCACAACGTCACCTGCACGGCCGAAGACTCCTACGGCGATCAATATCCGGTGACCGAAGCGACCTTCCGCGGGTTCGGCGTGGTCAACATGACCGCCGTCGAGGACGACGCGCTCGATCGCTGCAACGCCGAGTCGGGTGGCGACCAAAGCTGCTACCTGCTCACCTGCTCGCACTTTTGAGTAAAGGACCCTGGGAGGGTCCTCTAAATCCCCCGCGAACAGCCCCGACGCGCAGAGCCGTCGGCGCTCTCGCGATCGAGTAATGGCCCCGGGGAGGGTCCTTTAAATCCCCCGCGAACAGCCCCGACGCGCAGAGCCCGTCGGCGCTCTCGCGATCGAGTAATGGCCCCCGGCCGAAGACGCTGCCAACTCGGCAGGGATTCGAAACAGCTGGCGTCAAAGGCGACAAGCGCGACAACCGCCCGGTGGTGGTCGGCCGCCGAAAGCGGCGGTTCCGCGGCGGAGGGATCTCGTTCGGGGCTGGCATCCGCGATGCAATCTCCCGAGTCGACTCTCAAGGAGGTTTCGCCAATGAACCACGCCACGCAATCGTACGATTCCGTTTCCCGTGAGCTTCGTCTCGTAGAGCAGGAGAGCTCGCTCCGGATCCTTCTCGCCGAAGACGATGGTGAGATGCGCCGCCTGCTGGCGCTGGTCCTGCGCCGGGACGGCCACCGGGTGATCGAGGCCCGCGACGGCGGCGAGCTCCTCGAAGCCCTGGCCTGGACGTTGATCGAGCCCGCCCGGGAAGACTTCGATCTGGTGATTTGCGAGCAATCGCTTCCCGGAGTTCCCGGGCTGACCGTCCTCGAGGGGTTGCGGGCCCGCGACCGCGCCACCCCGTTCATCCTGATCACCCGCAACGCCGATGTGGCGCGGCGGGCACGCAGCCTGGATGCCTCGATCCTGGATCGTCCCTTCGACGTGCGCGCCATCCGCGGCGCGGTCCGCGAATCAGCCGATACGCTTCGGCCCGCCAGCCATTAGACTGCACGGGTGAGCGAGCGTCCTCGGGTCCTGATCAACTTCGCCTCGTCGCTGGACGGCAAGATCAACCCCGCGCCCGGACGCCGGTCCGGGCGCTTCATGATGTCGCGACACCGCGAGGATCTCCGCCGCATGGTCGCCTTGCGGGCACAGGCCGACGCCATCTTGATTGGAGCCGGGAACCTGCGGGTCGATGATCCCGATCTGGCGATTCCGCAGGACCAGCGGAGCGCGCGGCGCGCGGCGGGGCAGCCCGAGCCGCTGCGAATCGTGGTCACCGGCGGCGGCGACGGCATCACCCCCGAGATGAAGATCTTCGATCCGGCGCGCGGCGGCCCGGCGATCGTCGCCCACTCCGGCCGCATGCCGGCAGAGGCGCGCGCGCGGCTAGCGCCGGTGGCCGAGCTGGTCGAGCTGGGGGCCTTCACCGTGGCGATGCCCGACCTCCTCGAATGGTTGGGGCGTCGCGAAGTGCGCACGTTGCTCTGCGAGGGCGGCGGCTATCTGTGCTCGCAACTGTTCGCCGCGCGGGCCGTCGATGAAATCTATCTCACGCTGACTCCGCGCATCCTGGGCGGCGCGCACTCCCCCACGATGGTCGACGGCGTTGGCTTCGGTCCCGACGACATTCCGGACGGCGCCCTCACCGCTGTCGAACAGATCGGTGACGAGCTGTACCTGCGCTATCAGATCAATTGGTCGGACGAACCGCCGCCCTCTATCGACTGACGGGCGTCCGACGCCAGCCCGGCGAATTGTCCCTCTAAGCTGGCCTCAGCCGCTGGCGCGTCTTATCTTTGCCACGGCGCTCGATCCCGAGCGCCCCGTTCGTCTTTGCCGACGCCGGTCCCGCCACCTTCCGCGAAAGGTCGAAACCATGGCTAAAGTTGGTCTCTTCGTTCGTCTACACGCCAAGCCCGGAAAAGAAGCCGAGCTCTCGCAGCTCCTAAAGGGCGCTCTGCCGCTGGCCCAGGAAGAGCCGGAGACGGCGACCTGGTACGCGGTGCAATTCGATCCATCGACCTTCGGCATCTTCGACACCTTCGCGGCCGAGAGCGGGCGACAGGCACATTTGAGCGGCCGGATCGCCGCCGCGCTCATGGCCAAGGCGCCCGAGCTGCTCGCGCAGTCGCCCAACATCGAGAAGATCGACATCCTCGCCGCAAAAGGCTGAGTCGGCACGCGGGTCAGACCGTCAGGTCGATTCGGTCGACCAGCTCGAGCCCGATGCTGCGCTCGATGGCGGGAGCCGCCAGCAGCGTCGGGCAGTCCGTCACCACGACCCGCCCCACCTGCTCGGCGATGAAGCCGTACTGCTGCAAGATGCTGGCGGCGGCGTGGGCGGCGACGAGGTTGGAAAACGAGATTCGCATGGGCCACCTCTAGAACGTTCGAGCTGTTCAGATTCTTCCCGCCCTGTCGCGGGATGCCCGACGATGGCCTCATACAGCCAGCCCGCACGGGCGGCTAACCAATCGCGTGGCGCCTGGGTCAATCGGGCAAATGTCTCGCTCGACAAAGTGGATCGCCTTGTGCGTGCTGGCCCTCACGGGCGGGCTGGCGGCCGGATGTGATCCGACGGAGTACACCGACGTGAACTTCGGATCGAACGTCGGCGCCGACTACATGGTGCCCAGCGCGAGCGACGCCGGTATGGACGCCGACGCAGCCACACCGGAGAGCACCGCGGGGACGATCACCGCCAGACCGCGACGACGACTTCAGCCCAGTCGCTGATCCAGTTCGAGAGCTGTCGCTGGGTCGCGCGATCCAGCGCTGCGACAAAACGTGCGTGATGCCTTCGCCGCCCGCCGAACTGACGGCGCTGCTCGCAAAGCGGTCAACCAGCGGCACTGAGCTCGGCTCGTCGGGGGCGTCGCCGCCTGCTTTACGATTTCAGCTGGGTTCCGGGATCAGAATCCCGGCGATCTCTATCGAGCGATATCTTGTCTGCTGCGCCCGCGCGATGAAAAACCTATAATCCCTAAAGATGAATCGATATGTACTTTTTGCACTTGCATCCTTCGGAATGTCGTTGGGGTGTGGGTC
>DASRLC010000120.1:0-4187 GCA_035648655.1 Polyangia bacterium
CCCTCACCGTGACAGCCGTCGATACCACCTTCGACACCGAAGACCACTTCATCGCCGCGGTCGAGATGCAGCTTTCGGGCGAGCCGTTTGCCGAAGCGATGGGGCGCGATCTCACCGGCTACTCGCGCGACTACGCGTGTCAGGACGCCACCTGCTCGCCGAGCATGTACTTCGATCCTACGTCGACCGACGGCAGCGGCGTGATCGACCTGGCGGGATATTCATCGGCTATCGAGTCGTACGAATATTCCAAGCAGCCGATGAACAACATCGCTTTCGAGTCGGGGGCGGGGACGTCGTTGCTGTTCGGGCCGGTGCTCAATCCCACCGGCGCCACGGGGACCGACGCGCTCGCCCTCGCGCAAACGTGGTTCGAGCACATCGGAAGCCAAAGCAACGCCGGCGGGAGGTATGTACAGGCCGTCGGCGCTACCAATCCGCTCGGCTGGCCGGGGCTGTGGCCCGTGTTGCAGCCCTTTTCTTCCTGGAACCCTGCCATCGCGCCGACCAACCAGGCCGGCTGCTCGCTGTCGTCCGACGATAATCCTGGGAAAAACGGCGCGCTGCTCTCCGACGACTACGAGTGCGACTACACGACGCTCAACCTTCCAGACCGCGAGGCGCAGGTCACGAAAACGATCGGCCCGGGATCGTCCGGGTGGACCGACTGGAAAGAGGCGCTGTGGACCCTGAACTATCTGCAGATCATGCACGACGATGCCGAGGTCGCGGTCGACAGTGTTCCAGATGGGCAAGTTGCGGAAGTCGGCATTCCGGGGAATATCGCCCAGGGATCGATCCATCCGGGGACCTACCTGGGATCGAGCAACATCGAAGGCTTTCAGGCCGGCAATTTCATCCAGATTCTCGACAACCAAGCCGCCCAGTGGTTGCTGCAGCTCTCCACCGCCGACGGTCAGACGCTGGGCGGATTCGCCAGTTTGGCCGCCGCGCTCGATTACAATCCGAACGCCCCCAGCCGCTGGTTCCCGGCCTCGATTGCGGTGACCGAGGCCGCCGACGCGAGTGGCTTTCCAGTCCCGAGCGGGTACAGCATCGCCTCTGCGGACAGCCACCTGCTCGACCTGGCCGGGCTACTGGGAGCGTATTCGAGCATCTACGCGCTGACGGACTCGAACAACCCCGACACCGGGGGCGCGCAGGCGGCGGCGGTCTATTTCGACGGTGATCCGTTCCCGGTTCAGAACCAGACGCCGGACGGCTCGCCGACGCTTCACGACCGCGCGCTCGGCATGATTCGCGTCGCCGTCGTGAACATGGATCGATTTCACACCGATGCGGCGACCGGGATCTTGGTCGACACGGCGACGCACGTCGCCGGTGGAACGCTGACCCCTGGGACGACGCTCTCGTCGGACGTCGCCGCCTACACGTTGCTGTCGCTTCGCACCGCGCGCCGCGCGCTCGATTCCGAGCTGACCCTCTACGGGAACACGTCGCCCGACACCCACGGGATCCCGTCGCCGCTCGACGGCTTCTCCCCGATCGACGGCATGGCCTTTGCGGGCCGCCTGGACGGGCTCATCGACGGGCTGTCGAACGTGTTCTACGACCAGCTCACCCTGGCCGACGGCACGGCCTACGCCGGCTGGAACGTCGGCAGCGGAAAGCCCACCGACGCGGGGACCAGCCTCGATGCGCACTCGGCCGCCGTGCGCGGTCTGCTGGTCGCGTATCTCGCGACCGGCCAGTCGAAGTTCCGCGACCGCGCCGCGCAGGTCTTTTCACGTCTCGACGCGACCTTCTACGATCCGAGCGCACGGGTCTATCGCCCGACGGCCGGCGATCACTCGCCCGAGGTCACCTTCACGCCGCGGCGCTTCGGGCTCTTGCAGGGAGCGCTCCGCGACACATACGAGCTGATCGGGACCGGGCCGGGCCAAGCGGCACTGGGGGCGCTGATCCAGGCCCGGGTGGGGCGGCTCAACAAGTTGGTCCTCAACGGTTGGGACGATCGCGATCAGGATCAGGTCATCGAATGGCCGGGTGAGTGCGCCCAAATGGGCACGGGACCGGATGGCCAACCGATGGGCAAGGGCGCGTTACAGATGGCCGAGCGGACCCTGAGCGGCGACACCGGGTCGCTGGATGACTTTGTTCCCGACGGTGGAACGCGCGTCATCACCACCGATCGCGAGCACGATTGTGTCCCCGAGATATCGGCCGCCAAGCTGCCGTCGGCCCTCGCGAGCTCCGTCACCTTCACGCTCACGCCTTGGACGCCCGCGCACGCACAAGACGGCGGCGACTGAGAAGCGGGAGAGCCTGAGGGCCGACAGCGTCGTATTTGTCAGCTGCGCGCCAGCCTACCTGGGCCTTTGTTCACCGACAGTGGCGCGACGGCGCAGGTCCCCTCGGCCGTCAGATAGACACGCGCGGGACTGCTCCAGAGCGCGGCGGGAACGTCGTCGCTGAGCAGGTACCCCGTATCTACGCCGACGAGCTCTGCTTCGAGCGCCAAGCAGAACAACTGCGCGTCGCGCAGGCCACGCGCACCCGCCACCGCACGACCCTTGAGGGGCCCGTAGACGTGAATGTTGCCATCCGCCAGCAACTGCGCGCCGGAATGAACGGAGGCCACCACGATCAGGTCGCCTCTCTCGGCGTAGATCACCTGGCCCGATCGGACCGGCTCGCGAATGACGAGCGATGCGCGCTGGCCTGTCGCCTCGGCGACCTCGGCGGCCCGGGGCGCGAGGTGGTTCCGAGGGGCGCCGGTGGGCGGGGCCGCCGCCGCTGCGCCCGTCTCACCCGTCTCCAGCTCCGCCAGACGCCCCTTCCACTTCTCGATGCGCTCGAGACGCGCGGCATCGCTCGGCGTTCCTTCGGCGCCGCGCAAGAGATGCCGATAGATGGCCGCCGCGTCCGCCAGGCGCCCTTGCCGTGCGGACAGCTCGGCCATCGTCTCGGTGGCGAACATGGTGTCGAGCATGACTGGTCGTCGATTGTCCGACGAGCGAAAGGGCCGTCAACTATTTGCCGAGCAAGCGTCGGGGGAACCCCGAGCGGCGATGTCACCGCGAGCATCCGCATGCCTTCCAACGCCAAGTCCAACAGCTCGACCGCCGCCGACTTCCGGCGTCGGACCAGGCCACGGATGACGAGCTGAGTGTCGAGGACGGCCTCAGGGACGGCGCCCGACCCGGCTGGCCTTCAGCTTCCGGACGATCTCCGGCCGCACCTTGCGGGTCGCGGTGTTGCTCGCCGCGTCGAGCGCGTCGCCATCCTGGGCCAGCCGGAATCCGTTGGCAGCCTCGCCCGAAAAGGTTGCCCGCCAACTGCTCGCCATTGCGGAGAAGCGCCGCTCCAAGTACCAATACAACCTCGGGCTCGACACCGCGCTGGTCCGCTTCATGAACCTGGTGCTCCCGTTCTGGACGCTGAAGGCCGCGAAGAAGGCCCTGTTCGGTTTGGATAGCCGGCAGGGTCGCCGCCTGTCCGTGGCCGCTATCGCCCGGTAATCCCAAAGGGCCTACGCGCCGCCGAAGGGCACTCCTGATTGCTATATTCGCTGGGTGGCGACCTTCGCTCCCCATCCGAGCCTCCGGACCAGCGTGGTCGCCATCGACATCGTGGAGAACGGCGGAGGCGAGAATCCGGTGCTGCCCTCGACGAGCGCTGTGCTCGGCTTTCAGTTTCGCGGTCGCGTGCGGGTTGGCGACGAGCTGCTCTCCCTGGCCGGCGTGACTGGCCTTCAAGAGACTGCGCGCACTTACTCGTACCTGGGCCCGACGAGCTCGGTTCTCGTCCGCTTCACGCCCCAAGGCGCGGCGCGCCTGGGTGTACCCGCCGGGGAGCTGCTCAATCGCAGCGTTTCGCTCGACGAGCTGATTCCTCGTGGGCGAGCGCGGGAGGTCAGCGAACGGACTGCCTCGGCGCCCGACGATGTGTCTCGCGTCGCCGTGGTCGAACGGTTCCTTCAAGAGCTTCCATTTGCGCGCGATCCCGTGGTGACCCGCGCGCTCGAACGTCTGAGCGATCCGAACGGCAGGCGGTCGCTTGCGGCGATCGCTGCGGAGCTCGCGCTGAGCGTGGGTTTCGCGCGGCCGGTGTAGCGGCGGCGTGACGGCAGCGGCTCGGAGCGCGAAAAGAGCTTGAAAAAGGCTCGGCGCAAGCGCTTGTGGTTGTTATCGATGCAAACACGAACACCTACGCCGAGCACCCAG
>DASRLC010000121.1:0-2826 GCA_035648655.1 Polyangia bacterium
GTCCAGATCCGGCCGGGACGACTCGTCGTTCACCGGCGCGGGCATTGCTGCCGGTGCCGTCCGTGGTCCGGGCGCCCTCACGCCGTCGCCAACCGGGGAAACCGCGCCGGTGAACGACGAGTCGTCCCGGCCGGATCTGGACGGGCTGGCCCAGGCGGCGCAGGTGCTGGCCGTCGGGACCGGCGAGAGCCAGCTCCACGCCGCCGCCGAGCATGTGGCGCGCGCGCTCGGCGCGGCCTCGGTCAGCCTGCTGGCAATCCTGGCCGATCCCGACGCGGCCTATCTGGTCGCGGACAGCGAGGAGATCGACGTCGGTCGGGCCCGCCTGCCGCTGGCGCAATATCCGCACGTGCAGCGCGCGCTCGAGCTGGGCGAGGTGACCTTCACCGGCGGCGGCGAAGGCGGTCTGGGCAGCGGCGAGGTGGCCGCCGTGTTTCCGGTCCTGATCGGGCGCAAGCCGGTGGGAGCGCTTATGGCCCGCTTCTCGGGAAATGCCGCCGCCCTGGCCGCCGAGGCGTCGGTCAGCCACGGACGGGTGGCGGCGGCCGTGCTGGGGATTGTCCTGCGCGGCGCCAAGGCGCTCGATCCGATCCGCGAGCGTACCCGCCGCGTCACGCTCCCCGACGTGCGCGAAGAACGTCGCGGGCGCGCGCTCGAGCGCTACCGCGCCTTCATCGACAGCGCCTCCGACGGCATCGTGGTGGTGGACGGCACCGGCGCGGTCCTCTACATGAACCGCGCCGCCGAGGAGGTGACCGGCTACGCGCGGGACGGCCTGGCGGGCAAGTCCATCATGCAGCTCGTCCCCGAGCCCTTTCGGGCCACCTTGGAGCGTCAGATCGCGCGCGCGATCGCTGCGGAGCCGGTCGACAACTTCGATCTCGAGCTGGTCACCACCTCGGGGGATCGGATCGTGGTCTCCGTCGCGTCGATCGCGATCCTCTCCGAGCACGAGGCGGCCATCTTCTCGTTCCGCGACGTGACCTTGGCGCGAGATCTCGAGCGCGAGCTGCGCCGGACCAGCGAGTTCCTCAAGCGCATCTTGAACTCGGCGGTCGACGGGATCATCGCGGCCAACATGCGGGGAACGATCGTTCTCTTCAATCAGAGCGCCGAACGAATCTGCGGCTACCAAGCCGGCGAGATCATCGGCCGCATGTCGGTGCGGCGCCTCTATGCGCCCGGCGTCGCGCACGAGGTCATGCGCCTCATCCGATCGGCGCAGCACGGCGGGGGCGGCCGGCTCGAGCCGGTGCGCCGCCATCTCATCACGGCCTCCGGCGAGCACGTGCCGGTGTCGATCTCGGCGGCGCTCGTGCTGGACGACGAAGGGCGCGAGATCGCCACCGTCGGGATCTTCTCGGATCTTCGCGAGCGGCTGCACATGGAGGAGCGCCTCGCGTCGGCGCAGGAAAAGCTGGCGGTGTCCGAGAAACAGTCGGTCGCCATCGAGCTGGCGGGCGCGGCCGCGCACGAGCTGAACCAGCCGCTCACTTCCGTCATGGGCTACGCCCAGGTCTTGATGCGCAAGCTCGCCCCCGACGACGCCATGTTGCCCAGCTTGCGGACGATCCTCGAGGAGGCCGATCGGATGGCCGCCATCGTGCGCCAGCTCGGCAGCCTCACCCGCTACGAGACCAAGAGCTACGTGGGGGGGGCGCAGATCATCGATCTCGACCGGTCGGCACAGGAAAACTTCCCTGCCTCCGGGGAAACCGGTAAAACAGACGATAGATGAAACCTGAGCAGCTCACGGAAGCGCTCGAGCAGGCCGCCAACCAGCTCGGCATCCAGGTCCGCTACGACACGATGACGGGAGACGTCGCGGGTGGTGGTGGCCTCTGCAAGCTCAAGGGCCAGTGGTGCGTGATCATCGACCGCAAGACGCCGCCGTCCGATCGCGCCGCGACGCTGACGGAAGCGCTGGCGCAGTTTGACACCGACGGCGTCTTCCTGCCGCCCAAGGTGCGCGAAGCGCTCACGGCCCGGCGCGCCGCGATGCAGCCGCCGGCTGCGGACGTCGCGGTAGCCGACGCGATCGGTTAGCCCGCGGCTCTCTCAGCTGTCGCGGAGCTCCCTTTGGCGCGGGCGCGTCCGGGGGTCGTACTTCGCACGGCCGTCGATCTCGGCGGGCGAGCCGAGTTGCCGAATTGCTCAGCCGAGGCCGCGGATCTTGTCGGCCAGCAGCGGGTCGTCGGCCACGGCGTTCTCGAGCGCGGCGCGCAGCTTCTCCCGGGTGGCCGCCGGCGCTCCGACGCCGAGCTGCTTGTCGACCACCCGGTCAATCACGCGGTCGACCGCGGCCCGCGGCGTGATCTTTCCAGCGCGCAGATCGGCCGCCAGGTCCGACGTCGGGCCACCCGGCGGCAGCGACGCGGCGGCGGGTTGGGACGCCTGCGCGGCGGGCTGGGTCTGCCCGAGCTTGTCCGCGAAGCGCGGACCCCCGACGTTGGGACGACTCTCGTCGGTCCCGCCGATGGGCCCGCCGCCGGAAGGCCCGTTGCCGGGACCTGTGACCTTGCCTGCCACTGGGGGCGACCTTACCACGTCAGGCGCGGATGTTCGAAACGGCCGCCTTGGCGGTGTCGAACTTGGCGCGCATCACGTTGGAGACGGTCGAAAAGCGCTGACTCTCGTCCTGGATCTGCTGCTGTACGGCCAGCAGCTGCATGTTGGACGACTGCCCGTCCTGCATCATGGCCTGGACGTTGGCCATGTCCGATCCCGGCTGCCCGGAGGTGGACATGGCCGCCATCGGCCCCGCGCCCAGGCCCGCGGCCGCCGCGCCGATCGCGCCCGCGGGTGAGCCGCCTGTTCCGCCCACCC
>DASRLC010000122.1:0-31781 GCA_035648655.1 Polyangia bacterium
GAACCGGCCGAGCACGGCACCGTCGTCGACCTCATGGTCCGGCGCGACGGGAGCAGCCTCGACGAATGCGTCAATCGCATGGCCGCCTGCCTCGACCGCAACAACAAGTCGCGCGAGCCAGTCGTCTACCGCGATGCCCTCAGCGACTGGGACAACGTTCTTCATCGAGCAGCTGGCCGCCACCTTGAGGCCCTCAAAACGGAGCGTGAGTCGCTTCGTGGGCTCGAACGTCTCGGCGTCAATCGCGCCGCCTACGACGAATGGCGCTTCGGCCGACCGAGCCAGCTCCTGCGCGACCCGACCGTACTCGAGCACAGCCGCTACCGCTCCACCGACCGAAGCATCGTCCTCGTCGAGCGACCGATCGATGCAGTCGCCTTCGAACAGAAGCATGGCCACCAACATGCCTGCTTCATCTACACGGGCGACAACCCTATCGTCCGCACCGGCGCGCACGCGAGAGGTGTCGTGGTAGACGCGCGCGGCGGCTCGCGACTTCGGGTGACCGGGTCACAGATAGGCCGAGATCGAACGGCCACCGGGGACAATTCCGTGGGTAGCTGCGCTGGTCCCAATCCCGCCCCGATCGAAGACACGAAAATATCTCGGTCGCGCGCATTCGGAATGTCCAAGCGGGGACCCGCCACGGCCCGCGGAGTGCCCGATTCCCTCGCTCGGGTCGCGCTGCCCGGGTCACGCGAGCTGAGTCGTCGTCCGATCTCCGAGAGGGTCGTCAGGGACGAGATCGGGCCGGGCTAGACGAGCGGGTCTAACGGCGTCCAGCTCTCGTGAGCGGCGCACTTGACCGACCAAAATAGCCGGCGTTCGGCCAGGCGGCCGGGAGCCCCGCAGGCGTCGCACGTCACAAGCGACGCCTCCCCGGCCTCGTCAATCGCCGCGGTCATCGCAGGCGTGCTGGCAGACGCCAAGTACACGGTTAGCCGCCCGAACTTCTCTTTGATCTGGGCGATGCGAAAATTGTCCCGCGTCTCGGCCGGCTGGGCGGCGATCGCGGCTTCCAGCTGATCGAGAAGGCGGACCAAGATCGGTCGCCAACCGGCGGCGCACTCAATACCCCAGCGCGCCGTCGCACTCGCTTCGAACGAACCCAGGGGCGCCGACGGCCGGCTCATCTCCGCGAGGGCGAGCGGGTAACGAGTGGCTAGGTCGACCGCCCAGTTGGCGTATTCGCCGTCCTTCGGCAGGTACATGGCCAGGGGGATTCATTGCAATACCGACGCCAGGTTCAGGGGGCGCGTCGAGCGGCTTCCGACTGGGCTAAGTGCCCGTCAGGCAACTTTTGGCGGCGTTGGCCGAGAACCTCCACGCCGAAAGAGATTAATGCGCCCAAAGCAGGTCGGTTTTTTAGCGCCGGGCCGATAACCCCATCGCAAGTGAAAAACCGCGAGGAGAACCAGCCCATGAACCCGTTAGACCAAGACGTCGATGACGATGCCCCCACGCTGGAGTACAGGGTGCCGGCGAGAGCTCTCGTCGGCCCAACGGCGAGCCTTCCAGACGTCCTCAACTCGCGTGAGGCGGCAACTGCGCTACGGATGGGCGTCAAGGAGCTACGACAGCTCATCGAGCGCGGTGAGCTACCGGCGGCGCGGCTTGGCCCTCGCCGTGTGATCCGGATCGCCAAGACCGCGATCGTGAGCCTGCTCCGGGGCGAACCCTGCAAGCGGCCCTTGGCTCCTCCGGCCGATGCTGCCGATGCTACAGTGGAGCCGTGCAAACCGGCGCGCCGCAGATGGAAAGGACGACCATCATGAGCGCGTACGTGGACGAGTGGAACAAGGGGCCGAAGTGCTGGCGATACCGCGTACAGGTCCGTCTCTCCGACGGAACGAGCACGCGGATCCAAGGCACGCCCGCCCTCAACACGAAGGAAGCAGCAGAGCGAGCGGAGCGGCAACACATCAACCGGCTTGAGGATGCGATCCGAAATCCGAAAGCCCAACCGAAGGAGGCAGCACCAAGATTCGAGACGTTCGCGAAGACGTTTTTGGAGATCAGCGGCACGCAGAACAAACCCAGCGCGCTGGAGGCGAAGGAGTCGATCCTTCGAGTTCACCTGACACCGACTTTCGGGCGCAAGCCCCTCGATCGGATCGGGTTCGCGGAGATCCAGGACTACGTCGCGAGCAGGACCAAGAAGGGGCTCTCGAAGAAGACGATCAACAACCACCTGACCGTCCTCCGGCGGCTGCTGGTCGTAGCGAAGAAGCGAGAGCTGATCGAAGTGGTACCAGAGATCGAGTGGCTGAAAGCGCCGAAACCGGAGTTCGATTTCCTCGACTACGGCGAGGCGCAGCGACTCATCGAGGGTGCGGATGACGACTGGAGGCCGATGATCTTGGTCGGCCTCAAAACGGGGCTGCGGCTGGGGGAGCTACTCACTCTGCGGTGGCGTGAAGACGTCGATCTCGTGAAGGGACAGATCGTCGTGCGACGGTCCGTCACGAGGCGCGTGGTCACGACGCCGAAGAGCGGGAAGGGGAGGGAGGTCGACCTCGGGGACGAGGCGATCACGGCGCTGAAGAACGCGAGGCACCTCAAGGGGCCTCTCGTGTTCTGCGGCGACGATGGGCGGATGCTCGGGAAGAATGAGGTCAAGCATCCGCTGTGGCGCGCGTGTCGAAAGGCGGCCCTCCGACAAATCGGGTGGCACGTTCTTCGGCACACGTACGCCAGCCACCTCGCGATGCGCGGCGCACCTCTGAAGGCGATCCAGGAGCTCCTAGGACACGCCACGATCGAAATGACGATGCGGTATGCGCACCTCAGCCCCGGTGCGAGGAGGGACTCGGCGCGGTTGCTCGACGCGCTGCCTATACAAGAAAATGGCTATGACGATCGAGCAAGCAACAAAGTTGGTATCTAAGTAGTTGATCCCTTAAGTGTAATTTGTTGTGGAGGCGCCGGGAGTCGAACCCGGGTCCGGAAGCGCTCCGCTCAAGCCACTACGTGCGTGTCCGGCGATTTGGTTTTCGTCTCCAAGGTAGCCCGCCGGCGGGGCATCTCGGAGCTTATCCCTCTAGTTGTCGCGGCCATGCCCGAGGGCGTTGCATGGCCACCTAGCCCGCTAAATGGCCGCTAACCGGGGTCGCAGGCGGTCCCCCGGGTCGCGGTCTAGTCCGCTGTTTAGGCGGCTAGAGCGAACGCGTTGTCGTTCGCTGTTGTTTTTTTTGCCCGTTTTTACGAGGCCTCGGGCGCCTCGGCACGCGACTCGAACTTTGCAGACCCCCGTCGAAACCGTTTCGCCCCCGAATCGTTTTTCGGGACCGCTTGCAGTATAGCGGAACCCCACGGTAAGAGGGGACATGACCTCCGCCGGTGTGGGAGTGGCCGTCAATCCGGACGGCTTCACGGCGGCCGGGCTGGCGGCGCATCGCGCGCTGGTGGCGGCCGGGCCTGCGCCGGTCGAGATCGCGATCGTCTTCTCGGGGACGCGGCACGACGAGGACGAGTACAGCGGCGTGCTCTCGGCGGTCCGGCGCACCATCCCGGACGCCGTCATCGTCGGCTGCTCGGCGACGGGGGTGCTCACGGGGGCCGAAGAGGTCGAGAACGCCACCGCCGTCGCGGTGCTGGCGCTGGGCGGGCAGCCGTTGCCGAAGCCGCTCTTCATTCCGGGCGTGCGCGCAGAGCCGCGCATCGCGGGCGCACGCCTCGGCCGTGAGGCGCTGGCGTTGTTGGGAGGCGACGCGACGGGGGCCGCTGTGGCGGTGCTGGTCGATCCGGCCGAGCTGGACGCGACCGACTTCGTGGCGGGCATCGCCGACGCGGCGCCGGACCTCATCATCACGGGCGCGGGCGCTTCGGGCGGCGAGTCGGGTTGCCGGGTCTTCTGGCAGGACGCCGCCCAGGCCGACGCCTGCGTGGCGCTGGTCATCCCGCGCGATCTCCATCCCAGCCTCGGCATGACCCAGGGCTGCCAGGCGCTGGGCGATCCGCTCACCATCACCGCCGCCGAAGGGAACCTGATCCTCGAAATCGAAGGGCGGCCGGCCATCGAGGCGCTCGAGCGGGCGCTGTCGAATCCGCGGCACCCCGGGCTGCGGCAGATGGCCAAGCACCTGCTGGCGGGGATCAGCGAGCTGGGCGCGGGCGGGCGTTCGGACTACGTCGTGCGGCCGTTCGCCATCGCCGAGAGCGATCGCCCGGCGCTGGCCGTCGCCGAGCCGGTGCGCGCCGGTCAGACCATCTGCTTCACGATGCGCGACGCGA
This sequence comes from Polyangia bacterium, assembly GCA_035648655.1. Taxonomy (GTDB): domain Bacteria; phylum Myxococcota_A; class Polyangia; order Fen-1088; family Fen-1088; genus JADGRB01. The sequence goes on from DASRLC010000122.1 coordinate 4,234, forward strand.
TCGGCGCGCGCGAGGACATGAAGGCCATGCTCGACGAGCAAGCGGAAGCGCGCGAAGCCCGCCACGACTCGGCGCCCAAGTTCGGCGTCTACTTCAACTGCGCCGGCCGCGGCAGCGATCTCTACGGGCAGCCCGGCCTGGACCCGGAGCTGATCCAGCGACGCTTCGGGCCGCTCCCGCTGGCCGGCATCCAAAGCTCGTTCGAGATCGCCCCCACCTGCGGCCGCCCCCGAATCCACATGCTCACCGGCGTCCTGCTGCTGGCCGGGTAACGCGGCCGTCCACCGAATCCCGCCCCGCCGTATCCGCGCGTCCGGCGAGCGCCAGCAAGCGGAGGCTCGGGTGGTCCGAGCCGCAGCATGGTCTCCGCGCGGTAGCCTGCGGCAACCTCCGCTAGAAACGGTCTGGCGGGCGTAGGCGCCGGATTCGTGCGGGCTCGAGCCGCGCGGCCCGAGTTACCGCCGTGGTCCGCACGACGCGCTCGCCGCACGCGCGGATACGGCGACCCGCGCTTCATTCGAAACGTGCGGCTCCCGAAGGCCGCGGAGCGCGCTCCTTATTTGTCTTCCCACCAGAAGACGGTGATGGCGAGGCAGTGGAAAGCCTCGTCGGAGGACTGGGTCACGATCGTGTCGACGACCTGACACTGTTGGTGCTCGCGGATCCAGGCGGTCACCTTCTCACCGAGGTTCTCGCGCTCCTGCGCCATCGTCGCCGAGAAGACCTTTACGCCGTTGAAACGCGTCGTCGTGTGGTTCTGATGTTGTGCCATCGGTCCTTTAGTCCCTTCGAGGGCTTTTCGTATAGCAGCGTTTCAATACGTACGGCAATGGGCGAAATATTTACTTGGTGTCGGTGGGCTCCGAGGCGGGCTCGGAAGCGCTGGTCAGGGCCGGGCGCTCCGGTACCGGCCCGAGGCCCATCTTGGCTTTCAGCTCGGCCAGCGCCATGTCGGACCCGGTGCCGCCCTCCAGCTTCTTGAATTTCTGCTGCAGGGTATCGCCGGCCAGCTCGCCGCCCAGCTCCGTCGAAGCCTCGGATTCGGCCTCGATCTGGTCGACCTTTTGATTCATCCGCTCGAATGTGTCGAACGCGCTGTTGTCGGAAAGGCCGCGCATGGTGTCCTGAATCGCCTTCTGCGCCTCGGCCCTCTTCTGGCGTGCGATCAGGATGTTCTTCTTCCGCTTGGCCTCTTCGATCTTGTCATTCAGCGTACGCAGTTGATCCTTTAGTTTTTCAACCGCGTCTTTCTGCAGTTGCCACTGCTTGCCGAACTCGTCCTGCATCTTGTCGTGCTCGGCCTTGCGCGACAGGCCTTCCTTGGCCAGGCCGTCGTCGCCTGCGCGCACCGCCAACATCGCCTTGCGCTCCCATTCCTTCGACAGATCGATCTGCTCGTCCCACTGTTTCTTGAGACGCTTCTCATCGGCGATCGAGGTGGCCACCTGCTTCTTGGCCTCGACCAACTGGTTCTGCATCTCGACGACGATCTGGTTCAGCATCTTCTGCGGGTCTTCCGCCTTGCTGATCAGATCGTTGAGGTTGGACTTGATGAGCGTTCCCAGCCTGGAGAAGATTCCCATGGTGATTTCCTAGACGTGGGCGCTGGCGCCGTCGGGGCGACCGCCCAGGAAGCGCGCGAGGTTGGGTTGGTGTTTGGCGGCCGCCATCGACATGTCGTCGATCACCGCCTGGAATTCGGACAGATCGAGGTTCTCGAGGTCGAGCGCGTGCACGATCACCACCGCGTCCCCCTCGAGCCCGAAGGCGCCATGGACCATCTCGTTGGTGTTCAGCGTCAAGAGCGCCCGGTACAGCTCCTCGCGCCCCTTGGCCGGCAAATCGGCCATCTTGAGGCGGAAGGCCACCACCTGGCCGGCGATCGACACCGCCAGTCTGGGCCCGCCCAGCTGCAGCAGCCAGATGCCCGGCTTGACCGTTTCGTAGGTCACCCCCATCCGCATCAAGTATGACTCCACGTCCTCGGCGGTCTTCATGACCCGCCGCTCTGGATCGACCGCTTCATGTAACGCCTCATGCAACGCCTCATGCGCAACGCCTCATGATCGAAGGTTAGTCGATCCCTTTCTCATCGACAAATCGCCGGGGCCATTCGACAATCCACCCCTGTCATGGTACCGGAAACGCGCCGGATGCTCGATCCCAGCAAGCTCCCCCGCCACCTGGCGATCATCATGGACGGCAACGGCCGTTGGGCGCAGGAGCATGGTCTGCCGCGCGTGGAAGGGCATCGCCAAGGCGCCAAAGCGGTTCGGGAGATCGTCCGCGCCGGCCGCGAGGCGGGTCTCCGCGCGCTGACGCTGTACGCTTTTTCGGCGCAGAACTGGCAGCGGCCGTCGGAAGAGGTGGCCACACTCATGCAGCTCCTCCGCGACTACGTGGTCGAAGAGCGCAGCGAAATCATGGATAACGACATCCGCCTGATCGCGATCGGCGAGGTCGAGCGACTGCCGGCCTACGCCAAGGATCCGCTCGATCAGCTGATGGCCGACTCGGCGGGCAACCGCGGAATGACGTTGTGCCTGGCGCTGTCGTACGGCGGGCGCGAGTCGATCGTCGCCGCGGCGCGCGCGCTGGCTGAGGCGACCGCCCGCGGCGAGCTGGATCCCGCTCAGATCGACGAGCAGAAGTTCGGAGCGTCGCTGCAGACGGGCGGCTTGCCGCAGCTCGATCTGTTGGTGCGCACCTCCGGCGAGGAGCGCCTGTCGAACTTCTTGCTCTGGGAAGCGGCCTACGCCGAGCTCTATTTCACCGAGACCTATTGGCCGGCGTTCGGCAAGGCTGAGCTCTATCAGGCGTTGGAGTCGTTCCGGGGCCGCGAGCGGCGTTTCGGCCGCACGCGCGAGCAGATGCGCAGCGCCGGCTAACGGCCCATGTCCAACCTCGCGCTGCGCGCGCTCTCGGCGGTGGTGCTGCTGCCGCTGCTGGGCGCGCTGGTACTCTGGCAGCAGCCGCTCGGGTTCGGGGCGCTGGTGGTGCTGGTCTCGGCACTGGCGCTCATCGAATACGCGGCCATCACGCTGCCGACCGCCTCGCGGCGCTTTCGGGCCGCGGTGGTGGTCTTGGGCGCTGGGTTGACGGCGGCGCTTTATCTGTGGCCGGGCGCGGCGCTGGTCTGGCTGTTGGTGGCGTTCATCGGGGCGGCCACGCTGAGCCTGGTCGATCCGGGCGAGATTGCCGCCGCCGGCGCGCGCCTTGGGCTCTCGACGTTCGGCGTCTTCTATGTGGGGGGGCTGGCCGCGCCGCTGGCGATCCTGCAGCGCGACGCGGTCCACGGCCGGGCCTGGGTACTGATGGCGGTCGGGGTGACCTTCGGCAACGACGCCGGCGCCTACTTCGCGGGCCGCGGGCTCGGCCGGCACAAGCTCTACCCCAAGGTCTCGCCGGCCAAGACCGTCGAGGGGGCCGTCGGCGGCCTCTTGGCGTCGCTGATCGTCATGCTGGCGGCCCGCGCCACGTTCTGCCCCTGGCTAACGGTGGCGGACTGTCTATGCGTCGCGCTGCCGGCGGGGGTGCTGGGGCCGATCGGCGACCTGGTCGAATCGCTCATCAAGCGGTCGGCCGGGGTCAAAGACTCTGGGCACTTGATCCCGGGCCATGGTGGCATGCTCGACCGGATCGACGCGCTGCTCTTCGTGGCGGCCTGGACCTACCTCTACGTCCTGCACCTGAAATAACCGTCCCATATCGCGTCGAGGGAGAACCAGCTTGGCTCGTTCGAGCTCATCGCGGAAGGTCGCAGGAACCCTTTCGAGGTTCCTGTTCCGTAGAAATAAGGTGACCCCCGCGCGGGTTATCCCGGCGGGGGTCGCAGTCGGAACGAAACTGGTGAAGCGAGTCGAAGGCTAAGCGAGATAGGGTAAGCGGCTCCGGGCCGAGCTACGGATAAACCCCGGAACCGTCAATCTAGGCACACCGAGTTGCGCCGGTGTGGGGAGGAGGGAGCCCGAACCGGGCCCGAAGGCTGGTTCGAAGCTTCCGTCCATGGGTTCAGCAAGGGGTATGCCGACCGGCGATCGATTGGCGAACTCATTGATTTGCCGACAGGATCATGTTACAGCCTCGTTTCCCATTCCGAAGTTTCGCGATGAACCCTGACATTTGCGTCAGCCTGTGCCCCCCGTGCACACGCGCTCCGTCCTTAGCCTGACCCCGTATGGCCGATAGTCTGATCGTCATCAACGCAGACGGCCCCGAGACCCGCGTGGCTCTCGTGGAGGACGGCTATCTGGGCGAGCTCTACATCGAGCGCAAGCGCGAGCGGGGCATCGCTGGCAACATCTACAAGGGTCGGGTCGAGCGCGTGCTCCCCGGCATGCAGGCGGCCTTCGTCAACATCGGCCTCGAGAAGAGCGCCTACCTGCACGTTTCGGACGTGCGCGGCACCCCCGACGATCTCAAGCGGCTGTTGACGCCCGACGCCGGCACACGCCCCGACGACGAGGATGAAGAGGCGGCGGACGCCGCGCGGGTCGGGGCCGGCGCTCGCATCGAAGATCTCCTCAAAGAAGGCCAAGAGATCGTCGTCCAGGTCACCAAGGAACCGATCAGCACCAAGGGTGCCCGGGTCACCCGCTACGTCTCGCTGCCGGGACGCCACCTGGTCTTCATGCCCACCGTCGATCACGTCGGGATCTCCCGCCGCATCGGATCGGACAAGGAGCGGCGGCGGCTGCGCGAGATCGTCGATTCGATGCGCCCGGCCGGCTCGGGCTTCATCGTGCGCACGGTGGCCGAGAACGTCGCCGAGCGCGAACTCAAGTCGGACATGGAGTTCCTCATCAAGCTGTGGAACGAAGTGGTGCGGCGCGCCGAGGGGAGCCGCTGTCCGGCGCTCATCTACAACGATTTGGATTTGCTGCTCCGCACGGTGCGGGATCTCTTCACCGCCGACGTCGAGAAGCTGATCATCGACTCGCGGGTCGAGTACGACCGGGTCAAGAAGTTCATCGCCGGGCTCATGCCGGACTTCACCGGGCAGATCGAGCTTTATGAAGGGAACGACCCGATCTTCGACGGCTATGGCATCGAGATCGAGATCGATCGGGCGCTCGAGCGCAAGGTCTGGCTCAAGTCGGGCGGCTACCTGATCGTCGACGAGATGGAGGCGCTGACCGCCATCGACGTCAACACCGGGCGCTTCGTCGGCAAGTCGAGTCTGGAAGACACCATCACCAAGACCAACCTCGAGGCCTCGCGCGAGGTGGCCGAGCAGCTTCGCATCCGCTCGATCGGCGGCATGATCGTGGTCGATTTCATCGACATGGATCGGCCGCACAACCGGGAGAAGGTCACCCGGTCGTTCAACGAGTACCTGCGCAAGGACCGCTCGAAGGCGGCGGTCACGCGCATCTCGGAGCTGGGCCTCATCGAGATGACGCGCAAGCGGACGCGCGAGTCGCTGCTGCACACGCTGACGGAGCCCTGCACCTCCTGCGAGGGCAAGGGCTACACCAAGTCGCGGCGCACCGTGACCTACGAGCTCTTGCGCGAGCTGCGCCGGCAGGGCGATCTGGTCGAGGGCGACACGGTGCTGGTCGAGGTCCACCCCGACGTCGCCCAGGTGCTGCAGACCACCGATCGGGCGTTTCTGGAGGAGATGGAGAAGCGCCTCCAGAAGCGGATCGTGATCAAGGCGCGCGGGTCTTTTCACGTCGAGGACTTCGAGATCCGCTCGCCCACCGACAAGGCCCCCATCGAGAAGTCGGAGGTGGCCGGCGCGGCGCGCGAGGACAAGGATGGTCCGGCTTCGTCGAAGCGGCGCCGTCGGCGGCGCCGACAGCTCGGGCCACCCTCCGAGGTCGAGGCGATGCTGGCCGAGGACGAGGCGAGCGCCATCGATCCGGAATCGCTGGCCGACGCTCAATCCGGCACGCCGGGCTCCGATCCCGAACCGACCTGAGGACGGCAGGGAGCGGAGTCGCCGGTGGTCCGGATCTGCTTCGTCTGCCTCGGCAACATCTGCCGGTCGCCCACCGCGGAGGCCGTGATGCGACACCTGGTGAAGGAGGCCGGGCTCGGCGACCGGATCGCGATCGAGAGCGCCGGCACGGGAGACTGGCACGTCGGCGGCGCGCGCGATCGGCGCAGCCGGGCGGTGGGGGCGGCCCGCGGCATCCCGCTGGAAGGCGAGGCGCAGCAGTTCACGCGTCCCGACTTCGAGCGCTTCGATCACGTGCTGGCGATGGATCGCGCCAATCGCGATGAGCTGCTGGGTTTGGCGCGCGACGATCGCGATCGGGCCAAGGTGCGTTTGCTGCGCTCGTTCGAGCCGGGCGCGCCGTCCGACGCCGAGGTCCCGGATCCCTACTATGGCGGCGCGCGTGGCTTCGAAGAGGTGTTCGACATCTGTGAGCGGGCCTGCCGCGGTCTCCTGGCGCACCTGACGCGCGACCACGGGGCCTAGGGTCACAGGTGGACGCAGGCGTGAAGGCGGCGGTCGGAGACGCGCTCAGCGGGGCGGTCACTGGCGCGCGCCGGATCGCAGGTGGCGACATCAACGAGGCCTACGAGATCGCGCTGGCCGACGGGCGGCGGCTGTTCGCCAAGACCAACCGGCGGTCGCCGCGCGGGATGTTCGCGGCCGAGGCGCGGGGGTTGGCCTGGCTGGCGGAACCGCGGGCGCTGCGCGTTCCAGAAGTGGTCGCCGCCTCCTCTGAAGATACCGGGCCGCAGTTTTTGGTCCTCGAGCTGGTCACAACGGGCGCCCCGGCCCCCGACTTCGACCAGCGACTCGGGCGCGGGCTGGCGGCGCTGCACCGCGCGGGCGCACCGGGCTTCGGCCTCGACCACGACAACTTCGTCGGGCGGCTGGCCCAGGACAACACGATGGCCTCCGACTGGGCGACGTTTTTCAGGGCGCGGCGCCTCGAAGCTCAGCTCGTGCTGGCGATCGACGGTGGCCGGGCCACCGCGCGGATGCGGCGGGGTTTCGAGCGCCTCTGGGGCGCGCTCGACGGGTTGGTCGGCCCGACCGAGCCACCCGCGCGCCTGCACGGCGATCTGTGGGGCGGCAACCTCCTCTGCGACGATCGCGGTCAGCCCTGCCTCGTCGACCCCGCGGTGTACGGTGGGCACCGCGAGGTGGATCTGGCGATGATGCGGCTCTTCGGCGGCTTCGGCGCCCGCGTCTTCGACGCCTACCAAGAGGCCTGGCCGCTGGCCGACGGCCACCGCGAGCGGATCGCGCTCTACCAGCTCTACCCGCTGATGGTCCACGTCAACCTGTTCGGCGGCAGCTACGTGGGCTCGGTCGAAGCGGCGCTCGATCGGCTGGTCTGAGCGCGTCGCAGCGACGGGATTTCGGCAGCGCCTACGGACTCCACCTGAGACCGGCACTCGTGCTAATTTCTCGCGCGTGATGGAATATCGAACACTCGGTCGGACCGGCTGGCAGGTCTCGACCGTGGGCTTTGGTGCCTGGGCCATCGGCGGAACCTGGGGCGCGGTCAGGGACGACGAATCGCTGGCCGCGCTGCACCGCGCGGTCGACCGCGGCGTGAACCTCTTCGATACAGCCGATGTCTACGGCGACGGCATCTCCGAGCGGTTGCTGGCGCGCCTGCGCCGTGAGCGGAAGGATCCCTTTTACATCGCCACCAAGGCCGGCCGCCGGCTGCCCCAGCAGACGGTCGAAGGCTACAGCCGTGAGAACCTGACCGCCTTCGTCGAGCGGAGCCTCGAGAACCTGGAGGTCGAGGCCATCGATCTGCTGCAGCTCCACTGTCCGCCGACCGATCTCTACTATCACCCCGAAGCCTTCGGGATCCTCGACGACCTGGTGAAGGCCGGCAAGCTGCGCTTTTACGGCGTCAGCGTCGAGCGCGTCGAAGAGGCGCTCAAGGCGATCGAGTTTCCGGGCGTGCAGTCGGTACAGATTATCTACAACGCCTTTCGCCAGCGGCCGTCGGATCTGTTTTTCGCGCAAGCCCGCCAGCGTAAGGTCGGAATCCTGGCGCGCCTGCCGCTGTCGTCGGGGATGTTGGCCGGGAAGATGACCCGGGAGAGCAAGTTCTCGACCGACGATCACCGCAACTTCAACCGCGACGGGGCGGCCTTCGATCGCGGCGAGACCTTCTCCGGTGTCCCGTTCGAGGTGGGCTTGGAGGCGGTTGAAGAGCTGCGCGCGCTGGTCCCCGCCGAGGCGACCCTGGCGACCTTCGCGCTGCGCTGGATTTTGATGAGCGAGGCGGTGACGTGCGTGATTCCGGGCGGCAAGCGCCCGTCACAGGTCGACGAGAACTGCTCGGCCGCCGCGCTGGCCCCGCTGTCCGACGACACGATGGCGCGCGTTCAGGAGGTCTACGACCGCCGCATCCGCCCCTACGTTCACCCCTACTGGTGATCACCCGCGCCGGGCGGCGGTTCTACAGATAGTGGACCCGCAGACCGATGCGGCGTTCGAGCAGCTGAAAATCCGAGCGATTGGAGGTAACGAGGAGGGCGCCGTGCCTTCGCGCGGTGAGCGCCAGCAGCGCGTCGTTTTGGAATTCGCGCCGCTTGTGGATGTCCCAGGTTTGTTGATCGCCCAGCTCGCGTACGAGCTTGCCCGCCTCCCACCAATCGTCCGCAGTGGGCTCCCAGACCTCGCTGGCGAGCCGGCGGAGCGCCTCCACGGTACGTCGGGCCTCCTGGATTCGAGCGCCGCGGCGCAGCTCGGACAACACGACGGCGGCATGACGCACCACGAAGGCGGCGTGGATCGTACGGACCGTATCTGCGTGAAGATCCCGCTCCCAGAAATCGACGTAGACGTTTGTGTCTAGGAGGGCGGCGCGCATTCGCGAAAGTTAGGAGGGGGAGAAGCTGCCGCGCGGCAGGCTGCCGCCGGTCCGGTCCATGAACCGGCTCAGGATCTTCATGCGGGTCACTTCCCGCAACGCCACCCGGATCGTTTCTGCTTCGGTCCCGACTCCCAATGCTTTGCGAGCTTCGCCAAGCTCGCGCTCATCGATGAAGAATGACTTTCGCTTGAGCCGTGCCTTCATATGCCTATTCTAGCACGGATAGGCATATGTCTGTCGCGCCAAGGTCACCCGCTGCGGCGGGCGGCGCGGAAGAGTGGCGGCAGGGGCGGCTTTTCCCCCAGCGCCAGCTCGATGGCGCGGGCGGCTTGGTGCACGAGCATCCCGAGGCCGTCCGCGTACCGATCTGTCCGGCGGCGAGCGGCCTGCGCGAGAGGGGTCGTCGTGCCGTAAGCCATCTCGAGGACAACCATGTTCTTGGTCAGGCTCCTGAGGCCGGCCAGGCGATCGTCGCTCTGCCAGGCGTATGCGGGAACGGCCGAGACGAGTGCCGCCGCATTCTTGAGCTCATGTTCGAGCTCCTCCTCCCACCCACACACCTCGACGAGATTCTGCTGACGTTTCGACAAACGGCTTCGCAGGAGGCGCCCAGCGCTGAGCCGCCTGGGTAGGATCTTGACACGCGCACCGCCGCGCGTGAGGGCTTCGATACCTCCGGCAGCTGCACCGCCAGCGCCCACGAGGACGACCGTTTCGCCGCGAGGCGAAAATCCCATGTCATCGAGAGCGGCGAGTAGACCATAGCCGTCGGTGTTTTCTGCTCGGATCTGATTCGCGTCGAAAATGAGTGTGTTTGCGGCGCCCGAAACGCGAACCTCAGCGCCGCGATAGCGCTTGCTGGCCAATTTCGCCGCCCGGAGCTTGTGGGGAATAGTGATGTTGAGGTAGCGAAAGCCTTCTGCGCGGAACTGATAGACGTGGTTCGAAAACCGACGCGCATCGACGTTCAGTCGCGTGTAGATTCCATTGACGCCCAGCGCGCGGAACGCCGCATTGTGGATCGCGGGTGAGCGGCTCTTGCTGACGTCAGCGCCCAGTACGCAAGCAATAGCCTTACTGGTTTCACCACTCATGTCTTGGTCTTCTCCCCGACGGTGGCGGCGAAGCTGCCGTCGTGGAGGCGGATCTGGACCTCGTCGCCCGGGGTGACTTCGGTGGCGCTCGTGATCAAGTGGCCGTCGGCACGTTGGGTGAGGCTGAAGCCGCGCTCGAGCACCTTCATGGGCGACAGCGCCTCCAGCTTGCCGCAGGCGGCGTCGATGGCGTGGCGACGCCGTACCAGCGCCGGTCCCAGCGAGGCTTCTATTCGGTGGCGCATCGCGAGCATCTCGGCGCGTCGCTCGAGCGCGGGGCGGATCGAGGTCTGCAAGCGGTGGCGCATTCCGGCCAGCTCGGCGCGCTGTTCGAGGACCCGCCGCTGCGGATGAAAGTGGTAGAGGCGGGTCTCGGTCGCCCGCAGCTCGGCGCGGGCCGCGGCGAACCGGCGGGCCAGCGCGCGCCGCCCGCGCTCGATCGGCTCGTCGAGCCGCTGACGGCGCTCGTCGAGCAGGCGCCGCGGATCCCCGAGTCGGCCGCCGGCCCGCTCGAGCGCGTGTCGGGCCGCGCGCAGCGATTCGGATAGCGCCCGCCCGTTGCGGCGCTGGAGCAGTGTCAGCGCCGCAGAGAGCTCTTCGCGCACCGGCACGATCAGCTCGGCGGCGGCCGACGGGGTGGGGGCGCGCAGATCGGCGACGAAATCCGCGATCGTGAAGTCGGTCTCGTGGCCGACGGCCGAGACGACCGGGACGCGGCAGGCGAAGACGGCGCGCGCGACCGGCTCTTCGTTGAAGGCCCACAGGTCTTCCAGCGAGCCGCCGCCCCGGGCCAGGATGATCACGTCGACGTCGGGAATCGCCTCGAGGCGCCGCAGCGCGGCCGCGATCCCCAGCGACGCCCCCTCGCCCTGCACGGACGCCGGCGAGAGCAGGATTGGGATCGGGAAACGGCGCTGCGCGACCCGGATGATGTCGCGGATGACCGCGCCCTGTGGCGACGTCACGACGCCGATCCGGCGCGGCAGGAATGGCAGCGGCCGCTTGCGGTCCGCATCGAATAGCCCCTCGGCGCCCAGGCGTTGCTTGAGCTGCTCGAAGGCCAGCGCCAGCGCCCCGGCGCCGGTGGGTTCGATCTCGACCACCGACATCTGAAAACGGCCGCGCGCTTCGTACAGCGTCAGCCGACCCCGGCAGCGGACGGCCATCCCCTCTTCCAACGTGAATTTGAGCCGCGCCACCTCGCGCGAAAAGATGACGCAGTCGAGCTGGCCCTCCTCATCCTTGAGGCAAAAATACAGATGCCCCGGGCCCGAGCGTTTGAGGCCGGAGACCTCGCCCTCGACGCGCACGTCGGTGAAGCGGCTCTCGAGGGTCACGCGCGCGGCCCGCAGGATCTCGGTGACCGAGAAGATCCTCGGCGCGGCGGTGGCGGGTGACGGTGGCAACGTCTCGGTGGCCGGGGTCGGGATCGACGCGGGGCGTGCGGCGGGGACGGATCTCTCGAGGGCGGCCGACGGCTCTCGGCGCGGCACCGTCAATAGCGAGAGCTGCGCCGGTGCGGGCTCGTTTCGATCCGGTCGTTCGGGCCGATCCGGTCGATCCGATTTTGGCGTCATTTGGCCGCGCGGGCGGCCGCCCGCTCGTAGTCGGCGGCGCTGGCCCGCACCACTTCGAGATCGTGGTAGGCGCGGTTCTTCTCGACCTCGGTCCGCTGGGCCAGGCCGGCGAATCCCCATCCACCGTTGGCGGTGCGGGCGAACGGAATCCGGGTCCCGTTCGCCAGCACGGCGACCGCCCGATCGTCGCCCAGGCTGCGATCGAACGACGACGGCGCGTCCAGCACCAGAGCCCCCATCTGGGACATGAGGCGGGCGGCGGCCGTGGCGCGGAACAGCTCGCGGGCCGAGGAGGCGGTGGCCGCCTCCTCGAAGCGGTTCTTCTCGCGCTCGCGCTCCGGACCCTCCGGGTAGTTGCTGAGCACGATGTCGTAGGCCTCGCGGTGCCACTTCTGGATGGTCATGAGGGCCCAGCGGGTGTCCTGATCGAGCGCGTCGAACAGCGCGGCGCCGTCGCCGGCCTTCACCGCGGCCGCGAAGCGCCGGTAGGCATCCTCGGGGGTCTTCGACTTGTGCCGGCAACCGGGTATTGCGGCCATGGCCGCCAGCACGACGACCAGGCCCCTTCCCAGCCGGAAGGCCTGCCCGCGGGGCGCGCGCGATCGGAGCGGCACTCCCCGCACATAGCGGAAACAGCAGCCGAGAGCAAGCCTGTGCTAGGCTCCGCCGACGCCGCGAAAGCCATGACCGAGCCGGCCCAGCCCGATCGCCCCGCAGGTGCCGCGCCGGGCGTCGTCGATGAGTTTGCGCACATCCCGCGATCCCGCGGGCGCCACCCATTGGTGGCCCTGGCGGGCGCGCTGCTGGCGTTCTTCTTGGTCTTCCACAGCCGGCGCGAGCTGCGCTATGCGCTCCTACCCTCCGCGCCGCTCGACCTCGGGACCGCGCGCGCGACCTTCGGGGCAGGCAAGGTGCCGGCCGACCTCGAGAACCGTTACGTGCGCGTTTCCGGTCTGCCCGATCGGGAGAGCGCGCTCGAGCTCGACACGAAGGGGTCGTGGGTCTTCAGCCAGCTCTTCCGCGTGCTCGGCACTGGCGACCGCCTATTTCTGCACCGCCGCGAGAGCCCGCTGCCGGCGGCCCGCGCCGAAGTGGACAGCTTCGAGGGGCGCCTCATGCGGGTCGACGATCTCCCATTTGCGGCGGCCATCCGGCGGTATTTCGCCAATCACGTCGTGGCCAACCACTTCTTCGCGCCGGAGGTCTTCGCCCGCGCGGTGGCCGCGCACCACGCCGGCGAGACGCTCACGGTGGTCGATCGCAGCGCGGATGCCGTCACGCTGGTCGAGGGGGAGACCGTAGCCATCGACGTCGCGCAACCCGACGAGGTTCGGATCGGACTACCGCGCACGCGCTTTCCGAGCGAGGACGACGCGCGCGCGGCGCTCACCTCGCGCGGCGGCGAGGTGGTGAAGTCGTTGGGCGCAATCAAGGCGTCGGCGTCGGCGTCCGCTCCGGAGGCCGGGCCCCTGTCGTCCACGCCGGAGCCGCCCGAGCGCTGGACTTTCCTGGTCAAGTTTCCTGCCGCCCAGCGGCAAGCGGCGCTGGACGCCATCGGCGACCTCGATCGGTTGGTCGACATCCGCGACGCGCGCCAGACCATCGAGGTGAAGGTGGCCGACGTCGAGGCCGCGCCGTCCGGGGACGCCGGGGCGGGGGTCGGCCTGATCGTCCGACCAGGGCAGGGGCCGGCGCAGCGCTTGCCGGCGGCTTCGATCGCGGCGATCCACACGCTGGCGCCGGTCGTGATCCCCGACGACGCCTATCTGCTGGTCGAGGGCGAGACCCCGCGCGAGCACCTGCCCACCATCTTCCTGGCGCTGGTTCTGGTGATGTTCGGCGCCGTCAACCTGGTCGGCTTCGTGCGCGAGCTGTCGCGATGATCTCCCAATGACGCTGCGGATCTACGACACACGGGCCGGTAAAAAGATCCCGTTCGAGCCGATGACCGCCGGGCGGGTCGGGATCTACAGCTGCGGCATCACGGTCTACGACCGCTGTCACGTCGGGCACGCCCGGATGATGGTGGCCTTCGATGTCATCGTCCGGCACCTGCGGGCGTCGGGCTATGCGGTCCACTTCGTCCGCAACGTGACCGACGTCGACGACAAGATCATCAAGAAGGCCAACGCCGAGGGGCGATCGGCCGCCGAGGTCGCCAAGCACTACACCGACCTGATGAACGCCGATCTGCGCGCGCTCGACGTGCGTCCGGCGGACACCGAGCCGCTGGCCACCGAGCACATCCCCGAAGTGATCCACATCATCGAACGTCTGATGGAACGCGATCTGGCCTATGCCGCGGCCGGGGATGTCTACTTCTCGGTAGCGGCGTTCGCGCCTTACGGCCGCCTGTCCGGGCAGAGCGTCGACGACCTGCGCTCGGGCGCCCGGATCGAGGTCGGCGAGCAGAAGCGGAGCCCGCTCGATTTCGCGCTCTGGAAGGCCGCCAAGCCGGGTGAGCCCGCCTGGACCAGCCCTTGGGGCGACGGCCGCCCAGGGTGGCACATCGAGTGCTCGGCGATGGCGCACCGTTATCTCGGCGAGCCATTCGACATCCACGGCGGTGGCGCCGATCTGATCTTTCCGCACCACGAGAACGAGATCGCCCAGTCCGAGGGGGCCTTCGGCGACGGGCAGTTCGCGCGCCACTGGCTCCACTCGGGGATGGTCAACTTCGGTGGCGAGAAGATGTCGAAGTCGCTGGGGAATGTGGTGGGCATCGGCGAGGTCGGGCAGGCGCACGATCTGGAAGCGCTGCGCCTGCATCTCATCGGCGTCCATTACCGCAGCCCGGTCGGGTTCAGGGTGACCCGGGAGGCGGGTGGGCCGGCGCAATTTCCCGAGCTGGTCGAGGCCGAGGCCCGGTTGGCCTATTTCTATCGGACGCTCGAGCGGCTGGCGGCCTTTCCGGGCGAAGACGACGGGGGGGCGGTGGTGCCGCCCGCCGAGCGCACGCTGGCCGCCTTCGGCGAAGCGATGGACGACGATTTCAATACCGCGTCGGCCGTCGGGCATCTCTACGAGGCGTTCGTGCTGGCCAACAAGCTGCTCGACGAGTCGGCGGGAATCGCCAGGGACGTCCGGCGCCGGACGCTGGCGCGGCTGCGCCGAGACCTCGCTAAGTGCGGGGAGACATTGGGGATTTTTCAGCGTGAGCCGGCCGTCTTCTTGACCGCTTACCGCGACCGCCTGTGTGCTCGGCGCGGCATCGACGCCGCGGCCGTCGATGCCCGCATCGCCGAGCGGTCGGCGGCCCGCGCCGGCAAGGACTTCGCGCACGCCGATCGGATTCGCCAGGACCTGCAGGCCACCGGGGTCGAGCTGATGGATACGCCGGCCGGAACGATCTGGCGGGTCAGCTAGTCGTCCGAGTCCGCGCTGTCCGAATCGGCGGGGAGGGGCCCGCGGCCGTTGTTGACCCGCTCGCGCAGCTCCTTGCCGACCTTGAAGAAAGCTAGGCGCTTGGGACGCACGCGGACCGCTTCGCCGGTGCGCGGGTTGCGTCCCTGATATTCCTTGTAGGCGCGGATGGAGAAGCTGCCGAACCCGCGGATCTCGATCCCCTCGCCCTTGCAGAGGGCGTCGACCATCGAGTCGAACATCTGGCAGATGAGTAGCTCGGCGCGCCCATGCGGCAGCTTGGTCCGCTCGGAGATGAGATCGATGAGATCCGCCTTCGTCATCTGGCCCGCTTCGCTACTGTAGCCGGAATCCCGCAAGGAAGTCAAAGGTTACAACCAGTTACGTCTGGTGGCTCAGCCTAGCGTGGTGGCGCCGTCCAGGTAGGGCCGCAACGCCACCGGGACATCGATGCGGCCGTCGGCGCGCTGATAGGTTTCGAGGACGCCGATCAGCGTGCGGGGCAGCGCCAGGCCGGACCCGTTCAGGGTATGGACGAAGCGGGGCTTTTCTTTCCCTTCCTTGAAGCGGATGCGGGCCCGGCGGGCCTGGAAGTCCCCGAAATTAGAGCAGGAGCTGACCTCCAGCCATTCGTTGCAGCCCGGCGCCCACAGCTCGAGATCGAGCTTGGCCATGGCCGAAAACGAGAGATCGCCGGTGCACATCTGGATCACCCGGTAGGGGATCTCCAGCGCCTTGAGCACGTCTTCGGCGTCGGAGAGCAGGGCGGTCAGCTCATCCATCGAGGTCTCGGGGCGCACGAACTTGACCAGCTCGACCTTGTCGAACTGGTGACCGCGCTTGATGCCGCGGGTGTCGCGCCCGGCCGCCATCTGCTCGCGGCGGAAGCAGGCCGTGAAGGCCACGTGGCGGAGGGGGAGCTTGGCGGCGTCCAGGATCTCGTCGCGATAGAGATTCGTGACGGGGACCTCGGCGGTGGGGATGAACCAGAAGTCTTCCTCGGCGTCGTGATACAGGTTGGCGCCGAACTTGGGCAGGTTGCCGGTCCCCACCAGGCATTCGCGCCGGACCATGTAGGGCGGGTAGATCTCGACGTAGCCGTGCTTGCGGGTGTGGAGATCGAGCATGAAGGTGATGAGCGCCCGCTGCAGCCGGGCGCCCCACGACTTGAGCACATAGAAGCGCGACCCCGAGATCTTCACGCCCCGCTCGAAGTCGATGATGTCGAGCGCGGTCCCCAGGTCCCAGTGGGGCTTGGGGGCGAAGTCGTATTGGCGGCGGGTGCCTTCTTCGCGCACCACCTGGTTCTCGGTCTCGTCCTTGCCGATCGGGACCGACGGATGGGGCAGGTTCGGCAGATCGAGCAGCAGCTCGTCGAGCGCCGACTCGGCGGCCGTCAGCGTGGCGGCGAGGGCTTCGATCTTTTCCTTGAGCGCCGTGCCCTGCGCCTTGGCCTCTTCGCGCGCGGTCCCCGGCGCCGCGCGGCCGATCTCCTTGGAGAGCCGGTTTTGCTCGGCCTGCAGCGTCTGCGACTCGTTCTTGAGATCGCGCAGGCGGGCGTCGGCCGCGGTGACGCCCGCGAGGTCGACCGGCGTGCCGAGCCGATCGTACGCCTGTCGAACCTCGTCGGGCTTTTCGCGGAGCAGTCGGATATCGATCACGGCCGGGCAGTGTATGCGACCGGCCCCCGCCGGGCAAAGCGGGCCCGCTTCAGGCCGCTTGGACGATGGGGACGACCTGCACCCCCAGCGCGGCGTTCTCGGCCTTGCGGGCCTCGAGCAGCGTGAGGCGGATCTCCTGAGCAATCTCCGGGTGCTCGGCCACGAAGGCGCACGCCTTGTCCCGCCCCTGCGCGATCCGCTCGCCTTTGAAGGAATAGAAGGCGCCGGCCTTCTCGAACAGGCCGGCGTTCGAGGCCAGGTCGACGATCTCCCCGGGGGCGTTGACGCCGACGCCATAGAGGATGTCGAACTCGGCCTCCCGGAAAGGGGGCGCGACCTTGTTCTTGACCACCTTGACCCTGGCCCGGTTGCCCACGATCTGCTCGCCGTTTTTGACCGTCCCGATCTTGCGGATGTCGAGCCGCACCGAGGCGTAGAACTTGAGCGCGTTGCCGCCGGTAGTCGTCTCGGGGTTGCCGTAGACCACGCCGATCTTCTGGCGGAGCTGGTTACAACTCCGTACACCTGAGCAACACGCCGAATGTGGCTATTTCCCTGGAGATCCTCACTTCTCCGTCGAACCTCGTTCCGATAGCCCAGGCCGCCCGTAGCATCGGCGCCGGCCGTTCGTGGGCCTTCGCTGTTCACCGTCGGGGACTCCTGAAGACTGCTCAAGGGTCCCGGCCCGTTCTTGTCTCCGTCGAGGAGCTCCGGACGCTGGACGCGCAAGAACGGCGGCGTCCGAGGCGTGCTCCTACTCGCGAAGATTCTCAGCGCACGGGGGCGTCGGAACCTGCGCGGCGCGCCCTTCTGAAAGGAAGGTGAAGCGACCGGCTTTCGACGAACTGTCCCCCAGATAGCGGAAAGGCCGGAACGCTCTGCAAAGCGCCCGGCCTCGAATCACTCACCCCCCAAGGAGATCGTGACAGGGACAAATCTACCCTCGTTCCGACTCCCTGACAAGTTTAAGTGCGAAGCATTTTTGTTTCGCACCGAGCTCTAAGGGAGCCGAGGCGATGCATGCGGCGCACGCCGCAGAACTAAGAAGGACTCAGCGATGGCCACACGACCCCGACGCGCCATATCTCGTGCCACCCATCGCCCAGAGCGCGGCCCGGGGCCAAGGGGACCCTATTGTCCGCGAGCTGATCTTCACTCTCGAGCGGCTCTACTACCGGCGTGGCGCTCTACGCAACGAGTTGATCAGCGACTTCGGCGACATGCTTTTCCCGGCGTTCCCCGAGCTGCTGCTTCGGCCCCCGAAGAAGAAAAAGAAGTCGGTTGAGACGCCAGCCGCCGAAAACGCACCTCCACCGCCGAAGCCCGACTTCGATCGGCGCCGTTCCGACCGAATGGAGGCTACCGTCCGTGTTCTCATCGTCCTCGCCTGCTGCTGCGATTGGACGAACATGGAAATCAAGGACCCGATCGGCGGCTACCTCAGCGTCTGGCGCCTTGCCGAGCTCGCTGATCTCCCTTCCCGACTCGTCGCTCCCGAATGGGACGACGACGAGGGCAGCACGCGGCGGCGACAAGACCGCGTCGAGCGCATCCTGCAGGCCCTTCGCCTGGCACGCATCGTCGTCTACACCCAGCAGCACAGAGAACAGCTCGACGACGGTCGATACACCACCACGGCCCCGGCCGTACGAAAACTCTCCATCTACTTCTTCCGCAAGTTCGGCGGCGCGCTGCTCAAGACCTTCGACTGGCGCCGAACAAAGCTCAAGAAGGGCAAACAGGACGCGCAGCAAAAGGCTTTCACAAAGGGCGTCGGCGTCGACCTGCGAACCGCTGAAGAGCTTCGCAAGCTCTCGATCGCCGGCGCCCTACCGACGGAGGAGCGCGCGCAGAAACCCGAATCTCGCACGCGCGAAGAATCCGCCGACCAGGTGTCACGACGGCGTACGCAGAAGACCGCCACGCTCCGCACGCCAGAAGAGCTCATCGACCAGGTGCATGTGGAAAATCCCGACTGGTCGTTCCCTGACGTGCTCGCCGAGGCTCGGAAGCGATTTGTTGAACGCGGCCCACCCACGCGCAGCTCGCGCGAGCCTCCTAAGACGCACTAGAGGGCAAGGGCACCTAAGGGGTGTCTTCTGCCTTTCGCACGTTCTAGAGCAGCCCCAGCGTGCTGCAAATGTCTCTGCAGCGGCGTTTCACTGCCGCGTGAAGTCCGGTCGCCGCCTCCCGTGCGCGGGCGCGCTCGGAAGCGACGGAAACAGGAAAAGTAAGTGCAGGGCTGCCCTGTGGAAAAGGATCGCAAAAGCAGGATTGCCCCCTGATAGAGGCAGGGCCCTCTTCAAGATCAACACAGATCGAAGAGAGAGCGAGCGGACCAAAGGTCCGAACGATTTAGATCGCTCGACCCCTTCGAAAACATTCGCCCTCGATCACCGATCGCCTACCGCCATCGACCTTCCAAAGGCCAGTAGGAAGAAGGGTCGACCACGGTCGGGTCGAGCTGGCCAACCGCGCTGGCAGCTCTCCGAACCGTCTGCGCGGGCCTGGGCACCATTCCGCCGCTGGAACCGTCTTTTCCCTTCCAACCAGGACAAAAAAATCGCGGTTGGCCGAGAACCTCTACGCGAACCCAGAGCACACCAGGAAGGGGACCGATCAGATGGCGGCATACACACGTGACGACGTAGACAAAATGGCGGAAGCGCTGCGGTCTCTCCCCGCGGCGACCAAAAACAAGCTCAGCAAACAGGGAGTTGTTTCCCACCTCGCAGCCGAAATCTTAGGCCTCCAAGAACGCGGCTACACCATCGAGCAGGTCGCCGAGAGCCTCCGGAGCCTCGGACTAGTCATCACGAACAAGACGCTTAGCACCTACCTCGGCCGTCTGAAAAAAAGGATCCGCCGCCGCGAGCGGAAGGGCTCGCTGCCCTTGGTTCTCCGCCGGCGCACCCGAAAGGGGCAGGCCCCGGTTCTGGGCGGCCGCCCTCCGTCACAACAGGTCAATTGATGGACGACGAACTCGAACGCTTCAAGCGTGACGTCAACCTGACGGAACTCGCCGCCAGCCGCGGCTATCGTCTCGTCGATCGCGAGCGGTCCGCCGAGGGCAAGCGGCGAGGAAGCACCCAGGCCAGCATTTCGATGCGGCATCCGGACACCGACGACAAGATCATCATTCGTCGCGATCGCGATGGCCACTGGACCTATTTTTCCGTCCGTGACGACAGGGACAACGGGACCGTCGTCGATTTCCTGCTGCGACGCGGGCACCCGAGCCTCGGCGCGGTTCGAAAGGAGCTTCGCTTGTGGCTCCGGGTTGACCGGCCGAAGATGCCGGTCGCGCTCTATCGGCCGAGCGTCCGGATCCACGAGCGAGACGAGGCGGCCGCCGCGGCCGCCTATTCCAGGGCGCGCGCCGTTCGCTGCCGCTACCTCGAGGACCGCGGAATCAGCCGAGAGGTGGCGGCCGACCGTCGATTCGCCGGCGCGTACCGCATGGGCGAGCATGGAAATGTCCTCTTCCCTCACTACGATCCGGCCACGGGACTTGTCGTCGGCTTCGAGGTCAAAAACAACGGGTTCACGAGCTTCGCCACAGGCGGTCGCAAGACCTTTTGGATGAGCGAAGGACGGCCTGACGACGACCGGTTGGTCATCGTCGAGACCGCGATCGATGCCTTCAGCTACCATCAGATCTTTCCGCACACAGGTGCGCGCTACATCAGTACGGGCGGCGCCGTCGGTCCTGAGGCCCTCGCACTCATCGTCGCCGCGATTGCGTCGATGCCGGCGGGTGCCGATATCGTGAGCGCCACCGACGCTGACAAGGAGGGGGAGAAGATGCACAAGCGGCTCGAGGTGGCCGGTGGCCGGCCGCTGCGGCGGCACGCCTCGCCCCTGCCGAAGGACTGGAACGACTATCTGCAATCGCTTGAGCGAACACGACCTCATCAACGGGAGCGCCGCTTCGAGCGCTGAAGGAGACACGACCCATGGGAAAGATCTGCACCGTCGCCATTCACAAAGGGGGCACCGGCAAAACCACCGTTTCGGCCCACCTGGCCTTTCTAGCTGCTGAGCAGGGATCGCGAACGCTCCTCATCGATCTCGACAGCCAGGGGAACGCTTCGGACACGGTCATGCTCGAGGCCGCGAATCTCGAAGAGGTTCGGACCGCATCCGATCTCTTCGAGGAGGGCGAGCCGGCGAAACCGATCTTCAACGCCAGGCCGCTTCTCGACGTCCTGCCGGCCGACTCGCGCTTGCTCGCTGTCGAGCGCCTCGACTTCGAAGCTGCAGCGCTTTTCAGCCAACGCCTCAAAACTCTCGCCGCCGACTACGATCTGGTGGTGATCGACACGCCGCCTACCATGGGATTCGCGATGCTAGCGCCCCTCCTCACGTCGGATTCTGCTTTCGCGCCGATCATCCCCGACGCTTACAGCCTCAAGGGCATTGAGAGCTTGCTCACCCGTGTCGCGGAGATCCGCGAGTCCCATAACCCGGGCCTGATCTTCTTGGGACTCCTCGTCAACAAATGGCGCAAAAACTCGCGCGCGCAGAACGACACCGTCGAGCAGTTCCGTCAGGAGCTCGGCGACTACATGATTCCGCACACCCTACCCGAGGCGGCCGCGATCGCCGACGCGGCCCACGTCCATCAGCCGGTCTGGAGAAACGCCAAGAGTGGCTCGCAGCGCAAAGCGGGCAAGGCCGTCCGCGAAGCGCTCATGTGGGTCTTGAATCAGACCATCCCGAACGCCCAGGAGGCGACCCAATGAACAATCTGGCTGCTACTACGAAAGGCCGTCTGACGTCGCTGGCCGACCAGCTCCGGAGTACCCGACAACCCGCTCAGGTCGTTCTGATGGTTTCGGTCGACGCGATCACGCCGAATCCGCGTCAACCGCGAAAGACCTTCAATCCGAAAAGGATGGAGGAGCTGGCCGCGTCCGTCGGGAAAAATGGGATCAAACAACCCCTTCGGGTCACCTTGGTCTCGGTTGGCCGGTACGAGCTGGTCTCGGGCGAGCGGCGCTGGCGCGCCGCCAAGATGGCCGCCTTGAAGGAGGTACCCGCCCTCGTCGACGACAAGCTCGACGATCACGAGAAGCTCCGCCTGGCTCTCGTCGAGAACCTCGACCGCGACGATATGACACCGGTCGACGAGGCGCGTGGCATCAGCGAGCTGGTCACCTTTTCCAGCGTCCAGGAGGTCGCCGAAGCTCTCTCGCGCTCAAAGCAATGGGTCTCGAAACGGATGCGCATCGCCAAGGCCCCCGAATACGTACACGCCTTCGCCGAAAGCGCAGCGATCGGAGACCTTGAGGCCATCTACGAGCTGGCCAAATTCTCCGACGACAACCCAGAAGAGGCCCAGCGCCTGATCGCCGAGTACGAGCCTGGCAGCCATCTTCGCGCGCAGCTGAAGGCCGCGCAGCATCCGCTGACAGATCACGGGACGGGCGGCGCCCGCGGCGACGCCGAGGGCACCCAGGAGCTCGCCGGCGGTGACGACGGCGGCGAAGCGGATCGCGAGGGCTCCAGCCGCTCACCCCGCCTGCTCGAGGGCTCGGAGGGCCGCGAGCCCGACCTCTCTCGGAGTGGTGCGGGACCCCGCGGTGGTGGTGGCGACGCCGGCGGAGACGAGGACCGGGGAGTTTCGCATGCGAAACTTTCGGAGGGCGGCGAGGTCGGGCCGATGCGCATCGAAGCGGTCCTCCGTCGTAAAGGCGAGATCGTCTTTGTCACCTCCGAGGGAAAGCACCGCGTCGAGTTCTCCGAGAAGGCCAAGGAGCAGCTCGCCCAAATCCTCGCCGACTAGGAGCCGCCGTCGTGGTCGAAGTGAGCCTTCAGTCCTTCCCAGCTCGCTGCAGCGTCGCCTTCGGTTCCATCTCCGAGCTGCGAACCACTCCGCCCGGCAAGCTCGCAATCTTTGCCCCCGGCAAGCTCGTCGCCTACATGGTCAAATGTCCCCCCTGGCAGGCGCTCTACCTGTTTCGCACCACCGCCACGGAAGATAGCGCCACCCATCTCAAAGGCGTCTCCGAACCCGTCAACCTGCTCTACGTCGCGAACACGCGCAGAACGGTCGACAAGACCCTCACCGCGCTCCGTGGGCTCCGCATCCGTATCGGTGAGCGCGGCATCGACGCCCTCCCAGATATCTACTGGCTCAGGCTCGTGGACTACATCGAGCGGCGCGGCCGCCAGATTCTGAGCCACGCGACTCGGCTCCTTGAAGCCGGCGCCGCCGCCTAGCCCGTCTCCGTCGGTCCTCCACGTCGGCGGCGGCGCGGCCTATCCGCCAGGTTACCTTTTCGGCGGTTGGCCGAGAACCCTGGCGTGGAACAAACCTCCGCGCCTTCCGACACCCAACATCGCCCGCAGGCCAGCCGCCTATGGCGCGCCGCCCGAATCCTCTTCACGGCGGCGACCATCACTGCCGGCCTTTCACTTGCTGGGCGACAGCTGGCCGCCCGGCTCACTGTAAACGTCACCACGAGCATGCCCCGCGGCCTGTACTGGCTTCGGCCAGGTGGCCGCGTCGCTCTGCACTCGACCGTCACCCTCGACATCCCCTCCCGCGTTCGCGAGCTCGTCGACCAACGCCGCTACCTACCTCCCGGCTTCCGCCTCCTCAAAAGCGTCGTCGCGGGCGCCGGCGACGTCGTGTGCATCGAGCACCAGCTCTACAGTGTGAACGGCCGCCTCATCTCCGTCGTCGCCACGACCGACCAGGCAGGACGACCCCTGCCCCCGCCCTACCCTTTTTGCGGCGTCGTTCCCCGCGGCTTTGCCTTCCTCGCTGCCGCGGGAACCTCCAGCCTCGACTCCCGCTTTTTCGGTCCCGTCCCCATCTCAGACCTCACACCCGCGGTGCCGCTATGGACCTACTAGCCGCTCTCATCCTGTCCTGCAGCTTTCATTACGACGACCACCTCGTCGAGGCGCTCGCCCGAAAGCTCAGCATCACCAACCAATATTTCGTCGGCGATCTCTCCGATCTCAACACATACGACTCGGCGAAGTCCGTCGCTGACGCTCACCGAATCGTCGACGCCATCATCGCCAAGGGCGACCGTCCAGCCGTCGGCTTCATGGCCGTGCCCGTCACCTGGGCGGCGCGTTTCGGCCGCACCACCGATGACCTTTTTGACGGCTGCACCAACATCTCGATCGCCACCGCGATGCTGTCCGAATACGAGCACGCATGCACCCTCAAGCCCGACCATCGGCGCCCTCACAAGCACCCGTCTCGCCGGCGCCGCCAGCAGCTCTCGTCCCCCGCCTTGCGCTTCTGCATCCTTCGCCGCCTAGAAATCGACCTCAACATCACCGGCGTCCCCGAACATGTCCTCCCAGAGGCCGCCAAATTAGACGTCGCGCCCGCCGACCCTGACGTCGACCCGCCAGCTGCGCGCAGCTCCCTCTTCCCTGACAACACCGATACCGCCCGGCTGCACGAATCGGCCGACTGGAGCAGCCAGAGATTATTTCTTTCTCCTACCGCCCAGAAGCCGCCAGCGGCGGCGTCCTCTCCTTCACCATCTTCGCAGCAGTCGACGCCTTCGACTGACCGCAGCCCTGCGGCCGTGCCGCCCGCACCCGCGCCGCGGCGTCAACTGCCGTAGCGCCACCGTCCTGCCGTTCGCCGAACGCGGTGGCCGGCCCGGAACCGCCTCTTTCCCCACCGCCAGGCTGCCCAAATCGCCGCTCACACGGCCGCCAAGGCGGACACGCAGAAGCGCCGCGACCGAATCCCCTTCTGGCCGCGGCGCCCTGCACGTCTGTTGACGGTTACGACGCCTTCGATGCCGCTCGACCTGCCCCACCAGTGGCCGCTATTCCCGCGCCGCCTTCGCCACCGGCTGCTCGGCCCGTTGGCGACTGAGCATGCGTCGGTGCCGCGTCGCGAGACGCTGCGGCAGCTCCCACTTCGGTCCCGCCAGAGCCGCCGCTGACCACCAACCGCGCTGGTGCCAGACCTGTCGCCTGACTTCCCGCCGTTGGTCCCGCCGTCGATGCCGCCGCGGGCTTCGCTTTCGTCTTCGCCGGCGTTCGGAAATATGCCTTCAGCGACGTGAGCGAGCAGCCCACTCCCTGCTCTTGAATCAGGTCGACGACCTGCTGCCGTGAGTACCCCTTGGCGAGCAACCCTCGGATCGCCGGGGCCAGCTCCTCGATCGCCTCTCGAAGACTGACCTCTTTCGTCTCCCGAGGCGCCGGCGGCAACGCCTTCAAGATCTCTTTCACGTTATCGATCGCAGCAACACTGAACTTCAAACCCGGCTTCGTCGTCATGACTGTCCTCCTCGCCAGCTTTTGGCGTCCGGGTTCTCGGCCAACCGATCGAAAAATGTGCCTGGGACAGAGACGGTCGGAGGACAGAAAGCCGAGGGCAAGATAAAGGGCCTGCTACGCCTTCGGCGTAACTAGGCAAAATGAAAAAGGAAAAGGTGCTACGCACGGATCCTCGGTGCTAGCACGACTCGGCTATCGCTATGTTTTCACGCGCTTTTTCTTATAGCACCGAACGTTTTTGAGTCGCCGAGATCAGGCCGTCACCGACGGAGAAATGGTTCGGAGGCACATTTTTCGATCGGTTGGCCGAGAACCTCAGCGCGATGGCCAGCAGACTGGATGATCTCCTAGACCCCGAGTTTCGGTTCAAACCGCGTATCGCGGGCCGCCGCGGCCGCGGCGACGCGCATCGGGTGACGAGCCTGAGAGCGGCCCTCTCGGGGCTCGGTCGGTCGAAGCCATACGACGTCGGCCGCGCGCGTGAGAACTCACGCCGCTGCGTCGTGAAGTGCCACTACGTCTCGATGCACGGCGGTGGCCGAGACGCCGCCCGGCTGCACCTCACCTACCTCGAGCGCGACGGCGTTGAGCGGGATGGGTCCCCGGGGCACCTCTATGGCGCGGACGAGTCTTTCGACAGGACCGGTTTCGCCGAGCCGTTGAAGGGCGAGAAGAGGCAGTTTCGATTCATCGTCTCGCCGGAGGACGGACGAGACGTCGACCTTCAAGCGTTCACCCGCGAGCTTATGGCGCAGGTGGAGAAGGACTTAGGCCGCTCGCTGATCTGGACTGCGGTCAACCACCACAACACCGACCATTCCCACGTGCACGTCGTCGTGCGTGGAGTCGACCGGAACGGCAAGGAGGTTCGTTTCCCGCGACCCTACATCGAGGAGGATATGCGGGCGCGAGCCGCCCAGATCATGACCCGCGAGCTGGGCGTTCGCACCGAGCTCGACATCGCCCAGCAGCGCAGCAAAGAGATCGGCCAAGAGCGCCTGACGTCGATCGACCGCCGGCTCGCCCGAATGCTCTCACCGGAGGGACGGCTTCTCGCCCCGGCCATCGCGAAGCTGCATACGCAGGAGCGTTCCACGGTGCTCGGCCGGCTCGCCACCCTGACAGCCCTCGGCCTCGCCCGCAGCGGTCCCCGGGGAGCCTGGGACCTGGCCGTCGGATGGGGGGAGTCGCTGACCAAGCTCGGCCTCCGGAACGATGTCATCAAGCGACTCCACCAGGTGGCGGGCGGCGACGTCGCCCGATACCGGTTCGTCGAGCCCTCCGACCTATCCGCGCCGCTCGAGGGCGTGGTCCGGGGCAAGGGTCTTCATGACGAACAGACCGGCGAGCTCTTCGCCGGAATCGAGACCGCTTCCGGTGAGACGCACTACGTTCGCCTGGACGCGCGGGCCGGTGACTGGCTCCGCGCGGGGGACGTCGTCCGGGTCGCTCGGGCGACCGAGCCATGGGTCAAGCCGACAGACCAGGTGCTCGCTCGGATCGCCGAGTTGAACGCGGGAATCTACGACCCGGCGGCGCACCTCCTGCAGCTGTCTGGCCTGCCTGAGAAAGCCGCCCCGCCCGCCGACCTCGTGGCGGGGAATGTTCGCAGGCTCGAGCGGCTCGAACGCTACGGCTTGGTCACCCGCCTGCCGGACGGACGCTGGCGGATTCCGCCCAACCTGCTCCAGCAGCTGCAGGCGCGAGAGACCACCCACCCGCGGCACCGATTGCGCGTCCAATATACCGGCGCCAGCGTCCAAACACAGGCCACCTACCCAGGCCCCACTTGGCTTGATAGGCAGCCGCCGACGACCCCGGAGCGTGCTCGCTGGGGCTTCGGGGCAGAGCTGGCTGCGAGTATCGCAGCGCGTATTTCCTGGCTTCGTTCGAAGGGCATTGAACCGGGGACTCCAGATCAGGCAAAGCGGCTCGACGCGATGGAGCGGGTTCTCGTAGGTAGGCGCCTGGCCCACGACCGCGGTCTGCACCACTTGGAGTCGGCGACCACCTTCCGCGGAACGCTCACCGAGTGTCCTCCCTTGCCCTCTGGGCGAGCCTTCGCCCAGGTCGTCGATGAGCGAACCAAGCGGCTCGTCCTTGTGCCCGCCACGGTGGCCACTGCCCGGCTCGAGGGGAGGCTCGTCGAGATCAGCACCGACCAGAACCAACAGGTAGCCGTGCGGGCAGCGCCACGGCTCGCCAGAGGGGAAGAATGACCATGACCCGCAAGCGCCTCCTACTCGGTCTCTTCGCGTCCGCCGTCGCCCTCAACGCCGTCGCGTTTGCCGTCGCCACGCAATACGCGGCATCGTCGCTCGGATACCAAAAGCAGCTCGGGGCGCCGGCGGCGACCATTGGCGACCTGCGCCTCTATGCCCCTTGGTCCTGGCTCTCCTGGGCTTCTGACTTCGGACCCTACGCGCCGGCAATCTTTCACGTCGTGAAGCTAATTGGCTGGTCGGTCCTCCTGGCGACCTGCGTCCCGCTTCTCATCGCCCTCTTCAGCCGGAAGAAGGCTCCCAGCACCTCTCACGGCTCGGCGACTTGGGGGGGCATGAAGGTCCTCAAGCGAGCGGGTCTGCTGAGCGGCAAGGGTATCGTGCTTTGCCAGACCAACGACGCTCGATTCACGCCGGGCGATCGGCCCGGTGTCTGGCACATGGACCGGCCGGGCCAACTCATCACCCATGACGGACCGGAGCATGTGATCGCCTTCGCCCCGACCCGCTCGGGCAAGGGGATCGGGACCGTTATCCCAACCCTCCTGAACTGGAAGGC
>DASRLC010000123.1:0-5694 GCA_035648655.1 Polyangia bacterium
GGCGGCGGGCGGGTTACCGTTGAAGAAATCGGCGCACGTGTACGTCGCGAACGCGGTCGCGCATTTTTCGACCGTCGCAACCGTGCTCCCAGTGCTGGGCGCCGCGAGACCGTTCATGCAGGCCAGCGCCTCGCGCGTCTCACACGCTGCCAGCGTGCCGAAAGAGCGAACGATGCTGGCGCCGGTCGCGTCGATGGCGTTCGAGCAGCTCATCCGTTTCGCGCACTGAGCCTGAGCGAGGCTCTGGCAGGCCTGCTCCATCGAGGTTCCGGAGCCGCATCCCTGCGCCGCGACGATCCACCCGACGGCGAGCCCCACAGCTCTCATAGCTAATTTCATCGTCGCAGTATGGTTCCCGAACCAATAGATACAGCGTGATCGCCACCACGGCCGCGATCTGGGATGGGGCTGCCCCGCTTCAGGGGACGCCTCCGGCCGCGTCGACCGCGCCGGCGTCGTCGTCTCCACCCCGGAGGTGCCGGCGCCGCTGACGGTGCGCTGCGCTTGGGCCAACGATCCTCCCAACGCCCTTCGAAACGGCGCCGATCTGCCGGCCGCGCCGTCTCGTACCGACGACTGGACGGCTGTCACCGCCGCGACGGCAGAGAAGTCGGCGCACAGACGGCCGCCCGCCGCCGGCCGGCCAGGAGAAGCGCGCCCAGCAGCAAGGCCAGGCCGAGGCCGCCCGGCCGCGTCGCTCCACTGCTGTCGCAGCTGCAACCGCTCGCCGCGCCGCTGGTCGTCGTCCCCCCGGTGCCGGGGCCGGTGCCCGCGTGGCCGCCCGCAGCGCCGCCCGCACCACCCGTCCCGCTGCCAAGCTTGCCCGCGGTCGCACCGGCCCCGCCCGTGGCGCTGCCGCCGGTCCCCGTTCCCGACGTACCCGCAGTGGCGGTGCCGCCGGCGCCGGTTCCGGAGGTCCCCGCGACACCACCTCCCCCGGCGCCTGTTCCGGACGCGCCGGCAACGTTGTTGCCGCCGGCGCCTGTTCCGGACGCGCCGGCAACGTTGTTGCCGCCGGCGCCTGTTCCGGACCCGCCGGCAACGCTGCCGCCGCCGGCGCCTGTTCCGGACCCGCCGGCAACGCTGCCGCCGCCGGTGCCCGTTCCAGAGCCGCCGGCAACGCTGCCGCCGCCGGCGCCTGTTCCGGACCCACCGGCAACGCTGCCACCGCCGGTGCCCGTTCCAGAGCCCCCTGCCGTACCGCTCGTACCGCCTGTTCCTGCGGCTCCGCTGGAGCCGGCGGCGCCAGTCTTTCCAGCCGCGCCGCTGGTACCGGCGACGCCGCCGGTTCCCCCGGCGCCATTTCCGCCGGCCGTGCCGCTGACACCCGCTGTTCCTCTCGTACCTGCCGCGCCGCCTGTGCCTGTCGCGCCGCCCCCGCCCGCCGCGCCGTTGGTCCCGGCAGATCCCGTCTGGCCGCCGCCGCCGTTCTGGCCGCCCGCGCCACCGGCGCCGGTGCCCCCGTAGAGGTGGGAGGCGATCCTGTTGGCGATGGTCTGGAACGCGGACGAGTAGTTGGCGTCACAGATCGAGGTCACCACGCCATTCGAACCGAAGGCATTCACCCACTGCGCGATCCGGACGCTGGGATCGCCGAAGCTGCCGTCGGTTGTGAGCTGGGTGGCCTCTGGATTGACGTCGCCGCCGCCCGGGGGGCCGCAGGAGTGCTCGACCTCCGGCCAGAGCTCGCCCGGTTGCGTGTTCTGGCCGCCGATCTCGGGGACCCAGGCGACGGTGTAGGGGGTCGCCGGTGCCGAGATGGTGCCGACGACGATCTGATTGTCGGGATCGGCTTTGAGCGCCTTGATGCCGCTGATCAACTGCGAGACCGGCGTGAGCGCGCTTGTTCCGGTCCCCATCGGCGGTTGCTCGTTGTCGATGCAGTTGGCGAGATCGAGCGTGGGTGCGGCGGACGACCCCTGCGCGTCGGGGGGCGGATTGAGCGGCGGAATGATCCACGTGTTGTTGTTGGCCGGATCCTGGCAGTAGTGCGCGCCGCGCGGACCGCCGTTGCAGCGGTAGTTGGCGATCGGTCCGTCGGGGTTGGAGATGTTCTGCTGATCCCCGTTCAGCGAGTAGATCGTCGTGGGGGGCGTCGCCGAGCAGTCGTCCTCGTTGGTGAGCAGTACGATCGCCAGCTCGGCGTCGTCACGCAGGAACCCGGCGTTGGCGGTCGGCGCCGGCGAGCCGTCGGCGCCGAGCGCGCGCGCCACCGAAGCGAGCTGGTGCTCGAACCCGCAGCCGCTCTCTCCGAGCTGTGCGATGCAGCCAAACACGTCCTGTAGGCTGCCGGTGTAGTTGGCCTGGCCGTCGACGTTGGAGATGAACGTCGCTCCGGGCGTCAGCGTGGTGTCGGTGCAGGTCCCGCGCGGCGTCGACTGGAAAAGGCCGCCGTCGCCCGTCGCCGTGCACGCGATGGAGGTTTGCAGGTCGCTGGGCGCCCCCAAGTCCGAGGAGACGACCGCCACGTGGATGTTCGGCAGCCCATTCGGAAGGTTCTCCAGCACCGTCATGAACCCCGGGTCCTGGGCCAGCATCTTCATCTGCAGTTGGGTCATCGACGACGAGTTGTCGACCATGATCAGGATGTCGAGATTCCCGGGATCACTCGAGACCGCGCCGCTCCGCGACTGCGTGTGCTCTCCCCCCTCGGGGACACAGGCCACGAGCGGGACGACGAAGAGAGAGACCAAAAGGGCCTGCGATAAGCGAGTCATCTGTGCCTCCCACCAATCAGTTCGACCGCGCGCAACCATACATCGAAACCGACCGGGCAACTGTCGTGATGGTCACGAATGGTTCATTCGCACTTGTGTCCGCGGTGGCCCAGCCGGCCGGGGGGAACCCCCAACGTTGAGTGAGGGGCTGCGTGAGCGAGAACGATCTCCCCACATTCCGATCTGCGGCGTCGTCCCCGTCTGGTCTCCAGAGTTCGATTTCCGCGCTTCTCATCGACAGCGGACCCGTTTACCGTCTGATCATGCCAAACGGGACCTCGGGCACCAGCTATGCGTACCGTGGCACCTACGACAAGGATGAGTTCGCAAAAGGGTACGAATCGTCCTTCGCTCACATCCAAAAATTCAACAAGGCTTCAGTTCAGGAGCTGGTCTCCGTGCTGTCGATGATCGAGGTGGACAAGCGGATCATCGACCTCCGCTGGACCGCATACATGCTCGCGACGATGTTCATAGAGACGAGTCATACGGTCCGCATGGGGCGGGGCCATCACGGAAAGAAAGTCTGGCGGAATTTTGCTCCCGTCGAGGAGGTCGGACATGGCCGTGGGCACGTGTACTACTTCCCGGCGAAGGTCAAACGACTTCACGGCGGTGACGCGCGAGTCACTGAATGGGCGGGAGGCCGCTCGAGCCCTCCGTGATCATGGCGCGGGAGAGGCCAGCGCCGTTGACCCGAGTGCGCGGAGAAGCGAGACTTGCCGTCGTGGCCCGCAAGGGATACCCGCGTTGTCGTCGAGGCGGAATAAGGTTGTCCGTGGGACTGGTGGCGATCTTCGTGCTCGTGACGACCGTAGCCACGCGCGCGGCCGATGCGCCTGGTCTCGAGCGGCGGTGCGGCTGGATATCGAATCCGAGCCCAGGAAACTGGGAGTTCCTCGACAAAGACGGGACCTGGGGGATCGCGGACCAGGGGGGCGACAACCGCGTTCTGGATGGATTGCCGGACGACCGACCGAGCGGCAAGCGCTGGTGGGTGGCGACCCAGAGCGGTGGATACGGGTATGGCTGTATGTGCCTGAACGTTCAGGTCCAGGAAAAGGAAAAGAGATTCATGAAGATCGACGGTGGGAAGTCGCTCCTTCTCGCCAAGTGTCGAAAGGACCCCGCGATTAAGAATCTCGAGCCGCGAGTTGACTGATCGGCAGCTAGCTACTTGAGACCAGCGTGCGCCGGTCCGAGGAGCTGAAGCAATTGCATGGGAAGTAGATTCGCGAGCTCAACGCGTGGGGGAGGAACCTGAGTGCATCGACGATGGCCTCGAGAATCGCGTGGCGGCGCTGGGAGAGAAATTTCTAGCTCTATGTGAGGGGGGGGCGGCGGAGGGTCATCCTCCGGGAACTCCGTAAAACGACGGAGGTCGTCTTTATTCCCCATGCGCATGAAGGCCCGAGCCGGCTGCCATACC
Organism: Polyangia bacterium; assembly: GCA_035648655.1. Lineage (GTDB taxonomy): Bacteria > Myxococcota_A > Polyangia > Fen-1088 > Fen-1088 > JADGRB01. Next base: position 4,147 of record DASRLC010000123.1, read on the forward strand.
CGTGTGCTTGTTGATAGAGTGCGCTCACGATGGCTGACAGCAGCGACGGTGGCGGGGATGGCGGAGGCGACGGCGCCAGCGATCTCACGACGACCCGCGACATCTGGGTGACTACACCGCTCGACGACGCGGCGATCGCTCTCGAGCGGATGGACGGACACGAGACGCTGGGGCAGCCATTCTCATACGATCTATCGCTGGTCAGCACCGATTCGAACATCGATCTCTCGACGCTCCTCGGCGAGCCGATGACCGTCCACATGAAGCTGCCTGCCGGAGGGACGCGCCACTTCAATGGCATCGTGACCAGGGCGACCCATCTGGACGAGGAGGTGGGCTACTTCCGCTATGCGGTCACGCTGGAGCCATGGCTCGCGCTGCTCGACTTTCAGTCTGATTGCCGCATTTACCAGGACATGTCGATCCCCGACATCCTCAAGGACGTCTTTCGGCGCGCCGATTTCTCCGACATCGAGGACGCGCTCGACGACGGCGCCTATTCCAAGCTCGAATATGTCGTGCAGTACCGCGAATCGGACTTCAACTTCGTCAGCCGGCTCATGGAGCACGCGGGAATCTACTACTTCTTCAAGCACGACGAGACGAAGCACACGCTGGTCCTCGCCGACTCGCAGAGCGCGCACGACACCGTCGACGAGTACGACGAGGTGGAGTACTTCCCGCAGCAAGAGGCCAGTCGGGGTGAGACAGAGCACCTGTCGTCCTGGGCGGTGCAGCAGCGGATCCGCTCGGGCGGCTTCGCGTCGACGGACTTCGACTTCAAGGCGCCACGGACGGCTCTGCTGAGCGTGCTCAACCAACCTCAGAACTATGCCTACGCCGACACGGCGCTGTTCGACTATCCGGGCGACTATCTCAAGAAGGCCGACGGCGACACGTCGGTGAAGACGCGGCTCCAGGAGCGGCAGTGGGAGCAGGAGGTCGTCCAGGCCGCCGGCGACGTTCGGGGAATCGGTTCGGGCGATCTCTTCACCCTCACGGACCACCCGCGGGACGATCAAAACAAGGAATATCTGATCGTGGGCGCCGTCTACAACATTCATGTCGGCGACTACGAGGCGGGCGGTGGGGGGGGAGAAGAGTTCCACGCCGGGCTGTCGCTCCTCGACAGCAAGGTCCAATTTCGTCCGGCCATCCGCGCCCGTAAGCATCGCGTCGAGGGCCCGCAGACCGCCATCGTCGTAGGCCCGAGCGGCGATGAGATCACGGTCGATCAATATGGCCGCGTGAAGGTCCAGTTCCACTGGGATCGCTACGGCATGTCGGACGAGCGCAGCTCGTGCTGGGTGCGCGTCTCGCAGGCCTGGGCGGGCGCAAAGTGGGGGGCGATCCACATCCCCCGCGTCGGGCAGGAGGTCATCGTCGACTTCCTCGAGGGGGATCCCGACCGGCCGATCATCACGGGGCGCGTCTACAACGCCGACAACATGCCGCCTTATGATTTACCCGCCAACAAGACGCAGAGCGGGATCAAGAGCCGCAGCACGCAGGGGGGAGCGCCCTCGAACTTCAACGAGATTCGCTTCG
>DASRLC010000124.1:0-19907 GCA_035648655.1 Polyangia bacterium
GGGTGGGGCCTTCGCGCGGCGGGCCTTGGCGGCCGACGAGCCGGGCGGCTTGCGGTTGGCCGACGCCTTGGCCGAGCGGCGCGCCCGCGGTCCGGAGATCCTGGACGCCTGCCGGTGGTCGCTCGAGCGGCTGGTTGGCGCGGCCGAGCGGGCCGGGATGCGGCTTTCTTTACAGCTCGGCGTCACCCCTTGGCAGGCGCCCAGTCCGCGCGAGGCCAGCGACCTGCACGAGACGTTCGGCCCGGCGCTGGGAATCGTCTGGGATCCGGCCCGGCTGTCGATCCTGGCCGCGCTCGACCTGGCCATCGCCGACGATCGTTTGAAGACGCTGGCTGCCTCCGCGTTGGTGGTGCTCGACAACGACGCGGTGGGCCTCGTCCCAGGCTACCTTCCTGGCCTGGGAGAACGCGACGCCCGCTTCGCGACGTTCTCACCGCCGGACGCGGCGCTCCGGATCATCACCGGCGGCGCCGATGCCACCGCCGGCGAAGTCGCGGCGGCGCTGGCCTGACGGGGCCAGATCGCGTGAGGGAGAACGAGCTTTAACCACCCGCGGCGCGCAGACGCGCGCGGGGAACCCGGGCTCGTTCGAGTTCTTCGCGGGACGAGCGGGATCCTCCCAGGGTCCCGACCAACGACTAGTTGCTGGTCGGGGCGCTGAGGATGCTGGAGAGCTGGCGGGCGATGCCGCCCTTGATCTTCTCCGCGAACGGCGTGAGCAGAAAGCCCAGGTTCAGGTCGATGTGGACGCGCGCCGGCTCGACGGTGACCAGCGCGTCGAGCCCCTTGCGCGACACCGACAGCGCGCTGTCGGTCTTCCAGGTGCAGGCGGCGCCGTACTCGCGGGTCAGCTTATCGGTCGCGCCCGAGATGCGCTTCTTCGCCTCGTCGACGGCCAGCGCGTGCGGGATGTCCACCTGGTACTTGGGCATGGCCAGTTCTTATCACGCGACGCCGGTGGCGGCCGCCGGATCGTAGATCAGGCGCGCCACCTCGACCTGGTTCATCGCCAGGCGCAGCAGCGTCCCGTCGCCGTGCAGCAGCGGATCGCGCTGGAACAGGTGGTAGGTGCGCAGGCCCTCGCGCGACGGCGGCTCGCCGTGCGACTTCTTCCCCGGCACGCCCGAGACGACCAGGATCTTCTCGCCCGGCTGGAGCATGAACCCCGGGTCGATCACCCCCAGCACCGAACCTCGCTTGCCCTTGCGCGCCGCGATGACCTGCAGCCCGCCGGTGTTGATCGACTGCGCGCCGGCGTTTTCGAGGATGAACCACTCCTCGTTGATCTTCTTCTTGTCGGGCGCCGCGTGCGCTTCGCGAAAGACCAGTGCCATGTCAGACCTCCAGGATCTCGCTCTCTTTTTTCGCGGCGATCTCGTCGATCTTGAGCACCGACTTGTCGGTCGCGTCCTGCACCGTCTTGAGGCCCTTGCGCTCGTCGTCCTCGGTGACCGCGCCCTCTTTGAGCGCCTCTTTGATCATCTCGTTGGCGTCGCGGCGCGCGCCGCGCAGCGCGACCCGGGCGTCCTCGGCCATCTTCTTGACCACCTTGACCAGCTCCTGCCGCCGCTCCTGCGTGAGCGCCGGCATCGGCAGCCGCACCAGCTCGCCGTCGGACTGCGGGTTGAGGCCGAGCTGCGCGGCCCGGATCGATTTTTCGATCTCGGGGATGAGCGATCGCTCCCAGGGCTTGATGGTGATGAGGCGCGCGTCGGCCACGTTGCACGACGCGATCTGGTTGAGCGGCGTCGGCGTACCGTAGTAGTCGACGCGGACGCCGTCGAGCACCGACAGGTTGGCGCGCCCGGTGCGCACCTTGGCCAGCTCGCGCTTGAAGGCGTCGATCCCCTTGTCGAGATCGCCCTGCAGGCTTTTCACGATGTCGTTGATCATCGGGTGTCTCCTCTCACGCCAGGGCGGCCTCGCCCGCCTCGTGGCCCACGATGGTTCCGAGCGACTCGCCGAGCAACACCCGGCGGATGTTCCCCGGCTTGGTCATGTTGAAGACCAAAATCGGCAAGCTGTTGTCTCGGCAGAGCGAGATGGCCGTCGAGTCCATCACGGCCAGGCTCCGGTTCAGCACGTCGAGGTAGGACAGGCGCCGGTACATTCGCGCGTCGGCGTGCTTGTGCGGATCCTTGTCGTACACACCGTCGACGCGGGTCGCCTTCATGACGATCTCGGCGCCGATCTCCATGGCCCGCAGCGAGGCCGCCGTGTCGGTAGTGAAGAACGGGTTGCCGGTGCCGGCCGCGAAGATCACCAGGCGCCCCTTTTCGAGGTGGCGGATGGCGCGGCGCCGGATGTACGGCTCGGCGACCCGCTCCATCTCCAGCGCCGACAGCACGCGGGTGTGCAGCCCGCGCGATTCGAGCGCGTCCTGCAGTGCCAGCGAATTGATGACGGTTGCCAGCATCCCCATGTAGTCGGCGTGGGCGCGGTCCATGCCGACCGAGCTGGCGGCGATGCCGCGGAAGATGTTGCCGCCGCCCAGCACCAGCGCGATCTCGATCCCCAGGCCGTGGACGTCGACCAGCTCGTCGGCGATCTGCGACAGCGTCGCGGGCTCGATGCCGTATTGGCCCGAGCCCATGAGCGCCTCGCCCGACAGCTTGAGCAGGATGCGACGATACTTGGCCCCCGGCGCCAGCGGGGGCTTGCTGGCCAGCTCGGCGGCCTGGCCGTCGGAGCCGCTGCCGCTCAGGCGCGCCGACGGCGGGGTCGGTGTCGCGCCGGGCGTATTCTGCGTCTCCTTGGCCATCGTCTGCTCGACCGTCTTTTGTTCGGCCATTCGGGCCTAGGTCGTCCCCGACTGCTTCTGGACCTCGGCCACGAAATCGTCGGCCCGCTTCTCGAGCCCCTCGCCGACCTCGTAGCGGACGAACCGGCGCACGCGGATGTTCTCACCGGTCTTGGCGACCAGCTCGGTCAGCAGCGCGCGGATGTCCTTCTTGCCCTCCGGATCCTTCACCCAGAGCTGATCGAGCAGGCAGACCTCCTTGGCCCACTTGGCGATCTGGCCGTCGACGATCTTGGGGATCACCGCCTCGGGCTTGCCGGACTGCTTGGCCAGCTCGAGGCGGATGGTCTTCTCTTTGTCCAGCACGGCGGCGGGGATCTCATCCTGCGACACGTACTGCGGGTTCATCGCCGCGACCTGGATGGCGACGTCCTTGGCGAACCCGAGGAAGTCGGGGTTGCGCGCCACGAAGTCGGTCTCGCAGTTCACTTCGATGAGCACGCCGATGCGCGCGCCGTGCAGGTAGCTCACCACCGTTCCTTCGGAGGCGATGCGGGTGGCCTTCTTGGCGGCCGAGGCGATCCCCTTCTTGCGAAGGTAGTCGATCGCCTTCTCCATCTCGGCGCTGCACTCGACCAGCGCCTTCTTGCAGTCCGCCATCCCCGCGCCGGTTCGCTCGCGGAGATCCTTGATCATTTGGGCCGTTATTTCCGATGCCATAGCTGGATGGTCCTCTTCGTTTCTCGTCTGGAATTCGGTGGGCGCGGGGCGGCGAACGCGGCGTTAGCCGTGGGTTTCGCCCTTGTCTTCGGGGGTGGCGGCGGCTTCCGGCGTCGGCAGCTCGCCGCGGTGGCGCGAGACCACCTCGACGCGCGGGCCTTCGCCGCCCGAGGAGACGCGGATGGTCTGCGGCTCGTTGCCGCCACCCTCGTCTCGCGAGTTGCGCTGCTGGTTGGCCCGCTCGCGGCCGACCTTCTGGCCGAGCAGGCAGGCCTCGGCGATCTTGCCCGCGAAAAGCTTGAGCGAGCGGATGGCGTCGTCGTTGCCCGGGATCGGGTAGTCGATGAGGTCCGGGTTGCAGTTGGTGTCGACGATGGCGACGATCGGGATCTCCAGCTTGCGCGCCTCGGTGACGGCGATGTGCTCCTTGACCACGTCGACGATGAACACCGCGCCCGGCACCTCGGTCATGCTCTTGATGCCGCCCAGCGCCTTCTCCAGCTTCTCGCGCTCACGCGTGATGCCGAGGACCTCTTTCTTGGTCATCCGCTCGAAGGTGCCGTCGGTCGACATCTTCTCGATGGCGTGCAAGCGATCGATCGATCCCTTGACGCTGTTGAAGTTGGTGAGCGTGCCGCCCAGCCAGCGGTTGGTGACGTAGAACTGGCCGGCGCGCAGCGCCTCTTCGCGCATGACCTCCTGGGCCTGCTTCTTGGTTCCCACGAACAGGACCGAGCGGCCCGAGGCGACGTTCGAGACCAGGAAGTTGTAGGCGCGCTTGAAGGCGCGGACGGTCTGCTGGAGATCGATGATGTGGATGCCGTTGCGCGCACCGAAGATGAAGCTCTTCATCTTGGGGTTCCAGCGCTTGGTCTGGTGGCCGAAGTGAACGCCGGCCTCCATCATCTCGCGGATCGTGATGGGCGCGTCGCCGGGCGCCGGTTGCGCGATGTCGAGGGTCGGGGCGGGCGTCGTGGTCGGGGTCTCGGTGCTGGTTTCCATGCGGGTCCTTTTTTGCGTTGTTTTCCGCCGCCCGTGTCCTCGGAGGCCGCAACCCGAGCCGCCGTTCGAGCGAACGACAACTCGAGCACGCACGGCCACCTCGACAGGCGTGTGGTGTTCAGGTGTTGAAAAGAGCGGGGGGTTTCTACCACAGATCCCGGGCGGGGAAGTCGAACCCCGCGTCGGATGCGGTCGAGGTGGTGGGAAAAGGTGCGGCATCGGGGTTGCAGCGACCCGCATTCGTCTATAAAAGGAGCGCCCATGTCCCTCACGAAGTCCACGTCCACCCCGATCGACATCCGTCCCGCCAGCGGCAAGCTCGGCATCCTGACCCCCGGTTTGGGCGCCGTCGCCACCACCTTCATGGCCGGCGTCGAAGCCATCCGCCGCGGCATCTCCAAGCCGATCGGCTCGCTCACCCAGATGGGCACCATTCGGCTCGGCAAGCGCACCGACGCCCGCACGCCGCTCATCAAAGAGCTCGTGCCGCTGACCAAGCTCGAAGACGTCGTGTTCGGCGCCTGGGATCTCTTCCCGGATGACGCCTTCGTCGCCGCCAGCAAGGCCGGCGTGCTCTCGAAGGAGCACCTGACCGAGCTCAAGGATTTTCTGTCGACCATCAAGCCGATGAAGGCGGTGTTCGATCAGTCCTACGTCAAGAAGCTGACCGCCACCCACGCTAAGACCGGCAAGTCGAAGGCCGACCTCGCGCAGCAGGTCATCGATGACATCAAGGAGTTCAAGAAGACCAACAACTGCGAGCGGCTGGTGATGGTCTGGTGTGGCTCGACCGAGGTCTACCGGAGTGCGGCGCCGGTGCACGCCACCATCGCCTCGTTCGAAAAGGGTCTGGCGGAGAGCGATCCGGAGATCGCCCCCTCGCAGATCTACGCCTACGCGGCCCTCAAGTGCGGCGTCCCCTACGCCAACGGCGCGCCCAACCTGACCGTCGACACGCCGGCGCTGCTTGCGCTGGCCAAGCAGAACAACGTGCCTGTGTGCGGCAAGGACTTCAAGACCGGACAGACGCTGATGAAGACCATCCTGGCGCCCGGCTTCAAGGCGCGTCTGCTGGGCGTCGAGGGCTGGTACTCGACCAACATCCTCGGCAACCGCGACGGCGAGGTGCTGGACGATCCCGAGTCCTTCAAGTCCAAAGAGGTGTCCAAGCTGGGCTCGCTGGAGCACATCCTGCAGCCCCACCTCTACCCCGATCTCTACGGCAACATGTGCCACGTCGTGCGCATCAATTACTACCCACCGCGCGGCGACAATAAAGAGGGCTGGGACAACATCGATATCTTCGGGTGGATGGGCTACCCGATGCAGATCAAGATCGACTTCCTCTGCCGCGACTCGATTCTCGCGGCGCCGATCGTGCTCGACCTGGCGCTGTTCATGGACCTCGCGCAGCGCTGCGGGATGAGCGGCATCCAGGAGTGGCTGTCGTTCTACTGGAAGAGCCCGCAGAGCGCGCCGGGGCTTTACCCCGAGCACGATCTGTTCATCCAGCTCATGAAGCTCAAGAACACGCTCCGCAACCTGCGCGGCGAAGAGCTGATTACCCACCTCGGGGCCGAGTACTACGACTGAACGTTGTCGAGCCCCGCGCGGTCGTCGGGAGCTGAGTTTTCCCACCCGATCGTGCGGTTACGTCGGTGCGGCTGATCGATCTCGATCGGTCAGCGCGCCGGCGCTATGCAGATCGAGCCCAAGCTAGGTCTCCCGAAGGGAAGACATGATAGACGAGCGGCTCTCCCCCGATCACCCGCGCGGGTAAGGTTGGCCAAGTCGCCGGTTTTCAGAAGGAGGATGTGGCCTACGAAGTCAGGAAGTAAAAGGAGATCGCGTAGCGCCGTGTCGTCGGAGCCTGCGATGATGCCAAACTTCGTCGGGCAATAGATCGCCGACGCTGATCCGGAGGGCCCGCTACTAAAGCGTTCGGGCTGCAGCCAAGGTAGACGTTACGTCGTGATCAATGCAGGAGCGTCTGGTCGTTGGCGGGGCGGGGGTGGAGTCCGAGGGGCTCGAGGTGCGGCAGGATCCAGCGGGGGAGCGCGCAGTCGACCTCCGCCGGGAGTAGGCCCAGCGCCTCGGCTTCCGGGTCGGACTGGCGTGGGGCGGCGACCGAGCTCGGGGCGGCCAGGCAGGTGGTCCAGAGGGCCTCGCGCTCGCTCGCCGACCAGCGGCGAATGACCCAAGCCGCGGCCCGCGCCCCGAAGGTCGCGTGGCGCGATTCGTCGTGCAGCAGCTCGGTGTAGGCCCAGGCGAGCAACGGCTCGCGGATGATCGCCCGCGCCGCCGCGAACGCCGCGGCCGACACGGGCTTACCGAGCGCGTAATCGACGACCAGCGCGCGGGCCAGCGAACGCTCGCTGGAGATCGACGCCCGTGGCAGGCGAAGGTCGCTCTCGGCTTCGCTTTCGCGGAGGTCGTCCGACAGCTCGGAGCGAACCGGCGGTCTCGGCAAGACGGGCAAGGCCGGCAAGGCCGGATCGATCTCTTCGATGACCCGGGCGCAGACCTCCAGGTGGTGGATCTCTTCCTGAAGCACGTGGCCGGCGGTCATCAGCAGCGCCGGGGGCGCGTCCAGGGCAGCCAGATCGGCTGCGACGCGCGCGGCCCCGACGACGCCCCGTCGCTGGTCCTCGGCCAGCCGGCGCCAACCGGCCGCGACTCGGGCCAGCAGCTCGGTCCCGTAGCGCGCGCGAGAGAAGGTGTGGGAGGGCATGGCGGCAAATTGAGCAAGCCACGTGCCCAGCGCTGGGCCGGAGGACCGCCGCCCCAGACGGAAAATTGCGCGCCGGCCCCGTGAAAAACGGTGAACACCCTGACAGCGGTGTCATGTACGCCTCCGAGCAGGCCACCTACTCGAAGCGGTGTAACTCTTCGGTCGGCCACGCCCGCGGACGGCTAATGCGACTCCAGGCGGTGTAACTCTTCGGCCAGCTCGAGGGCGTTGGGATCGAGCGCCAACAGGCGTTGCAGCTCGGCGATGGCGAGGTCTGGCTGGCCAGTCTGGGCGTAGATCTCGGCCAGGTGCTGCGCGGCTGCGCGGTGGCGCTCGTCGATTTGCGTGGCGCGTCGCAGCTCGGCGATGGCGGCCCGGCCGGCCCGGGCGTCGGCGGGCGCCTGGCGAAAGAGCGCCCAGCCGAGCGCGGCGCGATAGTCGGCCTGATTGGGGACCAGCCGCGCCGCCTGACGGAGCACCTCCACCGCCTCGTGGTGGCGGCGCGCGCGGAGGTGCTCGAGGCCGACCTCGTAAAGGGAGTGCGCCGGGTTGCTCGAGGGCGTCGGCGCCATGGCGCGGGGAACCGCATCCTGGTCGGCCGACTCGTTCGCCGGCTGGGCGGGCTCGTTTCGACCCAGCTTGGCCAGGTAGGCGCGCCGCCGGGCGGGATCCTGCAAGACGCGGTGGGCCTCCGCGAGGATGTCGAACATCTCCTGGGCCACCTTGCGATCGTCGTCGGGCGCCAGGCGATAGCGGTCGGCGTGGAAGCTGCGGGCCAGCGCCTCGTAGGCGCGGTCGAGGGCGGCCGGCGCCACGTCGCGCTCGATGCCCAGCACCCAGAAGTAGTCCTGGGTGCGCGCCATCTGCAGCATCATCGAGAGCTCGCCGCTGCCGAGGGGCGGGGGCGCCTCTGGGGCGGCCGGCGCCGGCGCAACGACGGCGGGCGCGGCCTTGCGGCGTTTGGTATTCTCGTGCGGCTGGATCATCCCGGCCTCTGATAGCGCGACCAGCAGCAGGCGCGCCTGCGCACGCGGGATCTTGGCGCCGGCCAGGGTCTCTTCCAACCGGTGCGTGCCGTCGATGCCGCGGATGAAGGCCAGCTCGGTCGGATTGGAGGTCATCTCTTGCAGGCGGAGAAGCGGGTCGGCGCTGAGCGCGACGTACTGGTCCGCATAACGATCGAGCGCCGCATTTTGTCGGGTCTCATTGTAGTGCCGACGAATTCCCTCCAGGATCAGCGCCGCCGGGGGGCGTTCGAGGCGACTGGCGCCGGCGGGGGCGCTGTCGCCGGACTTGAACAGGAACTTGCCGTCCGGCCAGGCGAAGATTTCGAACAGCTTGGACTCGAGTTGCTCGACCAGCGCGCGCTCCAGGTTGTAGGGCGACAGCGCCCCCATCTCGATCAAGATCTGCCCCTGCTGGCGCTTCTCGGTTTGCATCCGCTGGACCGAGACGGCCAGCGCATCCCCGCTGATGAGTCGCTTTTCCAGCAGGATCTGCCCCAGGCACTCCCCCAGCACGTTGGAGCGGACCGAGACCGGGTAGCCGTCCGCGAACAGGACGATCTTTTTGGCGGTGTCGTGGAGCAGGAGCAGCGAGCCGGTCGCGCGTTGGGCGTAGATCCGCTGCAGCAGCCGCGCCAGCGGCGTGCGCTTGAGCGTGCCGGAGAACGCCGCTTGCGCCGGATCGGCCACCAGGCTCCTGGCGCTGCGCTCGACGTCGCGCCGCTCGCGCTGTTGAACGGGATCCCGCAAGCTCCCCTTGGCGACCCGGGCCGGCGTCGACCCCTCTTCGACGACGGGCGGCGGCGTGGCTGCGCCGGTGAGCGCCGCCAGATGGGGCACGAGGCTCTTGGCGTCGAGCGGCGTCGCCAGATACTCGGCGGGGGCGAACCGCCGGCGCGCCTCGGCGCGGTGGCCGGCGCCGCGGTGGGTGCTGGCGATGAAGACGATCGGCGTCCGGCGGGTGTCGGGATCGCGGCGCAGCTCTTCGGCCAACGCGAAGCCATCGCCGTCGCCCAGGCGGGTGTCGAGGATCACCGCATCCGGCTGCCGCACGGCGATGCTCCGCTTGGCCCAAGAGGCCTCGGTCTCGGAGGCCAGCTCGTAGCCGGCGGCCTGCAGCGCGGCGCCGATCTGGCGCTGCAGCTCGGCGTCCCTCTCGACTATCAGCACGTAGCCGGGCATCGCGCGGCGGTCAGTCTACCAGTATATTTCGGGCGCGAAGGCCGTGGACAATCGCGGGGCCCTGCCCGAGATTAAGACCACCATGGCGCGGTCCGCGGAGAAGAGAACCAACCCTCGAAGCGCGGGCCGGCGCCCGGCCGATCGGTCCAGCAACGATCTCGCGGCCATCGTGCTGGCGGCCGGCAAGGGGACCCGGATGCGGTCGGCGCGCGCCAAGGTGCTCCACGAGCTTTTGGGACGGCCGCTCGGTCTCTACCCGATCGAGCTGGCGCGGGGGCTCGGCGCCGAACCGGTGTTGGCGGTGCTGGGCCACCAGCGCGAGGCGGTCGAGGCGGTCCTGCTGGCCCGTTTGGGCGCCGGTGCCGTAACGGTCGTCGAACAGACCGAGCAGCGCGGGACCGGCCACGCCGTGCGGCTGGCGATGCCCGCCCTGGCGGGCTTTCGCGGCAAGCTGCTGCTGGTGCTCTACGGCGACGTGCCGCTGCTGCGCCGGGAGACCCTGGCCGAGCTGGTCGGCACCTCCCGCCGCTACGGCTGCCTGTCCATCGTCACGACCACGCCCCCCGATCCCGCCGGTTACGGCCGGATTGTGCGCGACCAGCGCGGGCACGTGATGGGCGTCGTCGAGGAAAAAGACGCTTCGTCCGAAGAACGCCTCATCGCCGAGGTCAATGCCGGCATCTACTGCGGCCCGGTGGATTTCTTCCGCGCGGCGACCGCCGGCCTGAGCGCGCGCAACGCCCAGGGCGAGTACTACCTCACCGACATCGTCGCGCGCGCGGCGGCCGACGCCAAGATCGGGGTCACCGCGATCGACGCCGACTTCCGCGACGTGGCGGGCATCAACGATCGCTTGCAGCTCGCCGAGGCCGAGGCGGCCATGCGGGCGCGGATCAACCGCGGCTTGCAGGCCCACGTGACCTTTCGCGATCCGGCCTCCGCGGTGGTCGAGCCCGACGTCCAGATCGGCGTCGATGTCGAGCTGGGCCGCAACGTGGCGCTGCGCGGCCGGACCCGCATCGGTCACGGCGCCCGCATCGGCGACGGCGTCATCCTCACCGATGTCGAGGTGGGCGCCGGCGCGGAGATCCGCCCCTACACCGTGGCCACCGATGCCAGCATCGGGGCCGGTGCGCGCGTGGGGCCGTTCGCCCACCTACGGCCGGGTTCGCGCCTCGGCGCCGACGCGCACGTCGGCAACTTCGTCGAAACCAAGCAGACCACGCTGGGCCGCGGCAGCAAGGCCAATCATCTGTCGTACCTGGGCGATGCGACCATCGGCGCCCAGGTCAACATCGGCGCCGGCACCATCACCTGCAACTACAATGGCTACGAGAAGTTCAGGACCGTCATCGAGGATGGGGTCGCCATCGGGTCCGACACGCAGCTGGTGGCGCCGGTGCGGGTCGGCAAGGGCGCGGTGGTCGGGGCGGGGACCACGGTGACCCGTGACGTGGCCCCCGGTGCGCTGGCGCTCTCCCGCGTTCCGCAGATCGAAAAGTCGGGCTATGCCGGCAAGGTCGCCAAAAAGTACGCCAAGAAGTAGGGCCGTCGGCGCGAAGTAACTACGCCTCCCCCGACAACTCCGTTAGGATGTTCGCGGAGGTTCCGATGGCGACGTCCGTCAAGGCGTTCTTCGACGAGAGAGTGCCCGCAGTTCTCAAGACCAGCCCCGAGAAGGCCAAAGACGTGGCCGCGGTCTACCTGTTCAAGATCAGCGGCGCCGACGGCGGCGTCTGGACCGTCGATCTGGTCTCGAACCCGCCGACCTGTGTCCCGGGCGAGCACGGCTCACCGCAATGCACCGTCGAGGCCAGCGACGGGGACTTCCGCAGCATGATCGAAGGCGGAATGCAGGCCGCGATGTCGCTCTTTTTCAGCGGCAAGCTGAAGGTGGGCGGTGACCCGGTCCTCGCCACCAAGCTCTCGAAGCTGCTGCAAATGGCCGGCTAGCGGTGTCCCGCGGTCGGCGCGCCCGCGCCGCCTGGATCTGGGGCGCGGCGCTGGTCGCGCTGGCGGCGACCGCGCGCCTCGTCTGGGTGTTGACGGTCCGCACCGTCCCGGTGAGCGACTTTGCGATGTACCGCGAGTCGGCCAACTATCTGTCCGAGTTCGACCGGCTCGACGGCGGCTTCATCTATATGCCGGGGTTCGTCGCGCTGCTGGCGCTGGTCAAGGACGCCGGCGGGGATCTGCTGGCGCAGAAGCTGGTCGGCGTCTTTTTCGGCGCGCTCGGCGCCGCCGGACTGTTCGTGGTCGCGTGGAATTTGATCGACGAAGGCGAGCGCAGCGGCGCCGCCGGCGACCAGGGAATTGATGCGGCCAGCCGCGCCCACGACGAAGCCGCCAGCGCCGACAACCCCTGGAGTCGGATCTGCCCCTGCCCGTACGCCGCCGGAGCCACGCTGATCTACGCGCTCTGGCCGGCCGGGATCGCCATGTCCAGCGTGGTGGGAACCGACATGCCGGCGGCGGCGCTGCTGGTGGCGGCGCTGGCGTTGCTGGTCGGGTTGGCGCCGCGGCGGCCGTGGCGGGCGGCGCTGGCCTTCGGCGTCGCGATGGGGCTGGCGGCCTGGGTGCGGGCGGTGGCGCTCCCGCTGTCGGGGCTGGCGCTCGGATATTGGCTGGCCTGCCGCGAGCCGCTGCGCCGCGCGGTCGCTCTTACGGTCGTCGGGGTGGTCGCCACGCTGGTCGTGCTGCTGCCGTGGGGAATTCATCATCTCCGCCAGAGCGGCCTGCTCTACTTCACCGACGATCACGGGGGTATCACGGCGCTCATCGGCGCCAACCCCAACTCCGAGGGGACCTACACGCGCGCGCTCAATCGGACGTTCCAGGACCTGACCGGCAAGAGCGTCCTCGCCGAGCCCCACCACCAGACCGATCAGGCCGCCTATGGCCTTGCGCGCGAGTGGATACGCTACGAGCCGCGCTACACGCTGGGCTTGGCGCTCTTCAAGGCCGAGCGGCTCTTCGATCCCGAAGAGCGGCTGCTCTATTGGCCCATCTACCGAACCGGCGTGCTGGTCGGGCCGGGCGCGGTCTGGTTCGCCGCCCACCACGCCGCGATCGCCGGTTTGGCCGATGTCTTCGGCCTGGGCGTGATGGGGCTGGCCCTGGCCGGGATTGGCGTGGCCGCGGTCCGCCGCCGCTGGCGGTTGCTGGCGCTGCTTCCCTTTCAGCTCGCGCTCATCGCGACGTACACCGCGTTCTTCGCCGAGCCGCGCTACCGGCTGCCGATCGAGATCTTGGCGTTTCCTTTCGTCGCTCTGGCGCTGGGTGAGCTGGGCGGCGCGCTGGGCGCGCTGTGGCGCCGATCGGGTCGCGATCTCCTGCGCCGGGGGCGCGCCTCGATCCCGGCGGCGGCGCTGGTGATCGTGTGGCTGGTGGCCTGGCCCAGGTTGCTCGAGGTCGGTCAGGGTCTGCGCGCGCGGCACCGCTGGGCGGCGACCGAAGCGGAGGTCGCTGGGCACACCCGACTGCTGCTGTGGAGACCAGTCTCACCGTACGCAGGCGCTTCGCCGATTCACGGCGCGCCGAGCGGCCTGCATCTGCAAGCTGGCGCGGACGGCACGGCCCGCGCTGGCGTGCGCCTCGGCGAAGGGGCGCTGTCGGGGGGCGCCTACCGGATCTCGTTGCGGATCGCCGCCGAGTCCGGTACCCCCGGTCGAATGTCGTTGGGGGCGGGCGAGGCGCGAGCCACGATCGACGTGCCACCAAGCGGATCGGTGTCGGTCGGCTGCGAAATCGCGCACGCGGGCGGTCCGCTGGACTTCGAAATCGCCTTCACCGGCGCGCCGCACGCGTCGATTTGGATTGATGGGGCACGCATCGACGCCGTTTCCGGCCCGCCCTGACCGGCACGTGATGGTTGCCCGTGGGGGGCGGGGTCGTGTTAATGGTCAAGTGGGGGATGAGCGCCGGATGAGCCCCGAAGTCGTCGATCCCGAGCCACCGCCGCCTGCCCAAGATTGGGGCGCGCGCGTCGACGAGCTATTGGCGCAAGCGGAGGCGGCGGCCCCGGGATCCGAGCGGGCGCTATTGCTCTGTCGCGTGGCGGAGATCTACGAGCGGCGCCTCGGCGATCCGAGCAGCGCGTTGGTCACGCTGCAGGCGGCCCTGGAAGAGGATCCCGCCAGCGGGCGCGTGATCCAGGAGATGGAGCGGGTCGCGCGCGGCAACGGATTTTGGAGCCAACTGGTGGCGGCCACCGCGGAGGTGGCCGGTGGGCTCGGCGATCGCAAACAGGCTGCCGACCTGTGGGTCCAGATCGCGTTTTGGAACGAGAGCGGTCTGGCTCTGCTCGACGAGGCGGTCAGGGCGGCGGCGGCCGCGCTGGAGCTGGAGCCGGCCCACGGCGGCGCGCTCATGTTGCTCGAGGAGCTGTACCGCCGGCAGCGCCATTGGGATCGCTACGTCGAGATCTTGGCGCGCAAGCGTGAGCGGTCCGGTGTCGACATCGGCAAGCTGGCCGAGGCTTATCGGGAGGTGCTGCGCTACGAGCCGCGCCATCCGGGGGCGCTCGATGGTCTCGGTCGCCTGCACGAAGAGGCCGGCGAATGGGAGCCGGCGGCCGAGATGTTCCGGCGGCTCATTGCAGCGCTGGTGGCGCTGCCGGCGGCGGGCGCCGCGCCGGCGCAGGCGGCCGCGCGGCACCGGCTGGCGGCGATCCTCAAGGAGCACCTGGGCGATCTGCGTGGCGCCGAGGAGCAGCTCGCGCTCACGCTGGCGCTGCCCGGTGGCGAGACCCACGTGCCAAGCCTGCTGTTGCTCGCGATGCTCTACCGCGAGCGCAAGGACTGGATGAAGGCCCGGCAGCTCCTCGGCCGTGCGGCGGCGGTCGTGACCGACCTCGACGAGCGGGTGCGCCTGCTGAGCGAGGCGGCCGAGATCTGCGCGGGTGTGCTCGAAGACGAGCCGCAGGCCGCCCAGCTATACGCGGAGATCATCGCGCTCGACGGCACCCGCGTCGAGTTGATGGAGAAGTTGGCCGACATCAAGCTTCGCCGCACGGACTTCGCGGGCCTGCTTCCGCTCGCCGAGCGATTGGTGGCGGTGGGCGAGGGGAAGGCACCGGCCGAGCGGGCGCGTCTGTGGCATCGGCTCGGCCGCGCGCACGAGGCAACCGGCGACGACGTCAAGGCCGGCGAGGCCTACCGGTCCGCGCTGGCGGCCGAGGATCCGCCCGTGCCCGCGGCGCTAGAGGTATCGCCGCCGCCGGACGGGGCGCCGCCCTTGGACGCATCGCCGCCGTCGGACCGGGCGCCGCCGGACGCCGCAATTACGCCGGACGCCGCACCGCCGCCGGACGCTGCGCCGCCGCCGGACGCCGCACCACCGCCGGACGTCGCAACTACGCCGGTCGTCGCCGCACCGCCGGACGCCGCGCCGCCGCCGGACGTCGCAACTACGCCGGTCGTCGCCGCACCGCCGGACGCCGCGCCGCCGCCGGACGTCGCAACTACGCCGGTCGTCGCACCAACGCCCGCGGCTTCGGCGGCGCGGCTGGCGGCGCTGCGAGACTTGGCGGTGCTCGAATTTCGCCGCGAGAGCTGGGGCGAGGCGGCCGCGCTCACCGAGCGGCTGCTGGCGGCGGCACCGGCCCTGTCGCGCGACGACCAGCGCGCCGCGCTGGAGCGCCTGGGCGTCTCGCGGCTGCGGGCGGGCCAAGCGGCGTTGGCCGTCGAGCCGCTCGAGAAGGCGCTGGCGCTCGATCCCCGCCGGCGGAACGTGCTCGAGACGCTGGTCGCCGCGGCGCGGGCGGCGGAGAACGACGACGCGGTTCTGCGCCACAGCCAGTCGCTGCTGGCGGTCACCGAAGATCCCAAGACCAAGCTGGAGTTGCTCGAGCACCTGGCGACCATCCACCGCGATCGCCGCCACGATCCGCAGCGGGCCATCGCCGCTTATTTGGAGGCGCTCAAGGTCTGGCCGGACGAGCGATCGATCATGCACCGGCTGCTCGAGCTGCTCACCGAGACCAAGCAGTGGAAGCAATCGGTGCAGCTCCTGGTGCGCCTGGCCGAGCTGGCCGACGGACCGTCGCGTGGCCCCTACTACGTGGCGGCCGCCCACATCTTCGCCGAGGAGCTGCGGGCGCCGGCCGAGGCCGTGGAGGCCTTCGAGCGGGCCCTCGACGCCGATCCCAACGACCTCAAATCGTTCGAGCAGATCGATCGGCTGGTGACCGACGCGCACGACTGGAAGACCCAGGAGCGCAGTTACCGGCGGCAGATCAAGCGCATGGGGCCCGACGTGACCGTCGAGCGGCGCCCGGCGGTGTTGGCTCTCTGGCATGGCCTGGGCGAGATTTACCGCACCCGGCTCAAGGACGTTTCAGCGGCCATCGCGGCCTTCGAGGTCGCCGCCGGGCTCGATCCCGAGAGCCCCGAGCGCCGCCGGGTTCTCGCCGAGCTCTATCGCCTGTCGGGCCCGGCGACCTATCCACAGGCCATCGCCGAGCACCGCGCCCTCATCGCCCGCGCGGCAACCGCCGCCGAGATGGGGCCGGACCTCAAGACGCTGTTGCGCCTCTTCGTCGAGATGGGGTCGCTCGACGAGGCGCACGGCGCCGCGGCTGCCTTGCTGCTGATCGGGCAGGCCGACGCCGACGAGCGCGCGCTCTACGTACAGTACCGCCCGAACGGCGTGGTCCGCGCACACGCGCGCCTCACCGAAGAAGTCTGGCTCAAGCAGATTTCCCACCCCGATCAGAACCGGACGCTGTCGCAGATTCTGGCCACGCTGTCGGTGGCGGTGGCCAGTGCGCGCGCGCAGACCCCCAAGGACCTGGGGCTCAAACGCAAGCAGCGGCGCGAGGTGGCCACCGATCCGTCCATGTCGTGCAAGGTGCTCGCATACGGGGAGGCGGTGTTGGGTATCTCGACGCCGGAGGTCTATGCCGTGCCCGAGGCCGCGGGCGAGATCGAGGTGGTGAACCTCAAAGGCGTCACCTCCGCCACGCCGGGGCTGGTGCTGCACCAGGGGATGTTCGAGGCGCGCTCGGATCTCGAGCTGGCGTTCATCGTCGGGCGCACGCTCGCGACGTTGCGGCCGGAGCACGTGCTGCGCTGGCCCGCCTTCGTGCCCACGGCGGCCGAGATCGAGATCGCGGTGCGGGCCGCGATTCAGCTGATCGATCCGCAGCCCGCCGGCGCCGAGATGGGCGGCGGGACGGCGGTGCGCCAGTACGCCGCGTTCCTCGAACGGACGTTGCCGCCGCAGCTGCGCGAGCAGCTCGCGGTCTTGGTTCGCCGCTTGGGTCCCACGGTCGACCTCGTGTCGGGTCTGGCCCGCTGGGCCCGCGCCGCATGTTTCACCAGCATCCGCGCCGGCCTTTTGCTGGCGGGCGATCTGGAGGTCGCCGTGCGCCTCGGTCAAACCGCCGCGGCCGCGGCCGGGATCGATCCCGCCGACGTGATCCGCGATCTGGTTGCTTGGAGCATCTCGGAGGGCTACTTCGAGCTGCGCGCGCAGCTCGGTCTGCGCACGGTCAATCTAGATTTCCGCGGCTCCGCGCCACCCTGAGCGCGGCAAGACCACGCAACAACGCGCGGATGTTGGCGATCGGCTCAAGCGGGTCCCGAGCGTCCGGCGGAGTCGTCCGGCCTGGGCGCCCGGATCCGCGGCCTCTTCGGGAGCGGGGGTGGTTGAAAGTTTTCTCGGCGTCGCGTAAGGATCCGGACGCTTTTCGGAGAGGTGGCTGAGTGGCCGAAAGCGCCTGATTCGAAAGACGCTGATCGTGAGTAGTTTCAGTCCCTTACGGTTTCAGTCGGTTTCACATTCTCCGTCGAGAACGCGTCGCGGTTCCGGACCGTAGGGCACAATAGGGGCACAATGGAATCCTTGCGTTCCGGCGCCGCGAGACCGCCTTGGCTCGGCGGCTAGCTTGTCGGGCCGACGCGGCGTCGCGCGGCGCGCCCCGTGACATGCGCTGCCTGTAGACAACGGGGCGTGGGACCCAAGAGGGAATCCCGATGCTCGAACTCACTAGCGCCAGTCCGGTAGCAAAGGCTGTGGCGGATCAGGTTCGCATGATGGAATCAGGTCGCAGCACGCGACTCGACGACATGGTCAGCCCATCCAGCACGATCCGCCCCGAGTTCGTGAAGGAGCTCCAGCGATACGTCGATAGGGGCGAGATTGTGATGGTCGAACTCGGCGTTTACACGAAGCCGCCGGTCCGCTGTAAGCGCAAAAGCGAAAAACTCCGCCCAGCCTCCTAGCGGTCCGGTGTTACAACCTAGCGTGTCCATGGGCGAGACCCTCACGACCGCTCTTTCCGCCTGGACCCAGCGCCAGCGTCCGCGCGACGCCTCCGATGCCTGGCAACCGCGGTGTTTCGGTGCCGATCGGCCAGACGACGTCGCCGCCGTGGTGGCGCTTCTGCAATCGGGTGACGTCCACTTCGTTCACGAGACCATCGACGAGCAACTGCGCGAGCTGGTCGCGGCGCGCGACCCGCGCAAAACCTGGCCGCGGGACGAGCTGGACCGGCGGGTGGCGGCGCACCTCGCCGACCGGCGCGTGCACGAGTACGGCAATTGGATCTTCTTCCCCTGGTCAGGACGTTTGGTGCACGTGCTACCGCAGGGCGAGTACCGTGAGGTGCGCACCGATCGCAACCGGTACAAGATCACCCGCAACGAACAGCGCCGACTGGAAACATTCCGCATCGGAATCATCGGTCTTTCCGTGGGGAACATGGCAGCGGTCACGCTGGCCCTGGAAGGGATCGGCGGGTCGTTCAAGATCGCCGACTTCGATCAGCTGAGCCTGTCGAACTTGAACCGCCTGCGCGGCGGTGTCCACGAGCTTGGCGTGGACAAGACCGTACTGGCGGCGCGGGAGATGTTCGAGATCGATCCCTATTTGGACATCGAACGCTATCCGCATGGCGTGCAGCCAGAGACCCTCGACGACTTTCTGATCGGCGGTGGCAAGCTGGATCTGCTCATCGAAGAATGTGACGACCTTTACGTCAAGGTGGTGGTGCGGGAACGGGCCCGCGCGCATCGCATCCCGGTGGTGATGGACACCAGCGATCGCGGTCTGCTGGACATCGAACGCTTCGATCGCGAACCCGACCGTCCCATCTTTCATGGCCTCATCGGGGCCGTTCGCGCCGACGATTTGCGCGGCCTCGAGACCAAGGAAAAGATTCCGTTCTTCCTTGCCATCGTCGACGAGAAATGCATGAGCACACGCATGGCAGCGTCGTTGCCGGAGATCAAAACCAGCATCAGCACCTGGCCGCAATTGGCATCGGGGGTGGCTCTCGGCGGCGCCATCACCGCCGACGCCGCTCGCCGAATCCTCCTGGGGGAACACACCGAATCGGGCCGTTACTACGTCGACCCCTCGACCACCGTGGCCCCCGGACAAGGCTCGCTCCGCGAGCCCCTGGCGCCGCCGCACCCGATCGCACTCTCTGCGGAGGCGCAGCGGCCGCCCTCGCTGCCTCCGGCGCCGACTCCTGGCGCGCCGCTGGACGCGACCTCTGTTCGCTGGCTGGTGGCGATGGGGACGCTGGCGCCGTCGGCGCACAACGCGCAGCCGTGGCGATTTCAGTTCTCCGGCGGCGTGCTGGAGTGTCGGCACGATCCGGCGCGCGATCTCCCTAGCCTGGATTTTCAGGCGGGCGCGACCTGGCTGGCCTTCGGCGCGCTCTGTGAGACGATCGAGATGGCCGCCCGTCACGTCGGCTGGGCAGCGAGCACCACGGCGTTCCCGTCGCACGGCGATCCGTCGCTGGTGGCGACCATGACCTTCGCACCGTGCGCGCCCGAAACAGCGCCGCTTTTTCCGTTCATCGTTACGCGCGTGACCAATCGCCGGCGCGGCTCCCGCGCGCCGCTCGCCGCGTCGTCGTCGGACGCGCTGGATCGTGCCGCATCGTCGGCCGGCACGCGCCTGCAGCTGATCCACGATCGCGCCGCCCTCGATGAGATCGGCGCGCTCATGGGCGCCTGCGATCGCGTCTGCCTGCTGAACGCCGCCATCCACCACGACGCCATGCATGGCTATCGATGGACGCCGGAGGACGTCGAACGTCACCGCGACGGGCTCGACGTGGCGACGATGGAGATGAGCGCCTCGGATCGCGCGGGACTATTGCTCTTACAGCAGTGGCGCGTGCCGGAGTGCCTGGCCCAAATCGGCGGCGGCTCGGCCCTCGACGATCTGGCGGTGCAGACCATTGCCAGCGCGTCGGCCGTTGGTCTCCTCACGGTGCCGGGGACCGGACGCGAGTCTTACTTTCAGTCCGGCCGGGCCGTGCAACGCTTGTGGCTGACCGCGACAGCGCAAGGGATTGCGCTCCACCCGATGACCGGTCTGCCCTATCTGTTCTCGCGCCTGGAACGAGGCGGCGGCGAAGGGCTAGCCGCAATGCCGTTCGGTTAAGCATTGGCAGGCCGTTTTCTCGGGTAATTGCTCATCTTGATCTTCACGGCGCGGGGATAGCGTCGGTCTCTGCGGCGGTTGGGCAGCACCAGGCGCGTGAAGAATTCACGCATCGTCATGAGCC
>DASRLC010000125.1:0-9225 GCA_035648655.1 Polyangia bacterium
GCGTCACGTTGGTGGCCTGGCCCGCGACGACGTTGAACGCCGCGCTGGTACCGGTGCAGGCCACACCGGCGCTGGTAGTGGCGGCCAGCTGGACCGTGTCGCCGGTGCCCGCCGGCAAGGTGATGTCGAGAGAGACGGTAGCGTTTGGATCGCTGACATTAATGGTACCCGAGGCCAGAGTCGTTGGCGGCGTGCCGCCCGAAAGGACCGTATAAGCCACGGTGCTCACCGTGGCGCCGCCGATGTTGAGGGCCAGCTTGGCGCTGCCGACATCGGTCGGGTTGGTGGTCTTCGAACAGCTCATGGCCACGGTGCCGCACAGAAGCGCGACAGCCGCGAGAGCGGTCAGTTTCGCCGAATTTCGAATCATCACGGGATCCTCCAAATTTTTGCGATTGGTTGACTTCAACGGCTGCCGCGCCATGCGGGCGAAGCAATCGCTGCCCGTCGCCTAAGCAACTTCCAAGCCGTCCTCTTCGCCGTAACACGGCCGACACAATTGGCCAGATTTCCTTTGTGCTTTCGCGGGGGCGCCATTCTCATCGGCCGACCGATGTTCGGAGGCTGCTTCGCCGCTCTCCGAAAATCGGATAACACCCTACGGATATCGAATTGGCCCGGGACCAATTTCGAAAATCGAGCTGTCCCCACTGAAAACCGGAAACGGCGGCCCTGTGTTTGACCCCCATCGTTCACGCCTTTGGCGAGAAAACTCCAAGAGAGCGAATGGTTAGCGCGCTCACCGGGCGTTTGCGGGGCTTGGCCCGATCTTTGTTAGGGCGATGGCCAGGCGTCTTCGGCCAGCGTCGGTCGAGACCCTACCGAAAACTGAACCAACGATAGGAGCTCGATATGAGAACTTCGATAGTAGGCGCTGCATTCCTGCTCGCAGGAGCAGGGGCCGCCACAGTGGCGGCGGTCGATACCACGGGGAGCAATCTCGCGCTCAATGGCTCGGATACCCTGTTTGATGTCACGAACGCGGTCATCGCGTCGTGCGGTACACAATTTTCTGACTTCAGCACGCTGGGGATCTCGTACCTGGGCGGCGGCTCCGGCGTCGGCGCCGGCCAGATGGACCTGAACGCTCAACAGGTCAGTCCCATGTCGCGCGCGCTCAAGAACACCGAGTACTGCGCCATTGCCGCACCGTCGGCCCCTGGCCTGGCCGAAGGGCTTCTGGTCGGCATCGACGGTGTTGCCGTCAGCGCCAACCAGACCAACAGCTGCTCGAGCAGTGCGGCCAACGGATTCGGCTCGACGGCCCCGTTCGCCGTGACCGCGGACGGCACCGCCGCGGGCGGCGCGCCCGCGACCTGCCCCGGCTGCGATGCCTCGAACAACTACACCTTCACCAATTCGTTCGACGCACTCTCGGTCCTTTACTTCGGCGAAACGCACGACGGCACCTTCGACTGTTCCAGCCCAGTGCGTAAGTCGTTGGTGAAGAACTGGCGGAACCTCTTCGCCTCGGATTGCGCCGCGGGTGACGCGACCTGTTCGGCCGGCCTGACCCACGCGTGGCGCCGCAGCGATCTCTCCGGCACCACCGACGCCTTCGTCAGCGTGCTCAACCCGACGGGCAAAGGCATCGGAACGCTGTCGACCGCCCCGGTCGGCGCCGCGAAGAAGGCCAATCCGTTCTGCAACTCGTCGGATGCCCAGGTGGCCGGCCAGACCAGCTTCGGTGGCTCATCGGATTTTCAGGACCTGGATCCAATCCGGACCAGCTGCGTCACGGGCAAGGATGGCGTCTGCGAGCCGTTCAAGAACTTCGCGACCGCGGGCGGCGCCTTCGCGGGCGATCTCGGCGTCGTCCTGCCGATCCTGATCCCCGACGCGACCAGCACGGTCCCGTCGGACCTCTATCCCCAGGTTGCTTGCGGCACCACCTGCACCCTGGTTGCGCCGATCCGGCTCAATCAGATTCCGGCCGGCTTCAAGTGCCCGGGCGGTTCGTCCCCGACCCTGGGACTCTGCTTCATGCCGGAGAACAACTCCACCGCGCATGATCCGCGCTGCGTCGCCGGGCCCCAGAGCAAGTGCTTCGATATCGTCGGCCGCCCCGACGGCCGCCAGTACAACCTGGCCACGGTGGTCGCCACCAGCCAAATCAACCCGGCGGGCGCCCGTGGCTCAACCGCGTTCCAATTCGCGCGTGACGCCAACAACCGATTCCTGTTCGGCGGCTTCTACCGCATCCACGGGACGACCGCCGGCGCCAACAACGTGCCGAACGCCGCGGCCGGCACGACCGGTCTTTGCCAGGAGAACGACGACACCTCGCAGATCGGCTGCTTGACCGACTCCGACCCCTGCAGCGTCGGTTTCGCGGGCCGCGAGGCCGCCCAGTCCTTCCCGGGCACGGGCACCCCTGCGACGCCGCAACCGGCGTTCCTCAAGGCTTTGGCGATCAACGGAACGCCGCCGTTCACGCCGACCGGCAGCGACCCCGACCTGGCGCTCAAGAACCTGCTGGCGCCTGCCGGCACGACCCCGCTCTACCCGCTGGCCCGCCGGCTCTACTTCGCCACCATCTACGGATTCAGCAACTTGGTGGGCGGCGAGAAGGAGCTCGCGGCCTGCTACGGGACCAACAGCATCGTCACTTCGGCCGTCAGCAGCCACGGCTTCGTGGCCGTCCCCGGTGGCGTGCAGTGCCTCGACTACCCGGAGATGGCCGGCACCGCCTCCCCGGCGCCGAACGTCCAGGGCACGGGCAACGTAGCGCTGGGTGGTTGCGGCAACGCCACCGACACCAACGCCTGCACCGCGTCGCCGCCGGTCATCCAGTAACGATCGAGACCGATGGAGCGCGCATCCTGCGCGCCGCAGCCCCTCTCGCCGAAAGGTGGGAGGGGCTTTTTTCCGTTTCGACCAATGGTGACGGAGCGAAACGCCGTCACGCGCCTTACCATCGCATCTCTGATGTAGCAACATGCTATGTGCGTGGCCGACCTGAACGGAATGAACGGAATCCATGAAGAGCGGTGATTTTCAGGCGGCCACCATCTGCCCGAACTGGGCAAGGAGGTCGTCGTTTGACGGGAGCGAAGTCATAAACGCTGCGGTGCAGGATTCAGCAAAGGCTCTGGGTGGCCCGTTGCTGCTGCAACTCCTCGTCACCCCGCCGGCGGCGGCCAGGTGACCGCCGGGCGCTTCGCCAAGCAGTTCTCGATGCGCTGCTCGGTCTTGCGCATGTCGATACCGGGCAGGCGGACCTCGAGATCGAGGGGCCTGGCCAAGAGGCGCGAGAAGTCCAGCCGGCCGTCGGCGCGCGCGCCCAGCAGGACCCGCGCGACGCGGCCCTCCAAGATATTGGTCGGCACACCGCCGCCGCGCCCCTCGTTCCATAGGCGCGAGTCGCTGCTGAGACCGCGATCGTCGCCCACCACGAAGACCTCGCCCGGGGCGACGGTGTACCCGGAGAATGGCGCCTCGACCGGCTTGCGCACGGTCAGGTAGGTCTTGTCGGCCAGATACTCGACGGTGAGACGCCCGCGCACCGTCAACCGCCCGGTCAGGTTGACGTACGGACCGGCATCGCAGGTGGGAACCTGCCACCCGTTGAGGCGCAGGCTCCCTGTTTCGAACGCCACCCGATCGCCCGGCAGCCCGATGACGCGCTTGACGACCGATTGTGGTCCGTCCGCGCCGGTCAGGCCATTGGCGCGGAAAACGACCAGGTCGCCGTGTTGCGGCAGTCGGGTGGTCGCTCGCGTCTTGGCAAGCGGCAACGAAAGACCGTAGGCGAGGCGATTGACCAGCACGCGGTCGCCGATCTCCAAGGTGGGCAGCATGGAGGGGCCCACCACCCGATACGTCGCAGCGACCGAGCCACGGATGACGAAGGCCAGTACCACCACCGCGCCCAGGCTCACCAGCAGTCGGCGAGAGCCCCCCATCGCGAACCCGCGGCTCGCCGTCGGAGAGGCGGGCGTGGCGTGGCGGAATCGCTTCCACCAATAGCGGCCGGCCTCCGAAATCATCAGGAAGAGGGCCAACCCCAAGAACAAAGGATGGCGGTCGCCCAGCCAGGCCAGTACGCCGAGGACACCTCCACCGGTTCCGGCCAGCCGCGAGGGGAGCAGGTAGCGGAGAGCCAGCATCGCCGCGGCGGCCGACAAGACCAACGAGCCAACGATGCCAAGGAACCGCCACACCCAACCGGAGCGATGCCGCGGATCGCGCGATAAGACGGCGGGATCGCTCACATCGACGATCCGAGCAGGTTGCATTGAGTATAAAGTGGCTTGGCCAGGTTCGGATCGCGCTCGATCTGATCCAAGTACAGGAACACGGCCAACGCCGCGTTGATCGCCCCGCGCGCGGCCCATTTACGGCCATCCACGAAGTTCACCGAGCCTTGGCTTCCAGTCACCTGGAGCTGATTGCTGGGGGCGACCAGACCGTCCGGACAAAATGGGATGATGTTCTTTCCATTCACGGGATGGGTAGCCAACAGGTTCGTCGCGGCTTGAAGCTGCGTCGCATTGGTCGGCTTCGCGATGCAGATCGCGTACGGGTTGTCGGCCGTCAGGCCTTGGGTGATGTTGCCCTGGTCGTCCATCACCGGGTTGGCTCCGTAGAGGTTCGTGCCGGTTGGCCCGGTCCCCCAATAGAGCAATTGACCCGACACGTTGAGATCGGTCGTCAAGTTGGTCGCCGACGTCCACGCGCCACCGGCGATGACTGGAACGTGGACGATCGGTCGGTTGTCGAGATTGCACAGGCGCAACCACATCCCGGCGTCGCCGTTGCTGTTGACGAGCCCGGTGTACTTACTCCAATCGATGCGTCCGTCTATGAAGAGGTCACCCAGGGGAATCTGTGTTCCCGGCGGACCATCCGAGCCGGCGATCTGCTCGCAGAGCGAGAGGCCGAGGCGCAGCATGTCCGGCGTTCCCAGCAAAGTAATGTGGCTCCGAACCTGACCCACGACCGGCGATTGCGAAACCTCGGTCAGGACATCCTGGGGCAGGTGCCTGGTGGTGCCGCCCAGGGTCATGAAGGCCATGTAGCGGGAGGCCAGATCGTCGGTGGTGATGCCCAGGGTGGTCGCTGCGGCTCCGAAGACGGCGGCCCGATTGGCGCCCGGCTGGATCAGCGGACCGAGGAGACCGTCCCGCAGATTGGCCACCCGCGCGTCGCCTCCGGTCAGGGCGGTGATCTCGTCGGCGAGCAGCCCTTGCGAGTCGGCCCGAATACCGTGGCAATTGAAACAGACAGTGGTGAAGATGGAGGCGCCGGCCGACTCGACCAGAACCGGCGCGTTCGCCGACGGTGGCGCTACCGACATCCATTCGGGCTGGCTGGAGCCGGTAAAGCTGCCGGCCGTCGGGACACCGGTGAAGTTGCATCCGGCAACGGTCGTGTCCCACAGACCGAAGGGAAGCTCTCGCAGCAACTCGGCCCGTTCGTCGTCCAGGCTCACGGTCTCGAGCGCCTCGACGACGTTGGTCAGATCCTGGGCGGCGTCGGGATCGAGCTGGTCGGACACCGTCTCCTGCGCGATGAACGTCGCAACGTCGGGGTTGACTAGGGCGGTCGCCCAGTCCGGCCGCCGCGGAAACCAGGGCGGGGGCGGATCGGTGTCGTCGAAAGCGATGTAGTGGGGGCGGACCGGCGTGATCCCCGCCGGCATGATCAGGAGATTCGGGTTGGTCGAGCTATAAAACTCTTCGATGTCCTCGGTGATCGGCAGATTCGCGTCGGCCTGCGACTGGATGACCGGGTCGATGATGTCTTCGGTGTAGGTGACGGGACAAAAGCCATAACGATACCCTTCGTTGTGGTAGTAGTTGAGACGGGCGGAGGCGGAGGCACACGCAGAGACGTAGTCGCTGTCGCCTGGGAGGACCTCGACGTAGGGCTGGGGATCGATATTAGCGTTCGCCGGCAATACGCCGTTGGCGTCCGGCAGAGCCGTCTGGCTCATGGTCGGATCCTTTAGCTTGGAAGGAATGCTGACCATCCAATCGCCCAAGAGCTTGGAGACGCGGCAATCGTAGCCAGAGGTGTCGAGCGGCATGTGGGGGAAGGGGGTGGAGTCGTCGAAGTAATCGAACGGCGTATCGGTATTGCGATAGATGAGGCTGCGCCAGGGAGCCAGGACGAACTGTGGCTGCTCGTTGCTTCCGACGCAATTGCCGTCCAACTGGTCGGGGCAGAAGGTCTTTCCATAGTTGGTGGGTATATCGTAGAGCGAAGGCGTGATGTACGGGATGTCGACGTTCTGGAAGAGGCCGCGCTTGCGAATCGGGCTCACGGTCTCGAGCGGAAACTGGAAGATGCCCTCGTTCGCGCCGGGGCCCGGAAGGAAGACGAGGACATCTTTGACCGCTGGCTGCCGGACCGAAGGATATCCGCGCGGGTTGTGACAATGGGCGCAATTGCCGACCAGGTACGCTTGCGCGGCCAGCTCGTAGTCGTTGCGGGGCGAACGCGAGCCTTCGGCGTTCTCCAGCGGCAGCACGTCGCCGGGCGAGGTCATGCCCGTGATCACGCCGTAGTCGATGAGGCGCTGCAGCTGCGTCAGCTCGTCGCCCGCGGCCGGTTCGTAGACCCCGCCCGACCCCGTGGGCCGGCGAGCCAACTGCAGCGGCGAGAAACCGAGGACAAAGCTCTCGCTCGGGCTTCCCTCGTGGCACTGAACGCACCGCTCGGAGCCCGGCAGCGCGTAGTGCCGGGTAATCCCGGCATGCTGGAGCGCGAGTGAGAGATTTGCCGGGTTGCTGTCGATGATTGGTTGCGCCTTGCTCTCGTCGGTCACGTAGCTGAATATGCGATCGGCGAACGGCTGGCCGTTTCGCAATGGATCGTTCAGCAAGGTGGCCTGGGATTCGTCGTCGTTCCAAACGTAGGTGCCGTAGAGCGCGTTCTGTTGAGCGGTTCCGTCGGGCAAGGTGCTGTCCGGGCGCGAAACGATGAGACGTGTTTCGATCTTTCGATAGGCGGCGTTTCCGCTGGCGTCGGTGACCGCTTTGAGGAACGTCTTGTAAAAACGGGTATTGGCGGGAATGGTGAATTTCTGGGTGGCCTTGTCGAAGGCGATCGATTGCCCGCGGGGGACCCGGACGTAGCGCATCTTCTGGGCGTTGTCACTCCACAGCGGGTAGGTCGGCGCGAACGAGATCACGCCGGTCTTGGCCAGAGCCTCACTGTCCAAGGTTGTCAGATCGGTCTGGTCGAGGGTCGCTGGCAATACCGTCGCCATCGCAAAGGCCGCGTCGAGCTGATCCATCGGACTGGTGTTGGTGGCGACCATCCCCTTGTCCGGGATGCAGCTGCCGATGTTGGTCAGCTGGGCGCCCAAACTGGCCGGGATCGAGTAGCCCACGGCGGCGACCGTTTGGGTCGCCAGGACGAAGGAGTCGACCGGGCTGTGCTGGGTTAGCCAGATGTTCAGCAGGTTTGCCAGCGTGACAACCGCGTCGGTCGGGGCCCGCGCAGAGAGCAGAATCCCGTACGGAGGCATGACCGTGTTCGGATCGGTGGAGGTCATGACGTTGTAGACGGCTTCTGTCACGACGCTGGGGAAGGTCGTTTCGCTGACCGAGAAACCGCCCAAGCTGTTGTCGACGTGGCAGCCGCCGCAGACCGACTTGAAATTGATGTTGAATAGATCCGCGGTGAAATAGCTATCCTGTTGGGCGGGGGCCTGCCCGGCCGCCTGCGCCATGACCGTCGAGCGGGGCGGCACCAGCGTGGAGGATTTGGCCGGCGTACATTTCAACGCCGCCTGGACGATCTGGATCAGCGGGGCGCCGGCATCCGGCGCCGGAAATTCGCTCTGCGTGAAGGCCCCCGGCCCCCCGGGTCGGGTACAGGCGGCCAAAGCTAGGGAGCAGATCACGGCGACTCCAAGCCGGAGAGCCGGGCCAGTCCGTCTCATACCCGCCCCCAACCCGGAGCACCGTGGGTCACTCATGGAGGTGTCACCACGACGTCGTCGAACAGCGCTTCGGCCGTCTGTTGACCGAAGGGCTTGAGCAACACCAGCCGAACCGCCGCAGAATGCGCACCGGCCGGAATCTGCGCGGTCGCGGTCACGCTCTGCCAGGCATTGGTTGTCGAAGAAGGCGACGCAAACACAGCGGCGATGGAGCCGGAGCAGTCGTTCGAAGCGTAATACCAGAGTCCCAGGCCCCCCTGGCTTCCCACCTGGCCGGGGATGAAGACCTTGACGCCGAGCTGGTAGCTCCCGCCCGCGTTTACCTCGAGACACTCGGAAGCGGCCACCTGGAGCGAGAGCGTCGGATCGCCTCCATTCAAGCTCAGGTCGAGCGATCCGGATTGAGCGCTACCGGAGGCGTCGTTCGTGTTGTGGCTCACCGTGGCGCCGAAGCTCGGCGTCCAACCGTCGGTGTCGGTGTCGAAGTGGACATTCTGCAGCTGCGACGCCCCAGAGCTTCCCCCAGCGCCGGCGCCGCCCGACGAACCGCCGGCCGATCCGCCCGCGCCACCCGTGCCGCCGTGGCTTCCCGCCGCGCCGGCGAAGCCGCCCGCCCCAGAAGTCCCGCCGGTATGGATCGAGCCACCCGTCCCCGGATTCCCGCCGGCCCCCGCCGACCCGGTGGATCCGACCGCGCCGGTCGCATTGCAATACTGCACGTACCCAGGATCGTCGCGCGGCGGTGGGCGGCCCCCAAAGCATTCGGACGAGCAGCAGTAGTCGTCGCAAATCTCGTAGATTTGGACAGCGGCGCCGTAGGCCCGACAAAGGTCCCCGGTGTAGGCGCTAGAAGTCGACAACTCGACCACTTCGAGCCCGGCCTCCATCTGACTGGCGCAATCGCCCATCGGTGTGAAGTCCGAGCCCTGGCAGGTCGCGACGCCTACGCCGACTCCGCAGAGACATTGAAGCTCGTTGTCCTCGTCGATACCGCCGGTGCAGTTCGTCTGATGGACGCACTTCAAGATGTCCTGACAGAGGGTGGTCTTGGGCATCCCGCTGGCAGGCCCTGCGGTCGCCGTCGGGCTGAGGTCGCTCGCAGAGCTCGAGCCACACGCCGCCACCGGGTCTGCGGTCGTGGTCGGCCACCCGGTGCCGACGAAGCACACCTCGTAAGCGCCGGCCAAGTTCGCAAACTCATAAGCGGTCAGCAGGTCGGGCTGCGTCGCAAAGGTGACCAGCCCCGCCGGATTGCTGCACTTCGCCTTCTCGCAGGCGGTGCAGGGATCGTCCTGCGGACCGCTTCCGCCAGCCCCAGCCGCGCCTCCGCC
>DASRLC010000126.1:0-6663 GCA_035648655.1 Polyangia bacterium
ACGGCGTGAGCCAGTGCCGGTAGACCGCCATCCGAATTGCACCGGGCGTCCGATAGCCGAGGTAGTGGGCGGCCTCGATGGTCGTCAACGGGGGTATGCGGTCGCCGGGTATCAGAGCGCCGCTGGTTCCAGTCCGCGCCGTAGCCTGAGCCGATCGAACGTCGCCGTGATCGCTGCGCCCTACTTCGTGTACCTCGTCTTCCGGGATCAAGGCGACGACGCTCGCCCGGTCGGTGTAAAGCTCGAGATCCCGCGCAACCGGTCCGGACGCCACGACTTGAAGCTGCTTGCGACTGCGTGCGGCGCCGAGAAAAACCGGCATCGAGGAGCCTCGTGGGGGGGAACGGCCGCGCCCGCGGCCTCCTGAATTGTTGTTGATGTCCACCGTTCTCGCCCTTTAGTGCCGCAAATCTCGGCGCCGTTACTTCCTCTATCGGCCGGAAACACCCGACTGTTTCTGGCCGATACGGTCTACGTGCGAGCCGGTGGAAGATTTTTGCGGCGCTGCGAGCGGCGGTGGCCAGGTGGCCCCGTTCCTGGGGGCGTTCACCCGCCCGCGCTCCAGATGAGATGTCGTCTGGCATCGGCGAGCAGCCCCGTTCGCAGACTTCTGTGCTCTGCGGCGCGGCGGGAAGCACCGCTGGCGTTCACCTCGCAGACCTTCGGTCACGCCCTGGTTCCGAACCTCGAACGCTGGGACGCGCTGACCGGAGAGCCCTTCTTTCAGACCGCGCTATTTCCGTGCTCGATTCCCAACGGCAACCTCCCGCGGTCACCTGGCGCGTTCGGCCCGTCCCGGGTTTGACCAGAGCATCGGGCGCCCGCAAGTAGCGAACGAGGCCGACCGCTCGAGAACCTCACCCTCGGTTGATTCGCGCCGAGGCGGCCGAGGCCGTCACCACGGTCGTCCTGCACCGTTGGACGTCTCCTTTTATTGACCCTCACTCGGGCACTGCTGCAGGGCTTTATCTCGCGCCCTGCACCCCGGCCCGCTCTGCTTCGACCTTCGGTCGCCCTGCGGGTTCTGGGGCCCCTGCCCCAAAAATGCGCGGCCCGGGGTTGGGGAGCTCGGCCCTTTGCGTCTTCGTGCCCCGATTGAGGGGCCAATAAAAGGAGAGACCAATGAGCACGAAGAACAAGATGACCATCATCGGCTACCTCGGCGCGGACCCCGAGCTGAGGTACACCACAAGCGGTCGGCCGGTCGCAAACCTGCGGGTTGCCACAACGGAGCGTTGGACCGACAAGGCGGGGATGGCCAAGGAGCAGACCGAGTGGCATCGGGTGGTCGCCTGGGGGAACCTCGGGGAGGTGTCGGCGAAGTACCTGAAGAAGGGCTCGCTGGTCAGCGTCGAGGGGCCCATCCGCTCCCGGAAGTTCACGGACAAGGAGGGCGTCGAGCGCTCCGCCTACGAGGTGATCGCCGGCGAGGTGCTGTTCCTGGACCGCGCCGAGCGGCAGAAGCCGGAGGACGCGGAGCCGCCGGTCAGTGGGGAGGACAACCCCTTCTGAGCCGCGCCCGGGTGAGGGCCCCCGGGGACGGGGGCCCTCCGCCCGTTGAACTGCCCCCGCAGCTGGTGCGCCACCCTGACGGAAATTCGGCCCAGGTCCATTTTACAAACTTAGAAACAGCCGAACCCCCGGCGCTTCCGCGACGGCTCCCAACCCGCGAAATTCGGATTTTGGGACGACGATAGCGGCTACCTCGGAGCGGACCCAGTGCTGAGGTACACCAGCAGCGACTGGTCAGTCGCCAAAACCTCCGGGTCGCCACCACGGAGCGTTGGACCGACAAGGCCGGGACCGCCCAAGAGCATACCGAGTGGCATCGGGTGGTCTCGCCTGGGGACCCTCCGCGAAGTACCTGAAGAAAGGCTCGCTGCTCAGCGTCGAGGGCCCCATCCGCTCCCGGAAGTTGACAGACCAGGACGGGATCGAGCGCTACGCCTCCGAGGTGATCGCCAACGAGGTGCTCGTCCTAGGCCGCGCCGAGCGGCAGAAGCAGCAAGACGCATCGCCGCCTGTCGGTCGGGACGACAAACCCGTTCTGAGCCGCGCCCAGGTGCGGGCCCCGGGAATGGGGGCCAATCGCCCGTTGCACCTGTCCCCGCCGTTGATGCGCCGCCATGAGGGAAATTCGGCCGGCGCACATTTCAGAACCCAGAAACAGCCAGACCCCCGTCGCTTCCGCGACGGCTCCCAAACCCCGAAAATCAGGTTTTGGGATAGACATCATTGCTTCCGGGGCGCCCCGGAAGCATTGCACCCACGGCGGGGTGGCCTCTCGCGGGGTGGGAACTCGATACCCAGATCGTCCCGAACCAGGCGACCCCCGTTACGCGCGGCGCGATCGCCACGATCTGAGTCACCGCAGCAGGCCGCCCGTTGGCGCTCCTGCGGAGCGCTCTATTTCCGGATCCGATACGGGCGCTCCTCGCCAGAGGAGCGCAACCGCGCGGCACCAGCGCCCGCTGGTCCCAGGCGTTCGCCCCGCGCGGCGCCAGGCTGTCGTTCGGTTCCAGCGCGTGGCCGAACGTCTCTCGACCCCGCGAACGGCTACGCCGTCGTGGGGCAAAATACGTCCAGAGCCGAATTTCGGCGTCGGATGTAGTATGTCCATCCCCGAACGCGCTTTTTCAGCGTTTGGGTGCCGTCGCGCAAGCGACGGGGGCGCCCCTTTCTGGAGCCACGGGTCGCTCCTCTCCGGGAGCCGGCGCTCGCGCCACCGCAGGAGGTCGGAGACATCGGTTCTTTCGCGGTCGACACGACTCTCGGGGGCGTCGGGCGGCGATCGCCCGTGAGCATCGCAACGAAAGGCCACGTCATGGCAATGATACTGACACGCCGAGGACGCCCGCCCGGCCCCCACGCAGACGCTCCGCGCCGAGCGGCAGAAGCCGGAGGTCGCGGCGCCGCCGCGTCGGTGGGGACGACCCGCGCCGCTGGAACGGGGCCCAATCGCCCGTTGCACTGACCCCGCCGTTGATGCGCCGCCGCGAGGGAAATTCGGCCGGCGCCCATTTCGGAGCTCAGAAACAGCCAGACCCCCGTCGCTTCCGCGACGGCTCCCAAACCCCGAAAATCGGGTTTGGGGATGGACATAATACCTCTTGGGCCGAAATTCGCCCGGCAGGTATTTATGGCCCACGGTGGCAGAGCCACTCGCGGGGGATCCCCCTCCCTGAAATCTTGCGTTAATTGCCGCGATGTCGATTTTTCGGTCGACGTCGTCCTCGGTGCACCTGAGGGGCGACTCGCCTTTTTGACGAGTCAGTTCCCAGCGCTAGCATCTGGCGGCGCCCCGAGCTATCCGGTCGTACACCTGCCCTTGTCGCAAACCGCAGGCAGCGAATTTGGGCAAGGACAATAGAGCGGCGTCGAGATCTTGCTCGCAAGATCGGCTTCGTACTGTGCCTGCGCCTTCACGCTGATCGCGGCCCCTGCGCAGTTCGTGCAGCTGGCCTCGCAAAAGTTGCCCTCGGGTTCAAGGACGCAATCAGAGTCAACGCTGCAAGACTGGTCGTAGTCGGAAGCCTGGATGGTGCCGCAGATATTGCCGTTCGGGCAACCTTCGCTCCCCTGGATCGCCCACGCGCAGTGTGTTCCGTCGCAACAGTAGCTCGTAATGAATGTGCTCACCAAAGGAGGGGGCCCCGTGATGTATTCGCAGGTGAGCCCCGGAGAGCCGCACGCTATGCCGACCTTGGGCGGCGTCTCAGCGCATCCAGCGGTCGCCCCCACGGTCGCCCATTTCAGCACCGAACCGTCGGGCGCACACTCCGCTTGCCCCTCCGGGTAGGTACAGATGAGCCCGTTGATCGTGCAAGCTGCAGGAAGCCCGCCTGGACTGACGTCTGACCATGCCGAAGGGCAACGCGGATCGTTCGATGCGGCTTCGCCCGACGAATCAGATGCGTCGGTCCCTGCGCTAGAATCGGGACTGCTGCATTTCCCACCAGCTCCGGCGCTTTGATGACAGCCCGGACGGCCGACGAGGGCCCACAGGAACGTGACCACGCTGGCTGATCGAAGGCCAACCCGCATTCCCGTCGTTTCGGATTTCATCACGGGACCATCTTGCTCCAAATGGTCACGCCGGGTATATCGGCGCGGATCCTCTGACTTGCTCCGTGGCCGCCACCCGATGCCACTCGGTATGCTACTGGGCCATCCCGTGCCTTGTCGGTCCAACGCTGCGTGCTGGAGGCCCGGGGGTTGGCGACCGGCCGGCCGCTGGTGGTTACCTCAGCTCGGGGTCCGCTCCGACGTAGCTGATGAGTGTTCATCCCAAAATCCGATTTTCAGGGTTTGGGAGCCGTCGCGGAAGCGACGGGGGTCCGGCGGTTTCTGGGTTCTAAAATGGACCCGGGCCCGAATTTCCGTCACGGTGGCGCACCATGTGCGGGGGCAGTTCAACGGGCGGAGAGCCCCCGTTGCCGTGGGCCCTCACCTTCGCGCGGCTCAGAACGGTTGTCCTCCCCGCCCACGGGCGGCTCCGCGTCCTCCTGTGGAACCGCCGGCTGCAAAGCGCCGCGTTCGGCCCGCGTCTACCGCGGGCGATCGGAAGGGCGAAGTCGACCAACGGCGTGTTGTTCGCTCGCGTATCTGCCAGCGTCGGTGCCGGCCGCTGAGACGCGTTATCCCACGGCGGCTCCACTCACGACCGGGGAATGCGCGGGTCTCCAACTTCGCATTTGTCGCCGGAGCACCGCGATGGGGCGAATGCCGGCATGGTATCCGGTCCGGGCTCGCCGGAGATGGTCTGCGGCGCCTTCGGCGCCAAGCCCGCTTGCAGTACGCGGAGCGCGGTCGCGGGGTCGTCTACGAAGGTGAAGAGTCCGAGATCCTCCTGGCTAATCGTGCCGTGACGAACTAGGGCGTCGAAGTTGACGATCTCGCGCCAGTAGTCTGATCCGTAGAGCAGCATGACGATCTTGCGATCCAGCTTGGCGGTCTGCTGGAGGGTCAGGATCTCAAACATCTCGTCCAGCGTGCCGAAGCCGCCCGGAAACGCAACCAGCGCGGAGGCGGTGTGCGCGAACCAGAGCTTGCGCATGAAGAAGTAGTGGAACTCGAACGCCAGGCCCGGCGTGATGTAGGGGTTCGGCCGCTGTTCTTGCGGGAGGCCGATGTTGAAGCCAACGGTTCGGCCACCGGCGTCGCGCGCCCCGCGGTTGGCGGCCTCCATGATCCCCGGTCCGCCGCCGGAGCAGACGATGCGGCGATGCGTCTCCCCCTCCAGCGTCATCGACCAGGCCGTAATGGCTCGCGCTAGCTCGCGCGCCTCGGCGTAGTAGTGGCCCAAGGGCCCGGTGGGGCGGATGCGCGCCGATCCGAAGAAAACGATGGTGTCGCGGACCTGTTGCTCGCGCAGGGCGCGTAGCGGCGCCAGGTACTCCGCTATAATCCGCAGCGGTCGTGCGTCGTCGCTGTCGAGGAAGTCCTGGTCTCGGTACGCAAGCACGGGATTGGCCTTGTCGTCGGGGGAAAGCTTGGCGGTCATCGCGGTCCCTTTCGGCGAGAGAAGTCGATGAAGCCGCGCTCGACGTCGGTGTGCTCCAGCTTAACTGTCACGCGATCGCCGACGTCCAGCCCCTCGAACCCGCTGACAATGCGCCCCTCGACGGGCGGCCGCAGCAGCCGGACCCAAGTCCCCTTCGCCGAGGCGCCCGTGATGAAGCCTTCGAACGTCTCACCGATCTGCGAGCGCAAGAACAAAGCGGCGGCTGATTTTCTCACCTGCCGCTCCACCTTGGCCGCGGCGTCCTCGGCCGCGGTGCAGTGCTGTGCCAGCGCGCCGAGATCGCGGGCGACGTACGGCGGCGGCTGGTCCGTCAGCGCCGCCTTGACCAGCCGCTGCGTGAGCAGATCGGGGTATCGCCGGTTCGGCGCGGTCGAGTGGGTGTAGTCGCGTACCGCGAGCCCGAAGTGCTCGGTCGCGCCTTGGCCCGGCGTCTCGACCGCGTACTCGCCGCGCCCGAGCAGCTTCACCACAGTCAGCGACAGATCCGGAAAGCGCTCGGGATCGGCGCTGCGACCCGTAGCGAGGAAGGCCTCCAGCGCTCGCGCGTCCGGCTTTCCCGGCAGCTGCGCGCCGTGGGTGGCGGCCAGCTCAACGATGCGATCCCAGCGCTCGGGCGAGCGCAGGACCCTCCGTATCGACGGCGACCGCTTCTGCTCCAAAAAGCGGGCGGTCGTAATGTTGCCGGCCACCATGAAGTCCTCTATCAGCTGCTTGGCTCGGTTCTGCCTGTCGAGCCGCAAGTCCGCCACCGCGTCCCCTTCGAACACGGCGCGTGGCTCGAGCGTTTCCAGCTCTAGCGCGCCGTGCTGCAAGCGCCGCGATCGCAGCATCTGCGCGATGCGGTCCTGCAGCAGCAGGTTTTCCGCCAGCCCCGCGACTGCCACCACCTTGGCGGGCGGCTCCGATTTCCCCTCTAGCCAGGCGGCCACCGAGTTGTAGGCCAGCTTGGCCTTGTTCACGACCACGGCGCGAAAAAGCTGCCCGTCCGTCACCTGCCCATCGCCGTCGATGCGCATCTCGACAACCAGAGCGAGCCGCTCGCGCCCTTCGTTGAGCGACGTCAGATCGGTCGACAGCAGCTCCGGCAGCATCGGGAAGGTCCGCGCGTCCGTGTAGACCGAGGTCGTGTTGGTCATCGC
>DASRLC010000127.1:0-4903 GCA_035648655.1 Polyangia bacterium
CATGAAGCAGCTGCCCGACTGGGGAAATCCGCACAAGCCCCACATCACGCCGTCGAAGATCTATGGGATCCAGTTCCAGGTGAACGTCCCCAGCGCCAACTACGACATCTACATCGACGACCTCAAGTTCACCTGCCAGTAGCACGATCGGTCGCCGACCATCCTCTGAGCTGCCGACTGGCGAACTGCCGAACTGAAAGAGAACACGCATGCGTTTTGGATACTTCGACGACAAGAACCGCGAATACGTCATCACCACGCCGAAGACGCCCTATCCGTGGATCAACTACCTCGGCTCGGAGAACTTCTTCTCGCTGGTCTCACACCGTGCAGGCGGCTACTGCTTCTACCGGGACGCGCGCCTGCGCCGTCTCATGCGCTACCGTTACAACAACGTCCCCACCGACGTGGGCGGCCGCTACTTTTACATCAACGACGGCGGCGAGGTCTGGAACCCCAGCTTCGCGCCGACCAATACCGCGCTCGACGCCTTCGAGTGCCGCCACGGCCTCGGCTACACGCGCATCACCGGTGAGCGCAAAGGTGTGCGCGCTTCGTTGCTCATGCTGGTCCCGACCGGCCATACCGCCGAGGTGCACGAGCTGCGCCTGCAAAACACCGGCACCACGCCCAAGAGCCTGAAGGTCTTCTCGTTCATCGAGTGGTGCCTCTGGAACGCCTACGACGACATGACCAACTACCAGCGCAACTTCAGCACTGGCGAGGTCGAGATCGAAGGCGGCGGGAGCACCCTCTATCACAAGACCGAATACCGCGAGCGACGCGATCACTTCGCGTTTTATCACGTGAGCGCCAAGGTGGCCGGCTTCGACACCGACCGCGAGAGCTTCTTCGGCCTCTACAACGATTGGAGCGCGCCGCAGGTGGCGGCCAAAGGCGAGTCCTCGGGCTCGGTTGCCAGTGGGTGGGCGCCGATCGCGTCGCACGGCCTGGACGTTGCGCTGGCGCCCGGCGAGGAGAAGACCTACGTCTTCACGCTCGGCTACGTCGAGAACCCGCGCGCGGACAAATGGGAACAAAAGGAGAAGCCGGGGATCATCAACAAGACCCGCGCCCACGACCTCATCGCCAAGTTCTCGCAGCCGGAGCAGGTGGCGGCAGCCATGAAGGGCCTGTCGGACCACTGGTCGACGCTGCTCTCCAATTACGCCATTGAATCATCGGACGAGAAGCTGAACCGGATGGTCAACATCTGGAACCCCTACCAGTGCATGGTCACCTTCAACATGTCGCGCAGCGCCTCGTACTTCGAGACGGGCATCGGGCGCGGCATGGGCTTCCGCGACTCGAACCAGGATCTGCTGGGGTTCGTGCACCTGGTGCCGGCCCGCGCGCGCGAGCGGATCATCGACATCGCCTCGACGCAATTCCCCGACGGGAGCGCCTACCACCAGTACCAGCCGCTCACCAAGCGCGGCAACAACGACGTCGGCAGCGGCTTCAACGACGATCCGCTCTGGCTGATCTTCGGCGTTGCGGCCTACATTCGCGAAACCGGCGACTACGGAATTCTCGACGAGAAGGTGCCATTCGACAATGATGCCAAGAGTGCCACCACGCTGTTCGAGCACCTCAAGCGCTCGTTCGAGCACGTGCTCAACAACCTGGGGCCGCACGGGCTGCCGCTCATCGGGCGCGCCGACTGGAACGACTGCCTCAACCTGAACTGCTTCTCCGAGACGCCCGACGAGTCCTTCCAGACCACCGGCAACAAGACCGGCCGGACGGCGGAGTCGGTCTTCATCGCCGGGATGTTCGTGGGCGTGGCGCCCGACTACGCCTACCTGGCCGACAAGCGGGGCCTGCCCGACGAGGCCAAGAAGGCCCGCGCCGAAGCCGCCAAGATGACCGACGTGGTCCTCCAGCACGGCTGGGACGGCGAGTGGTTCCTGCGCGCGTATGACTTTTTCGGCAAGAAGGTCGGCACCAAAGAGACCAAAGAAGCGCAGATCTTCATCGAGCCGCAGGGCTTCTGCGTGATGGCCGGTATCGGCGTCGAGGGGGGCCAGGCCAAGAAGGCGCTCGACTCGGTGAAAGAGCGGCTCGACACCAAGTACGGCATCGTCCTCAACAACCCGCCCTACAGCGAGTACCACGTCGAGCTGGGCGAGATCTCGTCCTACCCGCCGGGTTACAAAGAGAACGCCGGCATCTTCTGCCACAACAACCCCTGGATCGTCATCGCCGAGACGATGATCGGTCGTGGTGACCGCGCCTTCGACTATTGGAGGAAGATCGCGCCCGCGTACCTGGAAGAGCAGAGCGAGGTCCACCGGCTCGAGCCCTACGTCTACGCCCAGATGATCGCGGGCAAGGACGCGGTCCGCCACGGCGAGGCCAAGAACTCCTGGCTCACCGGCACGGCGGCCTGGAACTTCGTCGCCATCTCGCAGTACCTGCTGGGCGTGCGGCCCGACTTCGACGGGCTGCGCGTGCACCCCTGCCTGGGCGGCGAGATCGGCAAGTTCACGGTCACCCGCAAGTGCCGCGGCGCCGAGTACCGCATCCACGTCAAGAACAGCGGCAAAGGCGGAGCTCCCAAGCTGACCGTCGACGGCAAGCCGATCAGCGGCGACCTGGTCCCCTACGCCAAGGCCGGCGCGACCGTCATCATCGACTGCGAGGTCTGAGACCTCGCGGTCTGGACGGGCCACCGGATCCGCTATTAGACCTTCAGCAGCTCGACGCCATATCTCCTGAGCGCCTTGTCGGCGGTCAGGAGCGGCGTCCCTTCGACCATCGCTTGAGCGACGATCATTCGGTCGAAAGGATCGCGGTGATGATCCGGCAGATCGGCGACGCGAAGGGCGTGGGCGACTGAAATGGACAGAACATCCGTCTGCGTGGCCTCGAGCCGCGAAGGAACGAATGCGGGCGGTGCAACCGGAAGCGGAAGCTTTCCGATGCCATGCTTGATCACGATCTCCCAGACGCTGGCAGAGGAAATGAGCCGCTCCGTCTCGCGATCGGCAAGGCGCTCCAGGGTGGACTTCGAGAAACGTTCAGGCTCGGAGCAGAGCCAAAGCCAGCAGTGCGTGTCGATCAGCACCTTCAACGGGAGCGGCCTTCAAAGGCGGCTGCGAGATCGGGCAGCGGCACATCGAAGTCTTCCGGAACCTTGACGGTACCCCGATCGGCTCCGAACACGGGCGCCGGACGGCGGCTCTCGTGCGGAACCAGCCTGGCGATGGGTTTTCCAGCCCGCGCTATGATCACCTCGCCGCCCCGCTCGACCTCGCCCAACAGGCGAGAGAAGTGCGTCTTGGCATCGTGCACGTTGACCGACTTCACACCAATAATATGGACTAAGTAGTGGACTAAGGCAACCTCAGCCGCGCAGGATCCTCGAGTGGGACCGCCAGATTCCAGGGTCTTGACGCCGCAGATACTGCAGATACATTTATATGCATGCGCACCACCCTCGACATCGATGATGACCTGCTCCGGCAGGCGACCAATGCCGTCGCTGCGGAGCATCTGGAGAAGAAGGAAGCGGTGCCGGTCTACACCAAGACCTTCGTCATCGAGACAGCGTTGAAAGCGCTCCTCCGCGAGCACGCGGCGCGCCGATTGGGGGCAATGTTTGGCGCGGTCCCGACGGCTTCGGCTCCCGCTCGCCGCCGGGCCAAGGGTTGATTGTCAGCGTCGACACGAGCGTCTGGATCGCGTTCCTCAAGAAACGGCCCGAGTCGGCTCCGCTCGCCGGCTTGCTCGGGCAGAACGTGGTCGAAGTCCACCCCTTCGTTCTCGCAGAGTTGATGCTCGGCAATCTCGGCGGCCGCCGCGACGGTCTGCTGGCGGATCTTGGAATGCTGACCGGGGCCCCGGCGTTGGCGCACGACGACCTGCTGGCCTTCGTCGATCGGCACGAGCTCGCCAACAGCCGACTCGGCTACGTCGATGCGCATCTGGTGGCGAGCGCGCACACCGAGAGGCACCTGCTCTGGTCCTTCGACGGATCGCTGCGCCGAGCGGCCGAGAGGTTCGGGTTGGCATTCGACCGCGCCGCCGTTGCACATTCATAGAAATTGGAAGATCGCGCGGCGCACCCGGAAGAGCAGAGCGAGGTCCACCGCCTCGAGCCCTACGTCTATGCCCAGATGATCGCGGGCAAGGACGCGGTCCGCCACGGCGAGGCCAAGAACTCCTGGCTCACCGGCACGGCGGCCTGGAACTCCGTCGCCATCTCGCAATACCTGCTTTGCGTGCGGCCCGACTTCGACGGGCTGCGCGTGCACCCCTGCCTGGGCGCCGAGATCGGCAAGTTCACGGTCACCCGCAAGTGCCGCGGCGCCGAGTACCGCATCCACGTCAAGAACAGCGCCGAAGGCGGGGCTCCCAAGCTGACCGTCGACGGCAAGCCGATCAGCGGCGACCTGGTCCCCTACGCCACGGCCGCGGCGCGACCGTCATCATCGACTGCGAGGTCTGAGCACAGCGGGTCGCGCTCCGGGGGCCGCATGATCACGCTCAGCCGCGCATCGTCTTGAGCGGCGCGCGCCTTGCCCAAATGCGGGTCAAGTACGCGGCTCGGTCGAGGGGCTCCTGCCAGAGTCGGGCAGCGGAGCATCGAAGTCGTTTGGAACCTTGAAAGTGCCTCGATCCGCTCCGAACACCGGTGTCCGGCGGTGAATCTCGTGTCGAACCAATCGAGCGACGGGCCTCCCAGCCCGTGTGATGACCACTTCGCCGCCGCGCCGCTCGAATTCGGTCAACAATCGCGAAAGGTGGGTCTTAGCATCAATGCCGTTCGGTTAAGCATTGGCAGGCCGTTTTCTCGGGTAATTGCTCATCTTGATCTTCACGGCGCGGGGATAGCGTCGGTCTCTGCGGCGGTTGGGCAGCACCAGGCGCGTGAAGAATTCACGCATCGTCATGAGCC
>DASRLC010000128.1:0-10967 GCA_035648655.1 Polyangia bacterium
AGACCACCAGCCCCGCCAGCGCCAGGTCGGCGTAGCGCGCCAGGAGCGCCCGCACGTCGCCCGTCTTCAGGAGCCCCATCACCTCGGCCGACCATTTCACCGCCACCCCGAGGGAATAGACCGCCGGGCGGGCTCCGGTCAAGCCGGCCGACGCGCCCAACGATCGTGCGAAGACCGTCTCCGGCGATGGCGCCACCGCACACAGCGAGACGCCGACCGCGGCGATGACGACAGCTCGGCTACGGGAAAGCGCCGGTCGCCAGCAGCAGGTCGAGGCGCGCCTGTCGCGCGGCGTCTTCCGCCAGGGCGACTTGCGACGCCGCGTCGCGCGCCTGGCGCTCGGCGTCGATGACCTCGATGTTGGTGCTGGCCCCGCCGCGGTACGACTTGTCTGCCAGCAGCGCGGCGGTGGTCGCGGCGGCTGCGGCGGCGCGCGCCGCCTCGAGGCCTTCGTCGGAGTTTCGGACGACTTCGAAGGTCGTCCGGACCTCGACGCTCACCTGGCGGAGTAGACCTTCGAGCTGGGCACGCGCTTCTTCGTCGCTGGCCCGCCGCTCCCGCTGCACACCGTACCTGAAGCCACCGTCGAAGAAGGGGATCGAGAGCACGAGCGCCGCCTGCCATCCCGATCCAGGTTGCAGCGCCGTCTCGGTCTCCTTGAACGCCTCAGCCTGCACGAGCAAGGTCGGCGCGTAGTAGGCCCAGTCGTCGCGCCGCAGGTGCGTGGTCGCCACCCGCCGAGCTTGCAGCGCCCGTACGTCGGCGCGCTGCGCGCGCGCGTCGGCCACCGCCGCGTCCGACGTCGGCGCCGGCGCCAGCGCCACCTCGTCGACCGCGTCGACCAAGTTCTCCTCGGAGAGCAGAATGGCCAGCGCGCTCTGGGCCCGGACCAGCGCGATCTGGGCGTTCTTGAGCTGCGCTTCGTCGGTGCGGAGCTCCTGCTCGGCGCGCGCGTCGTCGACGCCGTTGCCGAGGCCGAGCTGCAGGCGGGTGTGCGCGTAGTCGTAGTGCGCGAGCGAGTTCTCGCGCGCGCGAATGACGACCTCCAGCTGGCGGTGTTGCAGGAGCACCGTCAGGTAGGCGCGGCCCACCATGGTCGCCAGCTGACGGCGCACGTCGGCGGCGTTCACCTTGGCGATGTCGCGCGCGTCTTGCGCATGGGCGTCGTTGGCCCAAGCGACAGGCGAGACCAGCGGCAGGTTGAGCTGGATGTTCCCGTTCCACTGACCGATGGGCGTGGTCACCACCCCGCCGAACTCACGATTCGAATCGATGCGGGTGTAGCTGCCGTTGCCGATCAGCGTCGGCAGCCAAGCGGCGCGCGCTTCGCGCACCAGCGCGGAGGCCCGCGCGATCTCCTGATTGGCGACCACGGCGGACGGATTGCGCGCCAGCGCGCGATCGAGCGCCTGCTGCCAGGTCACCTTGAGCAGCGGAGGGGCGGCGCGGGTCGGTGCGCCGGGCGCGGCCGGCGGAGCCCCAGGTTGGTCTGACGCGGTCGGCCCCGGTAAATCCTGCGGCGCCATCTGGGCCTGCGCCCCGGCCGAGAGCAGCGCCGCGGCGCAGGGCAGCCATCCGAAACGAAGAAGGTCCATCTATTCCACCGAGGTCAAACGCGTGCCGTCGGCGTCGCCCAGACCGGTCGCGGGTGAGCTGGGAGCGCCCGCCAACTTCGGCAAGCTCGGATCGGGGAGCACGTGCGGCGTGTCCGCTTTCGAACCGGTCTCGACATCCGAGTGCCCAGCCAGGCGCTCGGTGAATACGAACAGCGCCGGAA
Organism: Polyangia bacterium; assembly: GCA_035648655.1. Lineage (GTDB taxonomy): Bacteria > Myxococcota_A > Polyangia > Fen-1088 > Fen-1088 > JADGRB01. The sequence continues at coordinate 1,778 of DASRLC010000128.1, forward strand.
CGAAGAAGATGCCGAGCATCGTCGCCGCCAACATCCCGGCCACCACCGTCGTGCCGAGCATCTGGCGCGCAGCAGCGCCCGCGCCCGAGGCGACCCAGAGCGGGAGGCATCCGAAGATGAAGGCGAACGACGTCATGAGGATCGGGCGCAGCCGCAGCCGGGCCCCTTCCAGCGCCGCGTCGATGACGGTGCGCCCCAGTTTGAGCCGCTCCTTGGCGAACTCGACGATCAAGATGGCGTTCTTGGCGGTCAGGCCGACCAGCATCACCAGACCGATCTGCGCGTAGACGTTGCTGTCGAACTTACGCGCCAGCAGGCCGAGGAAAGCGCCCAGCACCGCGATCGGCGTGCTGAGCAGAACGCTGAAGGGGAGCGACCAGCTTTCATAGAGCGCGGCCAGGATCAGGAAGACGATCACCAGCGACAGGCCGAGCACCTTCACGGTCCCGCCCTGCGCGACCTTCTCCTGGTACGAAAGCGCATTCCAGGCGTAGCCCATCTCCGGCGGCAGCGTCTGAGCGGCCACCTCTTCGAGCGCGGCGATGGCCTGACCCGAGCTGTACCCCGGGGCCGCCGCCCCGATGATCTCGGCCGAACGAAACAGGTTGAAGCGCACCGTGTACTCGGGACCGGTGGTGGTGTGGATGGAGACGAACGCCGAGAGCGGCACCATCCCCCCCTGGGCGTTGCGCACGTAGAATTTCTTCAGATCGTCCGGACTCCGCCGGTAGCTCGAATCCGCCTGGAGGAACACCTTCCACTGCCGCGAGAAGCGCGTGAAATCGTTGATGTAGGCGCCGCCCATGAACGCCTGTAGAGCGGCATAGACGTCGGCGATCGGGACGCCCTGCTTCATTACCTTCTCCTTGTCGACCTCCGCGAAGATCTGCGGCACCGCCGGGGAGAAGTTCGGGATCACGTTCTGCAGCTCGGGCCGCTTGCGGGCGGCATCGACGAAGCGTTTCACGTTGGCGGCCAGGAACGGCACCGTCCCGCCGCTGCGGTCCTGCAGGAACATGCTGAAGCCGCCCGCCGCGCTGATCCCCGGGATGGCGGGCGGCAGGAGCGCGAACACCCGCGCCTCGGGGATCTTGGCGAACGCGGCGTTGAGCTTCCCGACGATCGCCTTGGCGGTGAGGTCCGGCCGACGGCGATCGTCCCAGGGCTTGAATCCGATGAACCCAGTGCCGGCGTAGCTGGCGGCGGAGCCGGTGAAGAAGCTGTAGCCGGCGATGGTGTTGTAGGTCCGAATCCCCTCGGTGCTGCCCAGGATCGCTTCCACCTTCTTGAAAACCGCCTTGGTCCGCTGCAAGGAGGCGGCGTCCGGGAGCTGCACACCGATGAGCGCGTAACCGTTGTCCTCATCGGGCAGAAACCCCGAGGGGAGCTTGCGGCCGATGAGCGCCGCGCCGCCCGCCACCCCGGCCAGGAGAATCAGCGGGATGGCCAGCTTGCGGACCAGCCGCGCGTTCACGCCCACATAGCCGCGGGTGACGCGTTCGAAGAACCGATTGAACCCGTCGCCGAGGCGCCCCAGGAGGCCCGTGCGCGGGCCGCGCGGGCGCAGCAAGAGAGCGGCCAGCGCCGGGCTGAGCGTCAGCGCGTTGAACGCCGAGATCAAGACCGACACCGCGATGGTGAGCGCGAACTGCTGATAGAGCCGGCCGGTGATGCCGGCCATGAACGCCACCGGAATGAAGACCGCCGCCAAAATCAGGGCGATCCCGATGACCGGCGCCTGCACCTCCGACATCGCCTGAAAAGTGGCCTCGCGCGGCGACATCCCTTCTTCGATGTGGTGCTCGACGGCCTCCACCACGACGATGGCGTCGTCGACCACCAGGCCAATCGCCAGCACCAGCGCGAAGAGCGAGAGCGTGTTGATCGAGAACCCCAGGAAGGGAAACACCGCGAATACCCCGACCAGCGAGACCGGCACCGTGAGCAGCGGGATCAGCGTGGCACGCCAGCTCTGTAAGAAGATGAACACCACCAGGACCACCAGGCCGATGGCCTCGGCCAGGGTGATGAGAATTTCTTCGATGCCGGCCCGCACGGGCGCGGTGGTGTCGAGCGAGACCTCGTAGTCCATGCCGGGTGGGAAGTGCTTCTTGAGGTCGACCATCGTGGCGCGCACCGCCGAGGCGACGTCGAGCGCATTCGATCCGGGCAACTGGAAGGCCGCCACCACCCCGGCCGGCCGGCCGTTGAACGCCCCCACCTGCGCGTAGTTGAGCGATCCCATCTCGATGCGGGCCACGTCGCGCACCCGCACCAGCGAGCCGTCGGGGTTCTCGCGCACGATGACGTCGCCGAACTCCTCCGGCGTCACCAATCGCCCCTGCGCGCGCACGGTGTAGGTGAACTGCTGTCCGGGCGGGGCCGGCTCGGCGCCCACCTGCCCCGCCGGATTGACGATGTTCTGGGCGCGGACCGCGTTCGCCACGTCGGTGACGGTCAGGCCCAGGCGCGCCAGCACGTCCGGGTTGAGCCAGATCCGCATGGCGTAGTCGGAGGCGCCCAGGTTCCGGATGTCGCCGATCCCACGGATGCGCAGGAGCGCGTCGTTGATGTTGATGGTCGCATAGTTGGTCAGAAACGAAGCGTCGTAGCGCCCGTCGGGCGAGTAGAGCGAGACGACGATCAGCGGAAACGCCAGCGACTTCTTGATCGTGACGCCGAAGTTCTTGACGTCCTGAGGCAGGAAGGTCTGCGCCTGCGAGAAGCGGTTCTGGACCAGAACGTTGTCGATGTCGATGTTGGTCCCGACGTCGAAGGTCACCCGCTGGGTCATGGTGCCGTCGTTGGCGTTGGTCGACTGGATGTAGAGCATGTTGTCGACGCCGTTGACCTGCTGCTCGATCGGCGTCGCCACCGACTGCTCGATCGTCGTGGCGTCGGCACCGGTGAAGGTGGTGGTCAGGTTGATCTGCGGCGGGATGATCTGCGGGAACTGCGCGATCGGCAGCCCGACCAGCGACACCGCGCCGATCAGCACGGTCAGGATGGCGATCACGATCGCGACGATCGGGCGCCGAATGAAGAAGGCCGAAATCACGGCGACCTCCTCAATGGCGCTCCGCCGCGGGGTCCGCGGGTGGCGCCTCCGCGGCGACGACCGTCGTGCCGTCGCTGACCTTCTGAACGCCGTCGACCACCACCCGGTCGCCGGGCTCGACGCCCGAAGTAATGATCCGGACCGCGCCGGCCGTCGGGCCCACCTCGACCCTTCGAAGCTTCACCTTGTTGTCGGCGCCGACCACCGCCAGCGAGTAGCTCCCCTGCACCTGGATGAGCGCGCTGTCGGGGACCACCAAAGCGTTGGCCCCCGCGTCGAGTCGGCGCCAGCGCACCCGTCCATATTGGCCGGGCCGCAGGAAGTTCCCCGGATTCGGGAACAGCGCCTGGAGTTGGATCGTCCCGGTCGAGGTATCGACCTGCCGGTTGGCCGCCACGATCACGCCGCGGTGCGGATACACCGACCCGTCCGATAACAGCAGCTCCAGACTGTCGTCGACCTTTTCGCCGCGCGCCATCTTGGCGAACTGCTTTTCGGCCCAGGCGCGATCGCGCCCGTCGAGCTGCTTGAGACGATCGGCGGAGCGGATGTAGTCGACCTCGCTGAGCGGGAAGTTGACCCGGATCGGCTCCACCTGCGAAACGGTGGTGAGCAGGGTCGGCCCGTCCTGACCAACTAGGTTTCCGACCCGCACCTGCGCCAGGCCCGCGACGCCCGTCACCGGAGACCGGATCTCCGTATACGACAGATTCAACTCGGCCTGACGGAGCTGGGCGGTCGCCGCGTGGACCTGGTCGTCGGCGTCGTGCGCGGCGGCCTCCGCGTCCTCGAGCTCTTGCCGGCTCACCACGCTGGCGGCGTTCAGATCTTTGCGCCGGGCCAGCTGGGCCTTGTTGTGTCCCTGCGCAGTCTCGGCGCGGGCCAGGGCGGCCTTGGCGGAATCGAACGCGGCCTGATACTCGGCGCGATCGATGGTGAAGAGGAGCGCCCCTTGCTTGACGGTCGATCCGTCCTTGTACTTCTGGGCCTGGAGTATCCCCCGCACGCGCGCCCGGATCTCGGCGTTCACGTATCCGTCGAGATTCCCGACGGCTTCCAAGTAAAGCGCCACGTCTCGACGGCCGACCGGGCTCACCAGCACCGAGGGCGGCGGGGGCGCCGTCTTGGCTTTGCTTTCGGTGCAACCGGCCCCCAAGGGGCCTGCCACCAGCAACAGAGCGGTCCAGAGGATTGGGCGTGTCGGTCTCGTCATCGGATGGTGCCGCCTAGGATGTCGCCGCTCCGCATCGGTTACTCGCTCGGTTGTTGGTCTGGGGCTCGGGCGGTTGTTATTGAGAACGGCCCGCGCCCCGGCCGCCCGATGGTCGTGTCCATAGCCGACAATCGTTGACAAGACAACGATTGTTCTCATAATCTGGCGGTGTCGGACCGAGAACAGAGCGCCTATGTCCTCGCGAAGCTGATCAAACGCGCCCGTCGCCAGATCGGGAACGCGATCCGGGAGTGCCTCGAGCCCCTCGGCACCTCGCTGCACACCGTTCAGATCATCCGCCGCGTGACGGAGCACGGGGAGCTCAATCAGCTCGATCTGGCGCGGCAGATCGAGCTGGAGCCGGCCGCCTTGTGCCGGCGGGTGACCGAGCTCGACGCCGAAGGTCTGGTGGTGCGCCGACGCGATCCAGACGACCACCGCCGCGTGCTGGTGGCGGCCACCCCCAGCGGCGCCGAGCTGCTGGCCCGCGCCCATCCCAAGGTGGTGGCGGGGATCGAAGCCGTGATGTCTCGATTGACCCACAAGGAGCAGACCGCGCTGCGTCTACTGCTGGAAAAATTGGCCCCCGAAGACGAGCTGTCACCCGAGCGCACCTGAGTCAGAGGCGGTCGAAAAGCCGCCGGCCGGACGCCAGGGGCGTCTCGTGGCTGGACGAACCCCCCGCACTCGGGGAAAGTAAGGCGCATGAGCAGCAACGGGTACCGCAGCCGCACCTCGACGCAGGGACGAAACATGGCCGGCGCGCGCTCGCTCTGGCGCGCGACCGGGATGAAAGATGCCGACTTCGAAAAGCCCATCGTCGCCATCGCCAACAGCTTCACGCAGTTCGTGCCCGGCCACGTCCACCTCCACGACGTCGGGCAGCGGGTCAAGACGGTGATCGACGCGGCCGGCGGGTGGGGCGTGGAGTTCAACACGATCGCGATCGACGACGGTATCGCCATGGGTCACGGCGGGATGCTCTACTCGTTGCCGAGCCGCGACCTCATCGCCGACAGCGTCGAGTACATGGTGAACGCCCACTGCGCCGATGCCCTGGTCTGCATCTCCAACTGCGACAAGATCACGCCCGGAATGCTGATGGCGGCGATGCGCCTCGACATCCCGACCATCTTCGTCTCCGGCGGTCCGATGGAGGCGGGCAAGCTGGTCGGCACGCACGACCGAGATGGCAAGCCGCAACTCCAACCAACGATACGGAAGCTCGATCTCATCGACTCGATGATCGCGTCGAGCGACGCGAAGGTGAGCGACGCCGAGCTCGGCGAGATGGAGCGCTCGGCCTGCCCGACCTGCGGCTCGTGCTCGGGCATGTTCACCGCGAACAGCATGAACTGCCTCAACGAGGCCCTCGGCCTGGCCCTGCCGGGGAACGGCACCCTGCTGGCGACCCATGCGCGGCGTTGGGAGCTATTCCAGGCGGCCGGGCGCCGGATCGTCGAGTTGGCCAAGCAGCACTACGTCGGCGGCGACGCCTCCGCGCTCCCCAGGAGCGTGGCCACGTTCGAAGCCTTCGAGAACGCGATGACTCTCGACATCGCGATGGGCGGCTCGACCAACACGGTGCTGCACATCCTGGCGATCGCCCACGAGGCGGGCGTCAAGTTCACGATGGCCGACATCGATCGGCTCTCGCTCCGCGTCCCCAACATCTGCAAGGTGGCGCCGTCGTCGTCGTACCACGTCGAAGACGTGCACCGCGCCGGTGGCATCTTCACAATCCTGGGCCAGCTCGATCGCGCCGGTCTCATCCACCGTGACGTGAAGACCGTCCACGGGGAGAGCCTCGGCGCCGCCATCGACATCAACGACATCCACCGCCCGACCGCAACCCCCGAAGCGCGGCAGCGGACGCTGGCCGCCCCGGGTGGCGTCGCAACCAAGATCGCCTTCTCGCAGGACAAATACTTCGCCGAGCCCGACGCGGACCTCGCGCACGGCTGCATCCGCGACGTGGCGCACGCGTATAGTAAGGACGGGGGCCTGGCCGTGCTCCACGGCAACATCGCCGAAGATGGCTGCATCGTGAAGACCGCCGGCGTCGATGCTTCGGCCCTGAAGTTCGAGGGTCCGGCCCGCGTCTTCCACTCCCAAGACGCCGCCACCGACGCGATCGTCGCCGATCGGATCCGCCCCGGCGACGTGGTGGTGATCGTCTACGAAGGCCCGAAGGGCGGCCCCGGCATGCAGGAGATGCTCTACCCCACCTCCTTCCTCAAGGGGAAGGGACTCGGAAAGGCGTGCGCCCTCATCACCGATGGTCGCTTCTCCGGCGGGACGTCGGGCCTCAGCATCGGCCACGTCTCGCCCGAGGCCGGCGAAGGTGGCGCCATCGGGCTCATCGAGGAAGGCGATCGCATCCGCATCGACATCCCCGCGCGGCGCATCGACGTGCTGGTCGACGCCGCGGCGCTCGCCCAGCGCCGCTCGACCATGGAGGCGCGCGGCGCCGACGCCTGGCGGCCGAACCGCGACCGCAAGATCTCCGAAGCCCTCCGCGCGTACGCCCTGATGACGACCAGCGCAGCCAGGGGCGCGGTCCGAGATCTTTCACAGCTTCGCGGACGCTGACGCCGATGGGTTCCGCTCGCCGGCCGCTAGAGCCCGAGGTAGACCGCGAACCACAAGAGGACGGAGAGACCGGCGGTCACCCCCGTCATCACCAGCAGGTTGTGGACGAAGTACGGATAGACCAGCATCGCGATCCCGGCCACCGCCTGCGGCGCGCGGCGTTGCTTGCGGCCGTAGTTGAAAAGGATGTACCCGATCGACGACACGATCAGCGAGGCGAGAAGCCAGCCCATGTCGAAGCCCATCATGCTTCGAGTATAGCGCGTCCGGGCGCTAGACCATCCAGCGCGGCAGCCGGGCGCGCAGCGCGGCGTCGAGGCCGAGCACGCGCCCGGGCGGGGCCAGGATGAAGATCGTGAAGATGGCGGCCATCAGCACCGCGTTGCCGGGCGGGGCCAGCCCCTGGCCGGAAGCGAAGGCGATCGAGTACAGCATGAGCGCGCCCAAGAAGGCGCCCGCTCGCGTCAACAAACCGATCAGCATCGACGCGCCGATGATCAGCTCGCCGCTGGTGATGAGCGCGCCGAAGATCTTGGGATGGGCCCGCGCCGCTTCCACGACCGGCAGAAAGAAATGGTAGGTCTTCCCGTCGGCGATCCAGCCGTCCAGCATGCCGAGCAGCGCGGTGCCGTGTAGCCACCCGGATTGCAGCTTTCCCCAGCCCTCGAGGACCAGGATCAGGCCGCACAGGACCCGCAGCGGAAACAGCACCCCCAGCGGAACACGCTCACCCATGATCACCTCACCTTAGCGGGTCGCCGGGCGGCTGCAAGCTTGGCGCGGGAAGGACGCGGTAAATGCGCGCGGTAGATGCTAACGTCGGCGCCCGTGGCGGAGACCAAGCGACCGACCAGTGAAGCGGCCGAAGAGATCCTGGGCCTTTACTTCCCCGTGCTCGACCATGGCTTCGTGTCGCTGGTCGATTACCTCGGCACCGACGGGTGCATCGAACGCGCCGCGCGCGTCAGCTACGGCTACGGCACCCGCAAGCAGAGCCTGACCCGCGGCCTGCTGCGCTATCTGCGGCGCCACAAGCACACGACGCCCAGTGAGATGGTGGAGCTGAAGTTCCACTGCTGCATGCCCATGTTCATCGCGCGGCAGTGGATCCGCCATCGGACCGCCAATGTGAACGAATACTCCGGCCGCTACTCGCTGATGCCGATGCTGTTCTACAAACCGGACGCCGAGCAGCTTCAGACCCAGAGCCGCCGCAACAACCAGGGGCGCAGCGGCCAGCCGGTCGGGCCGGACGTACACGCCGAGGCGCTGCGGCGTTGGGAGTCGATCCGCCGCGAGAGCACCGAAGCGTACACCTGGCTCACGACCAACGAGGTGGCGCGCGAGCTGGCGCGCATCGATCTGCCACTGTCGACCTACACGCAGTGGTACTGGAAGATCGATCTGCACAACCTGCTGCACTTCCTGACCCTGCGGGTCGACGCCCACGCGCAGTGGGAGATCCAGGCGTACGGCCGCGTGATGGCGGGGATGCTCAAACGGGTGGCGCCGCTGTCGTACGAGGCCTGGATCGACTACGACGTGCGCGGGACCCACCTGTCGCGCGGCGAGCTCGAGTCGCTGCGCGAGCTGGTCCGAGTCGACGGCGACGGCCTCTCGGCCACCGCGGGGCGTCTCGACCGCCCGGCGCTCGAAAAGAACGGCTTGGCCCGGCGCGAGATCGACGAGCTGTTCGCCAAGCTGGCGGCGCCCGCCCCGCTGCCCGACTTCGGCCTCGACGTCGCCACCGCGCGCAGCGCCGAGCACTTCGCCGAGCGCTTCGCCGAGGCCGTGCCGGCCATCGACGTGGCTCCGAGCGACTGAGCGTAGCGGGCTGCCCCAGCGTCGGCGTTCCACCGGTTGTCGGTGGCCCTTCCGGCGCGTTATGCAGGCCCCATGGCGGGCGATGGCGACGAGGACGGGCTCCGAAAATCGGAGACCGCGGCCGACCGAGTGGCGGACGTCGCCGACGACGTCGCCCTCTTGCGCCGCCTCGGGTACACGCAAGAGCTGCGGCGCCGGATGGGCGCCTTTTCTAACTTCGCGATCTCGTTCTCGACCATCTGTATCCTGGCGGGCGGTATCACCTCGCTGCAGCTGGGGCTGAGCGCGGTGGGCGGCGCGGCCGCCGGCATCGTGTGGCCGCTGGGGGTCGCGTTCTCGTTCGTCGTCGCGCTCTGCATGGCCCAGATCGCCTCGGCCTTCCCGACCGCGGGCGGCCTTTACCACTGGAGCGCGATCCTCGGCGGGACGGGCTGGGGCTGGGCCACCGGCTGGTTCAACCTGGGCGGCCTCATCTTCGTCACCGCCGCCGTCAACGTGGGCAC
>DASRLC010000129.1:0-4891 GCA_035648655.1 Polyangia bacterium
CGTCTGTGGAGCTGGCAGCGTCCGCAATTCTTGGCACCGTTCGTCGATCCCGCCGGTCCGTTCCCGCCGCTGCCGACCGAGGGGCTCGCCTTCGGTGGCGACGAAAGCGCGCGTTACCTGGGCCGCGGGTGGTCGGGGCACGAGGGGAGCTGGCGCTGGACCGACGGCGCCCACGCGATCGTGAGGTTCGCCGGACCGCCGCCGGGCGCCACCGAGCTCGTGCTGCAGTTGGCCGCCCGTCCATACCTAGGTGGTGGGAGGTTGGCGGCGCAGCGGGCGGTCGTGACGCTGAACGCACAGCAGATTCAAACCTTGGAGCTCGATCGCCCCCGGACCGCCAACTACGAGCTGATCGTGCCAGCGCGATTGATCCAGGCGCAGAACACTCTGCGCTTCGATCTGCCGGAAGCGGCCAATCCGGCCGATCTCGAGAAGACCGGCGACCATCGCCAGCTCGGCATCGCGGTTACAGCGCTGCGCTGGCGCCGCCGGCCGACGCCCTGACCGGCTGGCGGCCCTACGTGCCGCTGGCGATCGATGAGTAGGCCGCCCGGATCCGGGCCGCATACCCGTCGCGTTCGACGTCGGTCTCGTAGGGATCGCGGGGCCAGAAGAAGCCGCGCAGGCCGTCCTTGCGACGCCGTGGGACCACGTGGACGTGCAGATGCGGCACGCTCTGCGAGACCTTGTTGTTCATCGCGACGAAGGTGCCGTCGGCGCCCAGGCCGAGCTCGACCGCGCGCGCGACGCGCTTGACCACGGAAAAGAACCGGCCGATCTGCCCGTCCGGCAGATCGAGCAGGGTGCCGGTGTGCTCGGTCGGTACCACCAGCACGTGCCCTTTGAAGAGCGGGCGGGCGTCGAGGAAGGCCAGGGCCGCCTCTTCGCGGGCGACGAACGCCGCGGGGCGCTCGCCCGCGAGGATCTGGCAGAACACGCACCCGGGTCCGATCATCCGGTCATCCTGGTGCGGTCGCTTGGGGCGCGAGCTTCCGCCCCGCCGATTCCCGCGGCGGTCAGCACGGCCAGCGCCGTTTCGAGCGGGGGCGGCTCGGCGAAGCGCGCGGCGGCCGACTCCTTGCGGAACCAGGTCCGCTGTCGGCGGGCGTAGGCGACGGTGGCGCGCACCGTCTCGTCGGCGGCCTCGGCTTGCGTCACCTTACCGGCCAAGACGGCGCCCATTTGTTTGTAGCCGAGCGCCTGCAGCGGCCGCAGCGTCGGGCCATACTCGGCGGCGTGCAGCGCGCGCACCTCGTCGAGGAAGCCGGCCGCCAGCATGGCGTCCACGCGCGCCGCGATCCGCGCCCGCGATTCTGCCAGCGGCGGATCCAGCAACAGGACCGTCGGTGCCAGATCGCGGGGCGGGGCCGCCTGCTGGCGCAGCGTCGTGATCGGGACTCCGGTCTGCTCGAAGATCTCCAGCGCTCGGCTCAACCGCACGAAGTCGCGCGCCGCGATGGCGGCCGCCGCTTCCGGATCGACAGCCGTCAGGCGGGCGCGCAGCGCCCCGATCCCCTCCCGCTCGACCAGCTCGCGGTGGCGCGCCCGCAGACCCGGATCGGGTGGCGGCGCCTCGAAGAGACCGGCGGTCAGCGCCCGGTAGTAGAGGCCCGTGCCGCCCACGACGACCGGCAGCCGCCCCCGGCCCGCGATGCCCTTGATGGCGGTGCGGGCCAGCGCCGCCCAGCGCGCGGCGTGAAAAGGTTGGTCGGGGTGGCACAGATCGAGGGCGTGGTGCGGGACGCGCCGGCGGTGCTCGCGGGTGGGTTTGTCGGTGCCGATGTCCATGCCGACATAGACCTGCTGCGAGTCGCAGGCGACGATCTCGCCGCCCAGTCGCTCGGCCAGCGCCAGACCGAGCGCGCTTTTACCCGAGGCGGTCGGGCCGAGGACCGCCACGAAACGAACCGGCGCGGTGTCGCCCGCGCTGTCGGTTTCAGGCACGGCCAAACCGCCGCTCGATCTCGGCGATCGGCAACCGCAGCATCACCGGCCTGCCGTGCGGGCAGTGGGAGCGGAGGTCGACGTCATCGAGCTGCGCCAGCAGCGCCAGCACGGCCGGCCGCCCCAGCACGTCGCCCGCGCGCACGACGCTGTGGCACGCGAGGGTCGCCAGCAGGTGGTCGACCCGCTCCAGGTCGCCGCTGCCGAGCGGCGTACCTTCGGCCAGCTCGGCCAGCACCTCGCGCAAGAGCGGCTTCGGATCGGCGTCTTTGAGCGGCTCGGGCATGGCGCGCAGCATGACCACCCCCGGCGCGTGCGGCTCCACTTCGAAGCCCAGCGCGCCCAGCATCTCGCTGTTGACCGCGGCGGCCGCGGTCTCGCCGACCTCGATCGGGATCGGGAAGAGCAGCCGCTGGCGCGCGATCTCGCGGCGGGCGTGGGCGTTGCGCAGGCGCGCGTAGGCCACCCGCTCATGGGCCGCATGTTGATCGATGAGGACCAGCTCCTCGGCCGCCTCGCAGACCAGGTAGGTGCGGTGGATCTGGCCGAGGTAGTTGAGCGCACCGAAGAAGCGCGGCCCACCGTCGCCGGCCGAGGGCGCTGGGAGACTGCCGGGGAAGGCGCGGGCGGCCCCCGTCTCGCCCGCGTCGTCGGCGTCGCGCGCCCGCAAGGGCAACGCGCTTTGGACCGGTCGCGAAAGGAGGCGGGCCGGATCGTCCGACCGGTCGCCGAACCGGCCGTCCGATCGGCTGTCCGCTTGGCCGCCCACGCCGCCGAAGTCGGGCGCTGGCCGGTAGCTCGGAGGTCGCGTGAAGGCCCGCAAGGTCTGGGTGGTCGCGCCGGCGCTCAGCCAAGGCGCGCGGGCAATGGCGGCGCCGACCACATGGCGCACGGCCGCGTAGACCTCCTGCGCCCGCGCGAACCGCACCTCCAGCTTCTGCGGGTGGACGTTGATGTCCAGATCGGCCCCCGGTAGCTCGAGAAACAGCGCCGCCAGCGGATAGCGCCCCTTTTCGAGCAGCGGTCCGTAGCCCAGCGCGAGCGCGTGCAGCAGCGCCCGATCGCGGATGAACCGCCCGCCCACGAACAGGAATGTCGAGCGGGCGGTGGTCGACACTTCGTCGGGACCCGCCAGGAACGCCCGCACCCGGTGGCCGTTCTCCTCACCCATCGCCTCGTGCAGCACGCTGGCGCCCCGCCGCGCCAGCGCCGCCCGCACGCGCTCGGCGAGATCGCGGTGAACCGGCAGATCGAGCGCCACCCGCCCGGAAACGCGCAACCGAAAATGCGCCGTCGGGTGCGCCACCGCCAACCGCAGTATCGCTTCCGAGATGTTGGCCGTCTCGGTGGCCTCGGCCTTGAGGAACTTGGCGCGGGCGGGGGTGTTGAAGAACAGATCGCGCACCTCCACCTGGGTCCCCGGCGGGACACCGGCCTGGCGCGCGTCGGTCTCGACGCCGGCCTCGACGGTGAGCTGCCAGCCCACCTCCGCGTCCGGGGGGCGGGTGGTCAGCGTCAACCGCGAGACGGCGGCGATCGAGGGGAGCGCCTCGCCCCGAAATCCGAAGGTGGTCAGGCCCCACAAATCCTCGGCGGCCGAGATCTTGGAGGTGGCGTGGCGGCGCAGCGCCAGCCGAGCGTCGTCTGGCCACATCCCGCCGCCGTCGTCGACCACCCGTATGAGCCGTCGTCCGCCGGCCTCGATCTCGACATCGATGCGGCGCGCGCCCGCGTCGAGCGCGTTTTCGACCAGCTCCTTGACCACCGAGGCCGGCCGCTCGACCACCTCGCCGGCGGCGATCTGATCGGCCAGCGCGGGCGGCAGCACCCGAACCTTGGTTCGAGCCGCGGGCGCCGCGTCCTCCATGCGGCGACACTACACGAAAACCACCGACGTGCGTTCGCCAAGCAAAGGACCCTCAGAGGGTCCTTTAGATCCCCCGCCAAGAGCGCCGCCGGGTGAAGCCCGTCGTCGCGCGCGCGATAAGGTGCGGGCCAGCGTTACTGGCGCGCGAGCTGCGTCACCAGATCTTCGCTGGCCCCGCGCACGGCGGCTTCCAGCGCCTCCAGCTCCATGCTGGGACGGAGCTGCGGCCGCCACTGCAGCTTGGGCTTCTGCACGGTGGCTTCGCCATTGGTGAGCATGAAAACGCCGCCGCTCGGTTGCCGGCTGACCACCAGCTGCACGACGCAATTTACCTCCACGTCGCGGCGGGTGGTGGCCTGTGACAGGTTCTTGATGACGCCGTCGATGGCGTAGGTCCCCCGGTGATCGCCGGGCTCGATGTCGCCGAAAGGCCGGAGCTGATCGACCAGGAAGTCGCGCATGTGGCTGCGCAGCGCGGGGCCCGCCCGGTGCTCGGGATCTCCGACCGTCTTGATCTCGAACGACGGTTTCACGGCGGTGTGGGCGCGGATGGTGGCCTCGCCAGGCTCGCGGGGTGCGCCTTCGTCGGTGGCGCCCAGGCGGCGTAGGGCCGCGCGGGCGGCTCGCCGCACGGTCGCCTCCGGATCGCGCAGCGCCGACACCAGCGCGTCGCGCGGCAGCAGTGAGCCGATCTCGCCCAACGCGTCCGCCGCCGCCGCGCGCACGCCGGGCTGGGGATCTCGCAGGGCGCCGACCAGGACCGGCACCGAGCGCATCTGGTGCAGGCGGCCCAGGATCAGCGCAGCCTCGACCCGCACCTTGAATGACTGGTCGTGGCCGAGTGAGTCCTCGACGTCCTGGATCCGGGCCTCGCCGGCCGCGCGCGCAGCGTGACTGCCCAGCGCCCCGAGCGCGAGCTCCGCGCAAACGAGCAGAATCGGCAGACGAAGCGGGGAGGGCACGTGCACCGCACGCTGAGCATCGCCCGGGGCGACCGATCGGGTCAATCGGATCGTATGATGCGACGCCCGACATGACCCACCCCGCCAATCCGCCCTCGCCGCCCTCGCCGCCCTCGCC
>DASRLC010000130.1:0-6106 GCA_035648655.1 Polyangia bacterium
CACATGAACCCAACGGCGCTCGGCTCGGGGGCGCGCATGCTCAACGCCTACTCGCTGGTCAACAGCCGGACGGTCTACGAAGGTCAGCGGACTGCGGCGCCGGACCAGCGGGTCTTCATTCTCACGCGCTCGGCGTTCGCCGGTCAGCAGCACTACGGCGCAGCGGTCTGGTCGGGGGACATCACCTCGACCTGGACGGCGCTGCGCGCCCAAATCCCGGCCGGGCTGGGGTTGTCGGTCTCGGGAGTCCCGTACTGGAGCATGGACATCGGCGGCTTCGCCGTCCCGGCGCGCTTCTCGACCGAGCACCCGACGTCCGAAGATCTGGAAGAGTGGCGCGAGCTGAACGTCCGCTGGTTCCAGTTCGGCACCTTCGTTCCGCTCCTGCGCGTGCACGGCGAAGCGCCCAAGCGCGAGATGTGGGAGCTCGGCGGCGAAAACCACGCCGCCTACAAGACCGAGCTGAATTTCGACCGCATCCGGTACCGTTTGCTGCCCTACATCTACTCGCTGGCCGGCGCCGTCACGCACGACGGCAGCACCATCATGCGGCCGCTGGTCATGGACTTCCGCGGCGACGCCAAGGCGCGCGACGTCAGCGACGAGTACATGTTCGGCCCGGCCTTCCTGGTCAGCCCGGTGACGACCTTCAAGGCGCGCAGCCGGGCGGTCTATTTGCCGCACGCGCCGGGATGGTACGACTTGTGGAGCGGCGCGATGGTGGCGGGTGGGAAGACGATCGACGCCCCCGCGCCGTACGACTCGATGCCGGTTCACGTGCGCGCCGGGGCGATCGTTCCGACCGGCCCGGAGATCATGTACACCGACGAGAGGCCCGCCGACCCGATCACGCTGTGGGTCTACGCCGGCGCCGACGGCGAGTTCACGTTGTATGAGGACGACGGGTTGACCTACGGCTACGAAAAGGGCGCGCTTGCGCGGATTCCGTTGCGCTGGAACGACGCCACCAAGACGCTCACAATCGGCAAACGCGAGGGCTCCTTCCCGGGCATGCGAAAGGAACGGACGTTCGAGGTGGTGGTCGTGTCAAAGGGCAAGCCGGTCGGGTTCACGTTCACGCCCAAGGCGGACCAGACGGTTCGTTACGGGGGCGCGGCGGTCGAGGTGAAGTTTTAGTCCGACGCAACCCCACGTTGCTCCGAGGCCGAAGAACTTGGATTTCGAAGGCTGATCGTCCTATTTCGCGCAGGCCATCCGCGACTCATCGTGGCCCGCGCTGCCCAACGCCCGTCCCTTTGGCTCTTGCCAGTCTCGCGGTAATGGTACCGTTAGCTGTACGTGTGAAAGTACGTCCATGAGCAAGGTTCCCTCATGGCGACCTGCCTCGCGGATGCGTACTTCCACGACGTGGCGCGGGCGACGGTCGAGGTGCTGGAGCATCTGGAGTGCGAGGTAACCTTTCCAGAAGATCAGACCTGCTGCAGCCAGCCGGCCTTCAACAGCGGGGATTGGCCGGCCGCCCGCCAGGTCGCGCGCCGATCGAAGGCGTACACGGCCCGGGCGAGTAGGTCGCCCTGCTAGACTATCGGTGAGACGGACACGGCACGCGGGGTTCGGACAGCGTGAACTGTAGACGGTGGAGGTCCGCTTGATTCGTTGGTTGCCGCGCGGACGTTGGGCATTTCTCGCGATCGCAGGAGCCACCCTCCCCCTGGCCTGCCATCTCGGGATCGACGCGCCGGGCGTGCCGCTCTACCCCAACGCGGCGACGGCGCGGCTGCCGCGCGACCAGATCGCCCAAGTCTCCGGTCCCATCGAGAAGATCGACGGGCAAGAGGTGGTCGATCGGGGTGGGCGGTTCGAGCTGTTGCCGGGGTGTCACGTCGTCGAGCTGGACCGCCGGATGGTCGCCGATGGCAACACGCTGTCGGGCGGCATGTATTGGACCGGACAGTTCCCGAATACGATCTACGCCCTTCACCTGAAGCCTGGTGCGCGTTACGAAATCCGGCGCGATATTTTCGCGGATGGGCAGACCGGTCGGCTCGTCCTTTCGGCGACCGAAACGACGGCGGAGGGAGCGACGACCGATCTGTTTCCCGCCAAGTCCGCCGAAGAGATCAGATCCTGCCGATAGAGTTGGCGTCGCCCGGCGCCATCGTGACCGGGAGCAGTCTCATGGTAGACGGCGGCTGGAGCGCGGGAAAATGAGTCCGCCCAGCCATCTTGACGGTTCCGACGGCGGCGGGGGCCAGCATCACCATAAAACCGGCTCGCGGGAGGCGTACAGTTATCCCGCTGGGTCGATCTGGAAGGAGATCCTCTCGACATGAAAATCGTTCGTTATCTCGACCGCGCCGGGAGCGCGCACTACGGAGCCGAAACCGACGGGCGCGTGAGTCAAATCGAAGGCGACCTCTTCGGTGACTACGCGGTCACAAAGAAGGTCGCCGAGGTCCAGCGTCTATTGGCGCCCATCGGGCCCCAACAGTTTCTCTGCATCGGGCTCAACTATCGGCGCCACGCCGCGGAGACCAACGCCAAGATCCCGGAGTACCCGATCCTGTTCTTCAAGGGGGTCAACGCCGTTCAGGATCCCGGCGCGCCGATCGTCATTCCGGGCCACCTGCCGAGCAGCGAGGTCGACTACGAGTGCGAGCTGGCGGTCGTGATCGGGCGGGCCTGCAAGAACGTGTCGCGCGAGCGGGCCCTCGACTACGTGCTCGGCTACACCTGCGCCAACGACGTCTCGGCGCGCGACTGGCAGATCCGCAACGGCGGCGGCCAGTGGTGCCGCGGCAAGACCTTCGACACCTTCGCGCCGCTTGGCCCCTGCCTGGTCACGCCGGACGAGATCCCCAACCCCAACGCGCTCAAGATCGCCACCATCCTGAACGGCGAGCGTGTGCAGGATGAAACCACCGCCGACATGATCTTCGACGTGCCGCGCCTGATCGAGTTTCTGAGCGGCAGCACCACGCTGGTGCCCGGCACCGTCATCCTGACCGGAACCCCCAGCGGCGTCGGCATGGCCCAAAAGCCGCCCCGCTGGCTCAAGCCCGGCGACATCGTGACCATCGAGATCGAGGCGATCGGCCAGCTCACGAACCCGGTCGTCGCGGAGACCTGACCTGCTGGGAGCGCCGGGCGCGAAGGGCCACCAGCAACATCGTCGCACCGAAGGCCAGGAGCACGAGGCCCCAATCCAGGTTGACGTTGATGCCGAGTGAGTGCTCCGCGTAGATGACCGGATCGGAAATGAGCCCAAAAGCGGCCAGCAACAGGCCGAAGACCGAGAACATCAGGCCGATCGGCAGCCGTATGTCGAGATCCATCCCGGCGTCCCTTCACCAGAAGACGATGTTCAAGACCAAAGCCAGCGTCAACACACCCACGCCGAGGATGGCCGGCCGCTGATACCAAGCCACGTCCTCTTCCTTCAGCTTGGGCGTCAGCGCATACACCAGGCCGGTCAGCTCCTCATCGGACTTCTGTTGTTTGGTCGCGAGTGAAACGATCACCGTGGCCACGAAGCAGGCACTGAACGCCCAGATCGCGGTCCAGAAGTTCTGCGCCATCTCGCTCGGGTACGGGTGCACGACCGACAACCAACCGCCCTTGATCCCCACCTCGGCACCCGTCGGCAACGACAAACCGTGGTGGACGGCGGCCGCCGCCGTGCCCGCCAAGAGACCGAGGAAGGCCCCGTGTCCGGTCGTCCGCCGCCAGAACATCCCGAGCAAGAAGGTCGCGAACAGCGGCGCGTTGACGAACGCGAACACCAGCTGCAGAACGTCCATGATGTTGTTGAACTTGGCCGCCGTGTACGCGCAGGCGACGCTGGCCGCGATGCCCGCCACGGTAGCGGCCCGCCCGACGGCCAGATAGTGCGCGTCGCTGGCCTGCGGCCGGATGTAGCTCTGATAGATGTCGTAGGTCCAGACGGTGTTGAAGGCGGTAACGTTACCAGCCATCCCCGACATGAACGACGCGATCAGCGCCGTCAGTCCCAGCCCGAGCAAGCCGCTCGGAAAGTAATGGGCTAGCATGGCCGGCACCACCATGTCGTAGTTGAGGCTGCCGCCCTTGCTCGGCAACGAGAAGTGCGCGCCGCCGCCGGCGTCGGTGGTGAGCGCGATGGCCAACATGCCCGGCAGGATCACCAAGAACGGAAACAACATCTTGGGAATCGCCGCGATGATCGGCGTCCGCCGGGCGGCGCCCATGTCTTTGGCCGCCATGGCGCGCTGAACCACCAGGAAGTCGGTGCACCAATAGCCGAACGACAGGACGAAGCCGAGTCCCATGACCAGCCCGAACCATTCGACGCCCATCGGGTTGGATTGCGCCGAACCAACGAATTTCCACGAGTGCGACCAGGCGCCTTCCGGCATGCCGTTGCGCACGGCGACGATCGCCAGTCGGCGGGTGAGGCCCGGCCAACCGCCGACCTGCTTGAGCCCGAGCAGCACCAGCGGCAGAAACCCGAACACGATCAAGAAGAACTGCAGCACCTCCTTGTAGATGGCCGACCGCAGCCCGCCCGTGAAGATGTAGATCAGCACCACGACGCCCGAGGCGGCGATGCACAGGTGCAGATTCCAGCCCAGGATCGCGCGCAGCAGCGTGGCGAGCGCGTACATCGAGATCCCCGACGACATGACGGTCATGCAGGCGAACGTCACGGCGTTCAAGCCGCGCGTCTTCTCGTCGAAGCGCAGCTTGAGGTACTCCGGCACCGAGCGCGCCTTCGAGCCGTAATAGAACGGCATCATGAAGACCGCCACGAACACCATGGCCGGAATGGCGCCCAGCCAATAGAAGTGGCTGGTCATGAGGCCGTACTTGGCCCCCGAGGCGGCCATCCCCATCACTTCCTGCGCGCCGAGGTTGGCGCCGATGAACCCCAGCGCGCAGATCCAGGCCGGCAGCGCGCGCCCCGATTCGAAGAAGTCCTTCGACCCGCCGATGCCCTTGCGGATCACCAAGCCGATGCCGAGGACGAATGCAAAGTAAACGCCCAGCAGGCCGTAATCGATGACGCCGAGGTGGATGAGCATCGAGCTTGGTTCGCGGGCGCCAATTGGGCGCCGTCGCGGGCGCGGCGAATTTACTACACGGACCGGAAAGCAGCGGCTACGATTCGCTGCGCTTAGTCTTAGGAAAAAAGAGAGGACCTAAAATGTCGTTTCAATTCGCGCCGCGCGGGGTGGTGGGTCGAGCAGCGATCCTCGGTGGCTTGGCGTGGCTCGGCTGCGCGAGCACCCAGCTCGGCGCCACCCCGGAGGACCTCTCCCGCGCGCGAGATCAGGCCGGCCAGGGCGCGGCCACGTTCGCGAATGAGTGCGCCAGCTGCCACGGAAATCGCGGCGAAGGGCTCGCGAGCGCCGGGGCGATCCTGGGGCCTGGTGCCCTGCCCGAGTATCCGCGCAGCAGCGGTGTGGGCGATCCCACCATCACCGATCCCCAGCTGATCCAGATTCAGGCGCAGACCCGACCGGCCGGCGCGGCTTGGCGCGACCCATTCCGGAACGCCCAGGATCTGTACACCTTCACGACGACGCACCTGCCCAAGTCACGGGCGAGCGCGCTTCGGGATAGCGACTACTGGGCGGTGGTGGGCTTCATGCTCGCGGCCCAGGGAGCGACCCTGCCGCCAGGCGGCATTGGCCCGACCAACGCGGCATCAATCCAGATTCCCAAGCGTTAACGGCAAGTTGACCTAGCGCGACTAGCGCCGCCCGGCCCGACCATCGCCAGCGAAGCCAGCTCCGGGGCGGCTTTTCGCGCCACGTTGACCGGCGTTTTTTTATTCGGAATGGCGATAATAGTTTTGCTCGGTTTGGCGATAATTTTGTGAGAAGTTCCGGCTGCCTCGCGACACTAAAGAACACTTACCCCTTTCCGCCTTTGAGACTTGAACCTTCCCACCCCGGTCTTCGTATTCGATCCGCGCGGCTGGCCCGAGCAGCCTGCCTTCTGGTCACTTCTTGATGGTTCGAATGCGATTTCGTTGCGCGTCCCTGGTGCCTCTCGCGCTGCTGCTGGTGGCATCCGCCGCGGCGCGCGCCGACGAGGCTGTGCCCGCGCCTGGAGCGAACGGCGCAACGACCGACGACCAGACCCCCGCCCCGCCGACGGATTC
>DASRLC010000131.1:0-6101 GCA_035648655.1 Polyangia bacterium
CCCTCGATCCGCTCATTCCGTCGCAGCGGACGACGGCGGCGCTCGACGACGTCCAACGCATAAAGCGGCGTGCGCGCGTGCTCGGCGGCGAGATCGGGACACAGGCTCGTGACGGATGTGCTGTCCCGATTGTCCGCAACGAGCACAGCATGGACGGGTCGGCTCTGCCACAGCGCCAGCGCCTCGAGCAGGCTCGGCAGCGCCTTCTGATGCCACGGCCGCGCCAAAAGCCTCGCCTTGAGCAGCGCCGGGCCAGGCCCCGCCGTCGCCAGAACCCTCGTCTCCGATCCTCGCGGGTGAATTGCTACCCAGATGCGATCTTCCATCGGCGTCCTCCTCGCCGCCCGTCGTGGGCGGTAGGACGACTTGTACGAAAATCGCAAATTCCTGGGGACCCTGATGCGTCACTTTCTTCTCGCGGTATTTCTGCTGACGAGCGGCGTGCGCGAATCGGCCGTCACGGCGTGCCTGGTACTGCCGACCCGCTTGCCGCAGCGACTGCGCCCGCGCCGCCCGACGGCAGCGGACCGAGCAGTACCGATCCCCGTGATCGCACCGGGCACACAAGAAGAAAATTTGCCGGCAATCTTGCCGGCCACAGACAACGAAGCGAAGTGAGTCCACCTCCACGGGCGCCGACACCGGGAAATTGAACGCGCCCGCGCGGCCCGTGCGACGACCAATCTCGTCAGACGCGCACTATGCCGACGCCGATCCGCAACACTTCTTGTATTTCTTTCCAGACCCGCAGGGGCATGGCCCGTTCCGGCCGACCTTCGTCGACACTGAAGGACGAGGCTTCGCCACTACCCGAGCGCCGACCTCCTTCATGACCGGGTATCGGCGCGCGAACCGCTCGAGGTATTTCGGAAATCGCTGCTCGAACGCCGCCCAGAGCCGAGCGAGCCGCCCGCCACGATCTTTGCCAGATTCGAACTTCACGGCGCCCGCTCTCTGGACTGTCGCCCGCCCCGGAGATGGTGCCCCCCGCGGCATCAGGGTCTCGAAGTCCACCATGACTTCGCCGCACGAGCAGTCGGGCACCGGACAGTACATCTCCGTGGCTTCGAACACCCGATCGTCGAGAAGATAAAGATCTTGGCGAACCCCCGTCAGCACGTCATTCCACGCCAGCATTTCCCCGGGCTGCCAACCCTCGATGACTATCTCCCCGGCACGTCGTATTGCCGACTCAGGATCCGGCAACCCCTTGCCCCGATACCACAGCCGCCCAATCTCCTCGAGTAGCTCCCCGTCGAGCCGCTTGACAATTGGCCCGATACGCGGGTGCTTCGCCAGGTCCAGGGGCTCGTCGCCGAGCGGTGCGAAGGCCTCGACGGAGTCGATCTCGACATGGAACACGTCGAGATCCGAGAGCCGCGCCGCCACGTCGGCATAGCCTAAACCGTCGTGCCACGCCGCCAGCACCGGGGCGCCACGCTCCAGCAGTGCGGCTCGCCCATCGTTGGTGGAGAGGATCAGGGCCGATCGGCACGAGCACTTGGGCGTTGGGCAGGTGTGTACCCAGATCCAGGTCGCGTCGTACCCGCTGAGTTGAAAGACGCCCTCGTCGTCAGCGATGTGTCTCGCTTTCGTGATCGCGCTCTGGTCGGCCATCCCAAAGCGATATTGCCTCGAAAAACGAGGGCCGCCACCGCCGCTTCAATTTCCTCGACGCCTCGGTCCGGCGGGGCCTCTCACGCGGGGTGCTCCCGGATGACGAATACGACGGGCGACCAACGATACGTCACCCTTGACTGGAACCGACGCGGGGAAGCGCCGGATCGCGATCGCGGTTCGCGCGATCGCCTTCCACGCACGTGGGAAGTGCGGATAGGCGCGCGGTGTCAGTGTCGCAGTCCTACGTGCCCCGCCCGACTACTGGGTCGGGAACTGATAGCCGGGGTAGGTGCAGCCCCCGTCCTCGCACGACCAGGCGGCCTGACCGCCGTCCAGGCGAGGCAAGTAGGCAGGGCAATCGGAAGCGGCCTGACACTTGGCGGGCGTGACGGCGCAGAAGCTCTCCTGTCCTCCGAACCGCGCCTCGCAGATGCGGGGCGCCGGACACGGATTGACGTCGCTGCGGACGACCGTGCAGGTCTCCGTGCAGTCGGAATAGCATTCGCCGTTCCAGCAGTAAATTTCGCCACCCGCGCAACGGACGTTAGCCAATGCTGCCGCCGCTGGAGAATTCGCGCAGTTGGCGTTGACCTGACAGGCGCCGCCAACCCCAACGCTTGCGTCGTCGAAGCCCTTCGGCGCATCGGCGTCGAGGCCTCCGTCGCTTCCGCCGGCTCCGTCGGCGTCCGACCCGGCTTCGCCGGGACTGACCGCGTCGGCAGAGGGCTGTCGATCAACCGCTGCGTCCTTCGAGGGGGTGGCCCCCGAACACGATGCCACGGAGGTCAACATGAGGAGCGCGACGAAAAGATAGAGTCTAAAAGGTGGAGTCACTTCGGTCCGTGTGTATGGGGATTCGTCGAAACGAGAAGTCGCCGGCGATGTTCTGTTGATTGACGAGATCGACCTGCCAGATTCGTACGTCATATCCATCATAGTGGAAAAACCTGAAGTGCTCGAGAGCGCCCGCATTACCGACTTCGGTCCACCGGGTTCCAAGAATCTGAACGCCGTTCGTCTTCGGAACGTCGGGACCATCCGCACCGAACGAGGGCGCCGGCGGCGCTCGCCAATCGAAGTCGGTGTTGCCGGCCGCGATCTGCATCCATTGATTGCAGGCGGTGACCCGGTACGCGGTAAAATTGCCCTGGCCCACGGCAGCAACCACAGCCTCGCTGTCGCTGCCCGAGACCACCGTGAGGGTCGTGACGTCGAACGCCGTCGGGATCTCCTGAGTCACGTAGGTAGTAGTCCCCGTCATCTGGATCTGCTCGATCTGGCGAGGCGCGCCCTTGACATCGACGTTGAAGACCCCGACCCCGACCGCCGACACCGGACACCCTTCGATGTTCAGGCTCTGCAGGTGATCGAAGCCGTCGAAGGGCTGCAGGTAGGGTGGCGTGAGCGGCGTCTGCGTCATCGCACCCGCCGCCGACAGCGCGCCGTCGGCTGCCGAAGTATAGCGAATCAGCCGGAGGTCGACGGAGCTCTGGTACGCTACAACCACTGAGTCGTTCCCCACGGCTGGCAGCGTGAGCGTCCGGTTCGAGACCAAAATCGGGTCGTGCAACCGCCAGGGGGGAAGCTGGTCAAGTACCGGTGGCTCCCATCCGATGGTCTGGGATCCGACGGTGTAGAAGTCGAGACCGGGGTCGCAGTCCGAAACCAGCGTGGGCGCGGCAGACGGACCGGCGAGCTCGAGGCACTCGGTTGCAGATCCTGCGGACCCGTCCAGCGCGGAGGTGAGCTCGCTGGTTGCGCCCGCGCCGTAGGTGCCGTCCGCGCCACGTGGCCAGAACCAGTGGCCGACCGAAGTGGACACCAGGAGATCGTCGCGCCCGTCCAGATCAACGTCGACGCTCGCTAGCACGAGGGGAACGACGGGCGCTTGCGCGTTGCTGGTGACAGTCGGAGGCGGTTCGAGCGCGGTGGGATCGAATCCGCCCTGCAGGTTCTCGGTCAGAACCTCGACGGTCGAGAGGCCGAACACTTGCGCCGCGATCCGAACGGGGGTGGCACCCGGATCCGAAAGCAGCACCATCGAGTCGCGTCGGTAAACGGACGTCCCGGCGCCCCAGACGGGATGTCCACCGTCGATGTTCGCCAGCCCTCCCTCGACGTCGTGACCGTCGGGGTCTGACCCGACGGAGAGATCCCTGCCGCCATCCTGCCGGGCCTGCGCGGAACCGTCACTCGACTGGGCGGGCCGAGTGCTTCCCTGGCAACCAACCGCAGCGAGGCCCGCGAGCAGGACCGGCAGATGACGGCGGATGCTGTACATCACCCGCGATACTACTTTCGAACGTCTCCCGTTGCAGCCGGATTCGGGGTTGGCCAGACCGTTGCAACGCTACCCGAGTTGCTCATGGAGTACGCTACGTAGAACCCACGGGCGTGCACCGTGTGTCCTTCGACCGTGGCGGTGGGCACGACGAAGTACATTTCCCGTGGCTCGACGACCGCACTGATGACTCCTTCAGGTAGCCAATAACGCAACCCCAAAGGCTTCACCTGGGCGGTTGGGTAATCGGCGGCGATCCGCGCGTCCGTCGCCGCATTGGTCACCGACGGGACGAAGGTGTATCCGGAGGCCGTCGGCGCTTCGGACCCGTCCGCTGCAACCACCGACTGAACTTTGGGTCCGAACGTCTTGATGCGCGCCAGCTGTCCCGAACGGTGAACGGACGCTTCGAACCCGGCGTTGAAAACCTCGACACCGTTGATTGTGCGCGGGATCCTGAAGGCGTACTCCTTTACGCGCTCGGTGGGCGCCTGTCCGGAACGGCCCTCGCCTTGAATCAACTGGGAGGCATGGGCATTGGCGATCTGAAGCCCGGTTCTAGATATCGCTCCAGTCGCAAGAAACGACTGGAACGCGCTCGTGAAGATGCTCTGGGCTGCGGCCGCGCCGATGTCGCTCAGCGAGGCGGTGTCGCGGGTGATCCGCTCATTGAAGGCCAACACGGTCGAATTGCCCCGGGTGTAGGCTACCTTCAGGCCCGGCACGTCGGACACGTCCGCGAACACCGAACCCTCCGGAGTGACCGACTTGGATACGGACTCCAGCAGCGATTGTGAAGCGGACGCGCTGTAGAGGACAGAGGTCAGCGGCGAAGCGACCGCCGCGACATCTTGGGGCGAAAGGTCGGGCCGAATCAAGAGAAAGGCTCCCAGCGCGTTCGCGGCGGGGCTCGAGAGAGCGGCGATCACGGGGCTATCTTGGCCGGACTGCGAGGTGCAGGAAGCTAGAACGATCGCGACGAGCGCCGGGGCAACAAGGACCCAGCGCCGAACTGCTACGGTGTTCGAAAACGTCATCTTGGTCTTCATGTTGATCTCCACCCGCGTTAGTCCTGCCAGTGTTCGTAGCAATACCAGTACTCGGGTGGGCCATTCCCGCAACTCGGCCCGCCACCACGTGGCGTATTGAAGATGTTCCCCTTCAGTTTCGCCGAATCGTGAACCGACCAGCAGCTGTCGACCGTGCTTCCGCTCGTGTACGTTTCGGTCGTCGCGATGATGGCGTCGCGTCCACCGGATGACATCTGATTCAGCCAGGCGTCTGCGTTCGTCGAGCTGCTGGTCGCGTTGTAGAAGTCCTGAGGTTCGTCGTCGCCGATCGAAATCGAGTTCTGCCAGCCGGCCTGCTGGTGCAGCCATTGGTACTCTGTGGTGCCAAGATCGCTTCCCTGGATCACCTCGCAGGCGAGCCACATGCCGAACGCTCCCTGAGCTGCGGCCATTTCGCCGAGACGCGCGTTGTCGGTCATGCTCACCGTGCAGGCACTTCCGTGATACGAGCCAAAATAGAGGTAATGAGGCGAGCCATGCCCCGCATAGACGGAGAGGATCGCGTTGTCGCCGTAGTAGAGGTCATCACCTCCGGTGCCGTACGAGCTGGAGCACTCCTCCCAAAAATCCTGCGGCCAGGCCGAAGGGTTGACGTAGCGGGAACCAGTCCAGCCATCGTTGCCGAGCGCCGTTTGTAATGAAGCGGTAATCGTGTTGACGTCGTAAATGTCACATGGGTTTCCATTTGTGAAGTCGGTGCCCTCGTCGATGTAGTAGGTCTGAGTTGCATGTGCCAACGGCATTGCGAATGCCGAGCCAACGGCTACTACCGTTGCGATTCCAAACACTTTGAATCGTAATGGTGCGTACATTGCGAGCCCTCCTTGTGGATCGAGCGACTCGCGCCGCCAATGCGGCGCGCCCGCCGACACAGTGCAACAATCGAGCCCGCGGGACGTCATTTACCAATAACGCCAAATTTCGACGAAAACCATGCGTGTCGTCGGGGGGTTCGCGCAGGAGCACTAGTCGACAATCTTGCGCCCCTTAACGTGGGTTTCGCGCGGCCGGTGTAGCGGCGGCGTGACGGCAGCGGCTCGGAGCGCGAAAAGAGCTTGAAAAAGGCTCGGCGCAAGCGCTTGTGGTTGTTATCGATGCAAACACGAACACCTACGCCGAGCACCCAGAAG
>DASRLC010000132.1:0-11296 GCA_035648655.1 Polyangia bacterium
CGCCCGCCTCGTAGCGCAGCAGGCCGCTCGCGACGTCGCCCCACAGCTCGAGACCGATCTCGCGCTGCGACGTCAAATTCGAGTCGAGGCCGCGCTCGATGAAGGTCAGATCTTGATCGGCCTGCAGCCGCTCGAGACCGAGCGGCCCCTTGAACTTGCCGGCCCGCAGCCGCAGCCAGGGGCGCGGGTGGGCATCAATGTATGCGTCGTAGATGGCGGTGGTGTTGTTGCCGAAGTCGGGTGTGATTCGAAAGTCGACCAGGCCCAGCAGCGTCCCGTCGAAGGTGGGACGAATCCGGCGCAAGAGAAACGTGTCGCTGCTCTGCAGAACCGGATCGCTGGTGAAGAAGCGCCGGCCGTCGAACTGGAGCTGCCCCTTGAAGCGGATCTGGTACAGCCGGTCGGGGCTAGAAATCGAAAAGCCGTTGTCGTCGGCCTGAACGATGGCGCTCGGCTGGGGGAGCGGAACCGCCGCGGCGGCGGCCGCCGCTTCGCGCGCCAGCTTGAGCTGCCGCTCAAGGACGCGGGTCCGCTGATCGATCTCGTCGATTCGATCTTGCCGATCTTGCCAGGGCGGCTCCGCGTTTGGCGGCCGGGTCGCTGCGTCGTCGCCCGGCTGGGCGGTCTGGTCGGGCGCGGGGGCGCCCGGGGTTCCCGCTGCCGGTGCGGCCGGCGGCGTAGCCACCGGCGCGTTTTGGGCCAGCGCGGTCGCCGACGTCAAACCGGCGCCAATCAGAATACTATATCTACCAATTTTATAGACTAAATGCCGCGCGAAGCGATCCATACCGGTCTCCTTGGTTTTGGGGTCTGACCCTCAGATGCTGTACGTAACGCTACCCGCGGCGCTGTGTTGGGCGCGCGCAATCTGGGCCCGCACGTCGGCGAGCGTGGTGGTGTCGAGGATGGCCGCGATGGCGTCGCGGACCTTCTTCATGACCTGCCGGGTACCGCAGGTCGTCTCGTCCGTGCAGTCCTCGCAGCGGACGAAGTTTCGCTCGCTGGCGCATGGAATCGGGGCCAAAGGTCCATCGATCACGCGAACGACCTCGCCGATGGTGATGCGCTCCGCCGGGCGGGCCAGCGCGTAGCCGCCCCCCTTCCCCTTCTTGCTGCGAAGAACGCCGGCGTTCTTGAGCTCGAGGAGGATCGCCTCGAGGAATTTGCGCGGAATCTTCTCGCGCTCGGCCAGCTCCGCGATCAGGACCGGCCCTCGGGCCTCGTCCGCCGCCAGCGCATAGAGGGCCCGCAAAGCATAGCGGGCCTTTCGCGACAAGTTCGTCATCCCTACTTAGTTGATAGGGTTATCACCATATCGCGGCAGAGGTCAAGCCAGAATGAGGACTATCTGTAGGTTCGACGGAGAGAGCCCGCCCCCATCCTCGACGGGCACTCTTTGTCGCATCGCAGACCCGGCGCCAAGCGGTTGCCCCCGTCCGGACGGACGTCCGCTCGCGACGTCCGCTCAGACGTATCGGCCTCCGGCGGCTGGCCTAACCGCCCTCGAGAGGCGGTTGTCGTGTGGCCCGAGCGTTGCTTGGAGCGGAGCACGCCCATCGTCGTCGGAGGTCTCATGCGAATGAAATTGCCCCCATTGTTGCTGGTCGTGGTCTTGCTCCCGGCGGTCGTGCGGGCGAAATCGGCGATGACCATCGGTCCGTCCGCCGCCCGCGGAAAGAACATACTTTGGAACGGCACGTTCGACGGAGAGACGCTGCGGCCTTGGAGCGTGGGCTTCGAGTCATCGCTCGCGGGGCGGGCGACGGTCGACAACCACGGGCTCTGCGTGCAAATCGATCGGCCCGGGACGAGCCCGGCGAGCGTCGTGATCAGACAGCGGCCGCTCGCCGTCGCGAGTGGACACCACTACCAGCTTCGATTTCGAGCTCACGCCACCCGTCCCAGCCGCCTGCGGGCGCGGCTGAGCAAGATCGACGCGCCCTATACGGAGCTGTGGGCCGCTTCGGCCGATCTGGCTCCGGAGGCGCGCGGATACCAAGCGACGTTCGATAGCACCGTTGACGACGACAACGTCGAGCTGGCGCTCGACCTCGGCGGGCCGCTGGCGGGAGCGGCCCCGGTGACCGTCTGCCTCGACGACGTCGAGCTGAACGATCCACGCGCCACGATCCCGATCGAGCGCCTGCGCGCCCGCGCGATCCCGCGGGTACGGGTCAACCAAGTCGGCTATCTGCCTGGGCTGGCCAAGATCGCCACGGTGGTGACGGCCGGCGATGCCCCGCTCGAATGGCGGCTGGTCGACGCCGCCGGGCGCGTGCGCGCCAGCGGGAAGACGCGCCCCTTCGGCGACGATCGGTCGTCCGGCGAACGGGTGCAGCAGATCGACTTCTCGTCGGTGACGGCGACCGGACGGGGTTTCAGGCTGCAGGTCGGCGACGACGAGAGCGTGGCGTTCGCGATTGGCGCCGACGTCTATCGCAGGCTCAAGTACGACGCGCTGGCGTTCTTCTACTTGCAGCGCAGCGGCATCGCGATCGAGATGCCGTACGCGGGATCGCGCGCCTACGAGCGTCCCGCGGGGCATCCCGGAGACAAGAACGTCCCGTGCTCGCCCGGGGCGCCCTGCGACTACGTGGTGGACGCGAGCGGCGGCTGGTACGACGCCGGTGACCACGGCAAGTACGTCGTCAACGGCGGCTTCACCGTCTGGTTGCTGCAGAACCAATACGAAATCCTCTCCCGGTTCGGTGGGACGGCCGCCTCGTTCGGCGACGGGAAGATGAAGATCCCCGAGTCGAAGAACGGTCGCCCCGACCTGCTCGACGAGGCGCGCTGGGGACTCGATCTGTTCTTGCGGCTGCAGGTGCCCGCCGGCCAGCCGATGGCGGGCATGGTTCACCAGAAGATCCATGGCGAGAAGTGGTCCGACATTCCCACCTCGCCCGCGCACGACGACATCAAACGCTTCGTTCGGCCCGTCAGCACCGCCGCGACGTTGAATCTGGCCGCGGCCGCCGCGCAGGCGGCGCGTCTGTGGCGCCAGCTCGACCCCTCGTTCTCCGCGCGCTGTCTGGCCGCCGCCGAGACGGCCTTCGCGGCCGCGACGCACAACCCCTTCATACGCGCCGAGCCGGATACGCCCGGTGGTGGCGCCTACAGCGACGGGGAGGTGGACGACGAGCGCTACTGGGCAGCGACGGACCTGTTCATCACCACCGGAAAGTCCGAATACAAAGACGAGCTCGTCCGCTCGCGCTTTCACGCGCCGAAGACGGGGGCGGCCGTGATGGCGGGAATCGTGGGGTGGGATCACGTCGCGCCCCTCGGCAAGATCAGCCTGGTCGTCGCCCCCAACGGCCTCGGCGAGGAGGCGATCGCCGCGCAACGGCAGCAGCTGGTCGCGGCCGCCGATCGCCTGATCGGAATCATCGCCCGCCGGGGCTACCGCGTGCCGATGGCCTCGGACAGCATCTACAATTGGGGATCGAACGGCGTGGTGCTGAACGGCGCCCTCGTGCTGGGCGTCGCCTACGATCTGACCGGCGATCCGAAGTACGCCAACGCGGTCGTCGATTGCATGGACTACATCCTAGGCCGCAACCCGCTGGCGTTCAGCTACGTCTCCGGGTACGGCACGTATGCGATGCGCAACCCGCATCACCGTGTGTGGGCCCATATGAAGGATCCCGCGCTGCCGGAGGCGCCGCCCGGCGCGCTGGCGGGCGGTCCGAACTCTGCGCTCCAGGACCCCTACATCAGAAGGCTGGGCATGGGTGGCTGTCCGCCGCAGACCTGCTACGTCGACAACACCGATTCGTACTCGACCAACGAGGTGGCGATCAACTGGAACGCAGAGCTGGCCTGGACCGCGGCGTTCCTCGACGACCTGGCGGAGCGCCGTCCGGCGGGCACCCCGCGCAACGCCCGCGAGATGTCGGCGGCGCCCCGGCGAGATTGATGCCGACGACATTCCCCTACGCGCCCGCGCGGAACCGGGCGAGCTTTCGCGAATGGAGGGACCACGATGCCGCTGCAGGTATCGGCGCGGCGCCCTCGTCCTCGCCGCCCTGATCTATGGAGCGATCGATCCGCCTCTTGACCGGGCGAAGCGCGAGAGAGCCAGCGACGAACAGTCGCAGGTGGCCCCGACGAAGGGACCGCCTGCGATCTCGGGTCGGTCTATCGCCCCGAACGGCGGCGCCGCACCATGGTGAGCGCGAGGCCCAGGAGCAAGAACAGCCCCGTCGTCCGACCCTGCGTTCGGGTGGTTCCGCCCGCGGTCTCGCAGGAGCAGCCGCTCGAGCCGCCGCCGTCGGTCCCACCGCCGCCGTCGGACCCGGTCGTTCCGCTGGTGCCCGCGGCGCCGCCCTTGGTCCCAGCGGTTCCGGTGCCGGTGGCGCCGGCCGGGCCCGTGCCGCTGCTGCCAGCCGTTCCCGTGCCGGTGGTACCGGCCGCCCCGGTGCCGCCGCTCGTTCCCGCGGTGCCGGTCGTGCCGGCCGCCCCCGTTCCGCTGGTCCCGCCTGCCCCGGTGGTTCCCGTGGTGCCCGCAGTCCCGGTTCCACTGGTCCCCGCCGTGCCCGTGGTGCCACCGGCGCCGGTCGCTCCGCCCGCGCCGGTCGTACCGGTCGTTCCGGCCGCACCGGTGGTGCCACCGCCCGCGCCGCCCGTGGAGCTGCCGCAACCGGTTCCGATCTGCACGGTGTAAGTCGCCGCCGTACCGATCGACAGCGCAACCACCGCGGGTTGACCGGCGGTGGCGGTCACGCTGCCCGCGCTGGCGCCCCCCACCAAGACAGCGTACGTGCCGGCCACCAGGCCGGTGATCGTCAGGTGGGTCGTGTGCGCCGTCGACGTCGTCTGGTTCTGCAGCGTGAAGCCGAGATAGTTGTCGGTCGTGCTGACCGTAGCACCGGTGTACTGATCGCGATCGATGTCCATGTGGAACTTCTGCGTGATCAAGTTCAATCGCTTGAACACACCGTCGGTCGGTGTGATCGAATAGCAGCCATTGCTCGACGTGACGTTGCAGCCGTAGCCGGTGAGGCCGAAGATCGGATCGACCGCCACGTCGGCGCTCAGGATCCGGATCGCGCCGAAGAGCCCCAGGTCGGCCTCACCGCTCATTTGCCGCCAGTCGTTGTGCAGCGTGCTGTTCGCGGGATCGAAGCTGTTGACGTAGACGTTCCCCTTCATCCCCTGATACGTCCAGGACACCGTCCCCAGGTTGGCGGCATTCGAGTCGATCTGGCCCGAGTTGATGGCGTTGATGTTGGCGATCTTCGCCGCATACGACAGCCGCTCGTCGACCTCCGGCGTGGTCGACTGCGTGCGGACGAAGTCGTCCATGCACGACCCGGCCAGCGCCGCGGTGTACTGGAACTGCCACCAGTTCTCGCCGTTGTTGGTGACCGGATCGGCGTAGTAGTACCAGACCGGCTCCTGGCCGCGGCAGGCGCGGGTCTTGGCGTTGACCTTGGAGAGCACCGAGGTGTTGTTGTTCTGCTTGGCCGCCATGTAGACGGCCTCCTCGCCGGTGTTGTCGTAGGTGTACTCCGAGCCGTACGGATACTTGCTGGCGGAGAAGGCGCTGTAGAGAGAGTTGATCGAGCTCTTGACGAACGCCGCCTCCGTCGTGTGGCCGCCGGCGGTCAGCGCCGCGGCGATGTCGGGGAGCGTCTGCTCGCCCATGTACCCCGTCCCCGTGCTGCCGTGGCCCGAGTAGAGGGTGTGGATGATGTCGTAGGCGCGCAGCAGGTAGGTGTCGGCCGTCTGCTGGTAGGTGATGAGCTTGGGGTACAGGTTCGCGATCTTGTACATCGAGAAGAACGTGTTGAACGCGTGCGGGTAGGCGTAGGCGCGGTCGTAGTAACAACCCATGATGTTCGAGGCGCTGGTCCCGACAGGGCACCACCAGTCCTGCACGATGTACGACGTGGGATCGATCGCCCGTCCCCACACGGCGGCGAGGTAGGTGTCGAGCGCGGTCACCTCGGAGGCCACCGGGGTCTGCGCGTTCTTCTCGGCCAGGAACTCGCCGTGGGTCCAGCCCCAGTCGTCGCCCCACCCGCTCCCACCCTCGGCGCCGCGCTTGGCCTTGGTGTCCATCATCCAGTCGTCGAAGAGGCCCTTCATGTCGCCGGTCGTCCACTGCTGGTTCGCCACCATGAAGGTCGCGTGCCGCTGCAAGGCCGTGCCGATCGGCTCGATGACGTAAAACTGCAGCGTGGTCGTGAGGCCGGTGCCGTAGCTGACGGTGACGTTGTTCTGCCCGAGCTGACTGAAGCTCAGTTGATAAATCTTATGGTCGGTGGCCGTCGTGCCGAGCGAGGTGATCGTCGTCTGCGAGGCGTACTGCGGGGTCAGCGAATTGATCGTCTGCGAGGTGTGCAGGTCGATCTTGGCCGTCATGTTGGTCGGCACGATCATGCTGGGGACGACGCTGACGTCGATCATCCCCTCGCTGTAGAGGCGGTTCTCGACGTCGGCGTGGCTGGCGACGTTGAAGAACTTGAAGCTGTAGGTCTGGCTGGCGCCGGCGGCCAGCGTGAGGCTGGTGTTCGGCAGGTAGCCGCGGTTGGTGCTCTTGATGACGTTCGAGTGGATGTAGAAGACGTCGAGCCCGTTGGTCCAGGAGGGGGTGCCGCCGCCGGCGGCCCAGGCACTCCCGGAGTGCTCGCTCTTCACCCAGTTGTCCATGTACTCGAACCCGGCGCCGGTCGTCTGGTCCGGCGTCATCAGGATGAAGGGGCCGACGCCGCTCGGCCGCTCGACGGTGATGTACGAGTTGTTGTTGCCGGTGAACGAGTGATAGACGGTCCGCGTCTCGTAGATGACGTCGTTGGCCTGGTTCCAGTACTCGTTGAACGGCAGCGGCAACCCGAAGTCGCCCATCTCCATCGTCTGCGTGCTGGTGTTGGTGACGGTGATCTGCCAGGAGAGGTAGTCGTTCACCAACGCATAGGTCTCGACCAGCTTGAAGTTCTTGACCCCTTTGGCGTTGGCCGAGTTCTGATAGGTGACGGTGACCGAATTGGTGCCGGTGGTGATGGCGCGGACATCGGCCGACTGATTGGTGAGCGCAGTGATCCAGGCGCCGCCGTTGAGCCGGTAAGTGAACATGAGCTCGCCGACCCACTCGTGGTCGGACGTGTTCTGACCCGGCGCGTCGGTAGCGTTCAGGACGTAGTTGGTCGGAAAAGCGTCGCCGGTGAGCTGCAAGGACGACAGCTCGCCGTTGGTCCCTACCTTTGCGTTGAAGTAGGTGTTCGAGAGCGTCTGTCCCCGGGCTAGGGAGGCCGAGCCCAACGTCAACAGCACGAGCGCTCCCAGCGTCAAGCCGGTCGGCGCAATCCCAAGTCCAAGGTCCGAACGTCGTTTCATCGGGTGGGGTCTCCCTTTTTCCGCTGTGAAGTGACGCCACCGAGCCCGGATGGCTCGTCATAGTTCGATTCGAAGGGTCGGATCTTGATGCGATAGGCCTCGAACCTTTGGTGAGCCATGCCGTCGCTGGCCTGTCACTTCCCGCTCGCAACCATCGCCACCCAGGAGGCCCATTCATGATCCGTCGAAGCGCTCTTTGGCTCGCTCCCCTGTTGGTCTCCGTCGGCGTCGGCTGCGCCAGCTCCGACAGCGGTGGGACCACCGGCGCGGGCGGCACGAAGGGAACGGCGGGAACCACGGGCAGCACCGGCGCGGCTGGCCACGCCGGAACCAGCGGCGGCGGCGCAGCCGGGACCACCGGCGCAGCCGGGACCACCGGCGCGGCCGGGACCAACGGCACCACGACCGGCAGCGCAGGCACCACCGGCACAGCGGGCGCCACCGGCGGTGGGACAGCCGGCACGACCGGCAGCGCCGGAACCAGAGGCACCGCGGGCACCCGCGGGACCGGTGGCACGACCGGGACGGCCGGCACCATCGGGACGGCCGGGACGACCGGCACCACCGGGACAGCCGGCACCACCGGAACGACCGGAACCGCCGGCACGACCGGGACGGCGGGCACCACCGGCGCCGGCGGCGGCGTCGCCTCGGATTATCCGTATTGCAACTACGGCTCCGTCCCGAGCGGGACGGCACCGGCGGCGTGGGTCGACAGTCCCACCCTCACGCCGATTGGCACCAATCCCTACGGAACGCCGACCACCACCATCCCGGGCGGCTTTATCTTGATCAGCGAGGGGCCGATGGGTCCCACGCAGGTGCCGACGGCGACACAGATGTCGATCCTGACCCGCATCAACAACGATCTGAAGTTCGAGGCGGCCTACTCGTACATCCACCTGCCGCCATGGTCGACCGGCGTGAGCGGGACCCACTACATCGATTACCTGTTGGTCAACACCGGGTTCCCGAACGACCCCACCTCGGGCGGCGACTCCAGCTACGAGGGCTCGTACCCCGACGTAGAGACCACGGCTGTCGCGATGACCGATCAGAGCCAGCGCTACGACCTCACGCACGAGTTCAATCACGTGCTCGAGAACTCTTACGGGACGGTGCCCGGCCAGAAGGTGTCCTGGATTCAAGAGTCGTACAACGACTACCTGATCCTGCTGACCGCGGAGAACGCCAACGGCGCCACGCCCGGCCAGGCGACGCAGTACACGCTGCCCTCCAACGTCGGATACTTGGACGTGCTGGTCTACCAGCAGCCGTTCGTTCCGATCGAGAGCTGCGGCATCAACGCCACGGAGTCGGCGATCAACGGTCCGGCGGACTACTTCACCGACACCACTGCCTACCGCTACAACGATCTCTTCCCGCTCTTCATCGCCCAGCGCGTGGGGCAGCACTTCTTCGCGGCGGTGTGGGAGCAGGCCAAGACCACCGAGCAGATCCTGCAGACGATGACCCGGCTGATGGACAAGACGCGCGTGCAGTGTCTGGTCCAGGAGTACAGCGCCCGCCTCGCGCTGGGCGATTTCAATGAGCTCTCCACCAGCATCCAAAAGGTGGCCAGCGCCCAGATGTACCAAGCCACCACCAACTCGGGCGGCATGCTGAGCCCCACCGACGCTCTGCAGCTCCCCCGCTACACCGGGCGCAACAACATCCCGATCACCGTCAGCTCGGGCGCGACCCAGGTCAGCGTCACCTTCACGCCGGCCGCGGCCGGCAGCAAAGGGACGACCCCCGACATGCGGGCGCAGATCGTCTATCGCGCCACCGACGGGACCTCCGTCTTCAGCCCGCCGGTCGCCAGCGGCGCCACTTCGATCACGCTGACCAAGCCCCCCAAGAACAACGTGGTGGTGGTGGTCATCACCAACGTGACTATGAGCGGCTTCAAGACCGCGCTATCGTACGGCTGGGATCCCAACGAGACCTTTGGCTACTCGATCCAAGTCACCGGCGGCACCGCGGCGCCCACCAACAAGCTCTACTTCTGACGTCGCCTTGGTGCGGTCACAGCTGGGCGGGCCCGCCCGTCGCCGACCGTTCGGGACTCTGATCGTTCGATGGGGGTTGGGCTTGGCAGTGGCGCTGGGCTGTTCCAATAAAGGCGGTGGAACGACCGGCTCAGGGGCGGGCGGGACCAACGGCACGGCGACCACCGGCGCGGGCGGTGGTAACGCAGGCATCGGCGGCTCGAAGACCGGCGGAACAACGGGCGGGGGCGGCGGCGGAGCCAGCACCGGCGGCACCGCAGGAACGGGGACCGGCGGAACGACCGCCGCCGACAACTCGGTCCTCGAGCGCAACCACCACCCGTCGCGCGACGGGAACTACCTCCAGCCGCTGCTGACCAAGACCGCGGCCGCCACGTTGACCCTCGACGCGGGCTTCGCCGCCAACTTCACCGGGGACACCTGGGCCTCACCGCTCTACCTCGAGAACGGCCCCAGCGGCAAAGGCGCCTTCTTCACGGTCACCAACGACGACAACGTCTTCGCGCTCGACGAGACGACGGGCGCGCAGGTCTGGATGAAGAACATCGGGACGGCCGCCAGCCAGACCGGCCAGAGCTGCGGCGACATCAGCCCGCTCGGCATCATCGGCACGCCGGTCATCGACGAGCAGGCCCGCACCCTCTATGTGGCGGGCGCCATCGGCAACGGAACCACCATCACCGCGCACCAGATCCACGCGCTCTCGGTCGACGACGGATCGGAGCGGGCCGGATGGCCCATCGACGTCTCGACCTTCAGCTCGGGCGGGGTGACCTTCACGGCCTCGCCGCAGAACCAGCGCAGCGCGCTGTCGTTGGTCGGCGGCGTCCTCTACGTCGCCTACGGAGGCCACAACGGCGACTGCGGCAACTACCGTGGCTGGGTGATGGCCATCAACACCGCCACCCCCGCCCAGCGGGGCGCCTGGGTCACCGGCGGAACGCGCGGCGAAGCCATCTGGGCGGCCGGTGGAATGGCCTCCGACGGCAACGGGATCTTCGCGGTGACGGGCAACAACCTCACGGGTACCTCGACCCACGCCGACAGCGAAGAGGTGGTCCGACTGACCGGCCTGGCGACGCTCGATCGGACCAGCAACGCCAACATCTTTTACCCGTCGACCTGGCGAACGATGGACGGCAACGACGCCGACCTCGGCGCCAGCAGCCCGGTCTACCTGGCGTCGCCATCGCCGATGGTCGCCACCGTCTCGAAGGACGGGCACCTCTTCCTGCTCGACGCCGCCAACTTCGGCGGCTCGACCCCGCTGGCCGATCTGGTCGTCGCGAGCGGCGGCAGCATGGTCATCCACACCGCCCCCGCCGCCTACGCGACCGCGGCCGGCATGCACCTGGTCTTCACCACCGACAGCAACGCGGTCTGTCCGTCGGGGGGCCCTAGTGGGAAGGTCGTCATGTCGGTGCTCATCCCGGCCGGCTCTCCGCCGGTGCCCAAGACGATCTGGTGCGTGGCGACCAGCAACGCCAGCCTGGGCTTCCCGGCCTCGCCCATGGTCACCACCACCGACGGCCAGTCCAACGCGATCGTTTGGGTCATCAATGGCACCAAGCTGATGGGGCTGGACGGCGACACCGGGGCGGCGGTCTATAGCGGGGCCGACACCTGCTCCGGGATCCACAAATGGACCGCACCGATCGCGGTCAAGGGCCGAATCGTGGTGGCCGGCGACACCCACCTCTGTTCCTGGTCGCCCCACTAGACCGCTTTCACGTCGGCGCGATCGGCGCACCAGCGAAGGGACTGCGGCCCGCTCGCCGCAGTGGCCGCAGGCGCGCCGGCTACTTGCAGCCGAGGACGCGGAGGATCTTGATCTTGGTGGCGGTGCTGCCGGGCGCCGGATAGGCCACGCTGCCGTCGGGGTAGGCGCGGAAGTCCTGGTAGCGGCTGCCGAGCACGTTGGGCGAGAGCTTCAGCGGTCCCGC
>DASRLC010000133.1:0-2219 GCA_035648655.1 Polyangia bacterium
GGCGGGACTAGCACCGGTGGCACCAGCACCGGCGGAACCGGAGGCAGTGTCACAGCCACCGGCGGCTCGAACGCCGGCGGCGGCGCGGGCATCAGCGCCACCGGGGGCACCAACGGCGGCGCCCCGGGCACGGGAGGCGGCAGCGGTGGAAGCGCGGGACAGCCCGGCATCCAGCCGGACGGAAGCTTCGTGACCACCTGTCCGAACCTGTTCCAATCGAATACCGGTGGTCCCCCGGCGGTGACGCCAGTGCCGAGCCCCGAACAGGCCAGCTATCAGCACACGGAGCTGACGGCGTTCATTCACTTTTCGCTGGCTACGTTTGACGGGACCGAGCAGGGCAATCCGTCCGACAAGCCGACCGTCTTCGCCCCGACCAACTTGACCCAGGACACGGTTAATTCTTGGGTTAGCCAGCTCAAAGCGGCTGGGTTCGGTCAAGCGATGCTGACCACAAAGCATAGCATCGGCTTCTGCCTGTGGCCGTCGAAGTCGACCAACGACTGCAATCAGTACTCGGTGGCGCAATCGAACTGGATGAACGGTGGGGGCGACGTCGTGAAGATGTGGACAGACGCGATGCACGCGGCCGACATGCGGGTCGCCATCTATCTGGCGCCCTGGGACCAGCATTTCCCCAGCTCGACGACCGGCTATCAGAGCTACCTGGAAAGCCAGATCACCGATCTGCTGACCAATTACGGGCCGATCTACGAAATCGAATTCGACGGCTTCAATGCCCCGGGATCGGACGGAACACCGGCCACAGTTGACTGGTCGAACGTGCTCAAGCTGGCTCGCCAGCTGCAACCGCACATCTTGATCTGGGCTGGTCCTGAAGTGTCACAGCTAGCTTCGGCAGCCAATCCCCCGGTGTTCCCCGACCTGCAGTGGATCGGTAACGAAAACGGAATGGCCAGTCGGACGACCTCCAGCCTCGACCTCTCGAATTGTGCCAGGTTGGCGAACGGCACCCTTGTCGGGAAGAACCTCTGGTGCGCTTGGGAAACGAACGTCTCGGATCGCTTGCCCGATGGCGATCACTGGTTTTGGCACACGCAAGACACGCCCATGCCGCTCAGCGAGATGCAGTCCATTTATTTCACGAGCGTCGGCATGAATTCCACACTCATCTTCAACGTGCCGCCCAGTAACACCGGTGCCTTCGATCCCAAGGACGTCACGCTGCTGCAGCAATTCGGAAGCTGGTATACGTCGCTGTATCAGACCGACGTCCTCAAGGGGCAACCGACGACCGCCGACTCGACGTGGAGCGCCGCCGGCTTCGACGGGAGCAAGGCTGTCGACGACAACGTCTGCACGTACTGGGCGGCTGCGGCGGGGAAGACCACGGGAAGACTGGAGGTCGATCCGCCCACTCCGGTCACGTTCAGCACGCTCAGCATCCGCGAGCCGATTGAGCTCGGCGAGCGCTCGACCGCGTATCACGTCGAGATCAAGCAAAACGGCACCTGGAACACGGCGCCCAAGGACAAGTCGGGCAACCAGATCAAGGGGACCGTCATCGGGCAGCGCCAGCTCTGGCAGCTCAATCAGACCAGCGCCGACGCCGTCGCCGTGGTCATCGACTCGGCCCGCGGCGTTCCCTCCATCGCGGAACTCAGCGCATATTGAGCCCGGGCGGGATGATTTCGAGATTCGCGATACCCGGCTCGCGCGCGGCGGTGCGTTGCGCAGCCATTTTCTGGCTGCCGGTGGTCTGGACGGCCGCTTGTGGGTCGTCCACGCCGACGAGCGGGCCGGGCGACGCGGCCGGTGTCGTCGGCCAGGGCACGGGCGGCAATACCGGCGGTTCGGCGGGCGGCACCGCGCCGGCGGGCAGCGGCGGTTCGAGCGGCGGCGGCGGATCCTACGGTGTAGCTGGGAGTCCCGACGCTGGCAGCGCGCAGGGGGGCATGGCGGGTCAGGTGTCTGCGCCCGATGCGGGCGCGTTCTGTTTGTCGGAACCGGCTCCCTCGTGCGCGCAGAGTGGCTGCACGGCGCCGCCGAGCTGCGCGTCGACCGGACCGGGCCGCAACGACTGCGGGGCCAACAAGGAGAGCTGCTGCGCCAGTCTAGAGGGTGGAGATCCCATCCTGACGTGAATTCGCAAGGGATGGCGACGGGCTGATGAGGCGCCGGTGACAAAGTGGACGCGGGAGTTGAAGGGGCAGAGCCGGCCGCGGTACTTCGAGGTTGCGAACAAGAAAGACCTCGGA
>DASRLC010000134.1:0-10703 GCA_035648655.1 Polyangia bacterium
CTCCTGCTGCGGCACCTCCGCAAGTCCGGTGGCGTGGACGCGATCTCGCGTGGGCTCGGCTCGGTCGCGATCGGCGCGCTCGCCCGCTGCATGATGATGCTGCTCGCGGACCCGGACGACGACAACGCGAAGCTGCTCACGTGGCCGGCGATCAACGTCGCGGCACAGCCCAGATCCATCCGCTGGCGCTTCGACACCGCGACAGACGGCAAGCCTCCGAGGATCCTGTGGGATGCC
Source organism: Polyangia bacterium (assembly GCA_035648655.1). Taxonomy (GTDB): domain Bacteria; phylum Myxococcota_A; class Polyangia; order Fen-1088; family Fen-1088; genus JADGRB01. Next base: position 238 of record DASRLC010000134.1, read on the forward strand.
GTCTCGTGCGACCTGACGGCCGACCAGGTGCTCGATCGGCAGGACGGCAGAGAGCGCGAACCGTCCACCCTCGAGCGCGCGACGAAATGGCTCCGCGATGAGCTGCAGCACGGACGGCTACCCTCGGCCGAGCTACAAACCCGGGCCACCACCGCCGGCTACGCCGAACGCACCCTGAAACGGGCGCGCGAAGCGCTGGGGGTCCTCACCGCCCGGGACGGCCACACCCGGACCTGGTACTCCGAGCTTCCCGGGAGCAAGGGTGCCAACGCACCCCTAACAGGTGCAGATGGCCCCCTTGGCCCGCTTGGCACCCTTACCCACGAGCAAGAGGGCCAAGAATACCAAGGGGGCCAAGAACCACCTTATAGAGACCTTGGCACTCTTGGGGGAGAGGGGGCTCTGTGAACCCCGCAGCCCTCATTGCGCACGTCCAGGGCCTTGGCGTCGTGCTGCGCGCCGACGGCGACGTCTTGCGCTTCCGCCCGGCTGAAAAGGTCACGCCCGAGCTACGCGCGCAACTGCTCACCGCGAAGGCGGAGATCCTGGCGCTTCTGCGCACCCCGGCCGGCCCCTACGTCGCCGACCCCCGCCGCTGCGCTGGCTGCGGGCGAGGCGGGTTCGTCGTCATGGTCGTCACGGGCTGCGGTGACCACCTGTGCCGCGGGTGCTGGGCGTCCACCACGAAGCTTCCGGACATCGACCAGCCCCCGACGCCGGACCTCGACCGCTTGACGGCCCGGCGCGACGCCCGCGCAGAGGGAGACCGCGCGTGATCCGTCCACCCACGCCGGAATGCCCCGCGCCGTCCCGTGCTGACGCGCGCCTGGTGACACCGTATGTCCGCCCGTGTCCGCTTTCAGGGAGATCGCGGTGACGGACGCCGATCTCCTAACCCCAATCGAGGCGCGGCTCATCGCCCTGATCGGCGAGGCGCCGACCGCGGGCCAAGAGGACATCGCCAAGGGGCTGAAAATCTCGGTCAGGCACCTCCGTCGCCTCTTAGGGCAAGAACGTGTCCGGCGGGCCCTGGACGAGGCCGCGCGCGATGGGCTGCGGGAGGCGAGCAATCTTCTGGGGCGCGGTGCGGTACGGGCGGCGCGAGCCCTCATCGCAATGGCCGCGGGTGAGCTGCCTCCCACCTCCGCGCGCGTGCAGGCGGCGCGCGCCGTGCTCGACGGCGCCGGCCGGCTCATCGACATCATCGACCTCGAGCGGCGGGTCGTCGAGCTCGAAGCCGACCGCGCAAACCCCGCACCATGGAGGACCAACCCCCAATGACCCACGTCAAACGCCTCGGCCATCGCGCGCGCAGCATGCTCGAACGCTCACGCGCGATCGCTGCGCCACCAAGCCGCGAGATGTCCCCCGCGCAGCAACAGGCCTTCCTGAAGGAATTCGCCACCAGCATCGACGCGGAAAAGGAGCGTCGACGCGCCGGGACCGCGTTGCCTCCGAGCCGCGCCTCGCTACTCCACCTCGTCTATCGCTGGGCCGGGCACTACGCCGAGGACGACCCGCCACCGCTGGATCTAGAGCGCGAGCTGCTCAAGAGGCTGGGCGCAAAGACGGCCGACGCCTATTTCGTCATCCTCGACACAGCGGAGCGATTCAAGGAGCTATCGGCAGCCGGCGAGCGGGAGAGGTTCTTCACCTGGCCGACGCGCCCCGAGCTGGCGGCTCGAATCCATCGCCAGCTAGAGCTGAGCGAAGCGGTCGCCGCGGGGACGGTCCCGCGCGAAGCGGTCCCGCTGTTCTGTCGGCCGCTGCCCGACGGCGATGGAGCGGCGACGGGGCTCGTCTCATGAACGTTCGCGATCTGAGTCGCCGGCTCGGAAGGTTGAAGCGGCGACGTGCCCCGGAGTCGCCCGACCCGGCCATCCGAGCGATCCGAGACCTGCGACGACTGACCAGCGGCGAGCAGCGCGTAGCACTCGTCGAGCTCCACAACGAGGCCACCGGCGGCGCGGTAGTCGCCACCATCGGCGACGGTATCGCCTGGCTCATGGACTGGCTGGCCGGTCCCGCTCTGGCACAGGCGCTTGCCTGGATCGCCGCCGGTGACGACGGCCGAGGCTTCAGGCTCCTGCATCTGCGGCACACGTTCGGCGGCCTCGCGTCGTTCGAACATCTCGGCCGCGGAGACGACGACGTGGGCGCGACCTGGCGCGCGCGGGCTGTGGCCTGGAAGGCCGCCACCAAAGCGGCGCTCGCGGATCCCCGGTCGCGCGCCGTGTTCGGTCGCTTCGTCGCGGCTATGAAGGCGGTCGACCCGGCGCACATGAAGCTGTCGGCCCATCGTCGGCAACAGTCGGGGCAAGCCGGGTGAAAGCGTCGCGAATGCCCACGCCGACGCCGCTACCAATGGCAATAACCGCGCCCGGTGACACGGCGAACGCATCGGCAACCCGACGTGCGCCCATTCCGGCGCCGCCCGAAGGTGCAAACGACGCCGCAATGAACGCGGTGACAATTCGTTGTCGGTCCTCTCGAAACGCGTTGTCGTCCAGCAATGAATGCGGATGATGAACAACATGAGTGACGCCGGGGAAACGGGTATCGCGGGAATCACGCGCCGCCAGCTGCGTCTTGCGTCCGCGGACGCCGAGCTGGACGAGCGGACCAGCATGCGAGCGCTCTGCGGCTACCCGGTGCGTTCCGGGGGCCGCGAGCGCCTGCTGACAGCCCTCCGAGCTCTTGGCGCCGACGTGTCGGGCGTTCCGGAACCGTACGCCACGGGCAAGATCGACACAGACGGCGACGACCTGCACCGAGGCCGACGATGAGCGCGAACGGCAACGGCGCGCCCGTTCCCGGGACGCTCGGCCAGCGGCTACGCGACGGCGCCCGCGATCTCGGCGCGCGCGTGCACCAGGGGCGCCGTGGCGAGCCGGCCTCCGACGAAGGGATCAAGCTCGCTGACATCCCGTTCGGCGGCCGGCGCGTGCTGCGGCTGCGCATCGTTCAATCCGAACGGCACCCCGCACCCGCCCTGAGCGTCCGGATGTGGGAGCGCGACGAGGGTGGAGTCGCCTGGCCGCTGGCGGGAGTCGGTGCCGGCTTCGTCGTTGCGCGAGCGAACCTCCCGGCTTTCGCCGAGGCGGTCGCCCGAGCTCTCGAACTCATGTGGAACGACGGACCGCCTCCGAAACCGTAACGAGGACCGAACGAAAGGACCCGACCGATGATCGATAGCAACGAGACGATGGCCGCGCGAACCCAGATCCAGAACATGATCGACCAAGTTGTCGAGATCGCGGGCCCGCACGGGCTTGATCTTTTGACCGAGGCGGTGAACTCGGTCCTCGCGCGGTGTGGTGCAGACGTGCAGCAATTGACCGCTGCCGATCGCAGCGTAGCCGCGCTGAGCGGCATATCATTGTCCGAGCTGGCGGTAGGTCGGGCGCGGGAACGCTCGATCGAGCAGGCGTGGGCGGCCCTGACCCCGGATGAGGCGGCGGCCCTCAGGATGCTCGACGGCTCGCAGGCCGATCCGCGGACGATCGTCGCGGCAAAGAAATCTGCGGAGCGCGACCTCGTGGCGTTGTCCTACGCCGACCGCGCCGCGCTCTCGAAGCGATTCGGCGGCGACGTCGTGGCGATGTCGATCGCGGCCAAAAACGAGAACCTGCTGTGAGTGCGGCCGCAGCGATGAGGACCGAGGACGCGACGCCGCTGGTCCCGTTCGCGAAGATGTCCGAGCGCGACAAGGACGGAGCCCTCGCTGCGTTGGCGACCGAGATCGCCAAGTTGGGGGTCAGCTCGTCGCTGATCGCCAAGCTCGCGGGTGCGCTGCGACGGGCGGCCGATGGATCATTCCATCTCGATCTCGAGATCCCAAGGCTCTCGGGATTCCCGAGCTCGAAATGGATCGGCGGTGGCCACGTCGAGCCCTGGGCTTTGAAAATCATTTCCAATCCGCACGAAGACGTTGCCCAAGCGTTTTGGTTGGCCACAGAGACCAAGACGATGCCGCTCTCCGAAGCGGTCGAGCTCGCCGCGGATCCCGGGCGGTCTCCGATCGCGGAGCTAAGTCGGCGCCGTGTCGAGGTGGAGCGACGACGCGCCGAGGGAGCCGCCGAGGGCGCGGCCCACCGGGCGGAACGCGAGCGAGAGCAAGCGGCAGCTCGAGCCTGGGAGACCGCGAACTCCTCCCGCATGAAGAAGTGGGGCGCGCTGCCGCGGCCCCTGCAGGACGTTGCCGAAGCCGCACGCATGACCGGTGATCCAGTGCTGATCGCGTTCGCCAAGCACTTCGTCGAGGCGAGCACGGCCACCTGGTCTCCTTCGCGTCCGCCAGATTTCTTGTGGCCGCTTTCCTGACAGGAACGCGACGGGCCGCACCGAATCAGCAAGACGCCACCAACCAACAGACGAGAGGAACCAGCCATGATGATTTCAGTCACCGTCGCACCAACCGCGGCCTTCCCGGAGATCTCTGGCGGCGGTCTGTGGTGCGCTGAGCGGTTTTGGCCTGTCGGCACCACGCAGGTCACGGTCGTCGACGACGAGTTCAGCCCGCTAGAGATCGTCATGGCGGAGCAAGTCTCCACGTACCGCATGTTGACCGTCCCCGCCGCGAACGGCGGCCTTGCGCCCCCAACCCCGGGGCATTCGGCTGGTGAGTGGCCGCCGGGTTGCACCGGCGTCCCGGGGCCTTTTGGATGGCCGCCGCTCCCGGCTGGCGAGCTTCCCCGGGACCGGACAACTCTCGGGATGGCGGCGTATCGCGAGCTGCTCGCATTTTCCATGCTGGTGGTCGCGACACTCTCGTGAGGAATTTCTGCCCGGTCGGTGTGGTGACGTGCACGGCGACCCGATCCGAGTGCGGCGTTGGAGAAGCGGCCGTGCGGTGGTTGGCGCCCGGGGAAGGGCGCTCAGGACGGGAACGTAGGCGGCGGTTTGAATCCGTCACCGGGCAACTTTTGATGGCGGCCTAGCAGGCCGGATGACTCCGACGGAGACAACGCAGCGGTAACAGGGGAAGAACGATGGCCGTCAACCAAGACCGGATGAAAACCAGCTTCTGGGCGCTGGTGAAGGCGGCCCTCCCGAGGGTCGACTACTACGCGCTGCGCGTCGCGCGTGTGGTCTCCCAGAGCAAAGACCTGACGACCGTCGATCTCCTGCCCGACGACCCGCGGTTTCCGTCGATGGCTGGCGTTCCCCTGAGGGTGACCCCTGGCACGTCGATCCAGCTCGGGAACGGATCCACTGTTCTCCTCGGATTCAGTGAGGGCGATCCGGCGCGGCCCTTTGCCGCCATCTTGGCCGGCGGCGATGTGGCGAAGGCGATCACGATACAGGCCGCCACGCTCAACCTAGGCGGTCCTGGCGCCACGCCGACGGTCGTCGAGGCATACCGGACCGCCGAAGCTGCGCTCAACACCGCGATCGCCGGCCTAGCGACGACTGCCGCCGGCGCCAGCATCGACCCCGCCGCCGCAACGTTTTTCGGGGCGCTGGCCACCCTATTGACGAACTTCGAGACCCCTACGACCGCGCTGACCTACCTCTCGGCCAACGCAAAGGTGAAGTGACCCATGGAGACCACGGAACGCTCGACCACCGAACGCCCGACGACCTTCCCGCCAGAGCCCGACCTCGACGCGGCCTTTGATGAATTCGTGGCGTGCCTCCGCGAGGTGCTCGCCACCGATCCCGATGCACTCCCCGAGCTGGCGCCGGGACCGTGACCGCCGTGAGGGCGCTCCAGCTTCAGCGAACCGCCGGGGCCATGACCGGCGGTCGCGTCCAACGCTTCGCGCTCGCCGGCGCGCGTGAGCTGCGCGCGCGTCGGAGCACCCTGCAGCACGGCGCCGTCAGCATCACGCTTGCGCTGCACGACCACGGAACGCCGACCGGGCACTTCGTCGTGAAGGCGGAAGACCTCGCAGGGCTCGCCCGTGCGATGGCCCGGCTCGCCGAGACCACGCCGATGTCGCGACATCGCGGACGCGACCAGGACGACGACGAAGGAGCCGAGCACGTCCTCGGGGCCGCGGAGAGCCTCCGGTGACCTGTTCTGGCCTACCTCGCGTGCGCGTCTCGATGGGCACGCCAGCGCGCCAAAATCTCCTTGGTGCCGAGCTTCTCGAAGTGGTCCCGTCCCGGCAACGGGCTATCGGTCCGGCTATCCCCAGGCCGAACGCCCAGCGAGCGCCGGGCGCGGTCCTCGTGTGCGGCGCAGGCAAAGTTGCGCTCGGCCGGGCCGCCCCGCGGGAAAAACGTCGCGGCCGGGACTTCGCAGAAGTCGCAAGGGATCACCAACCGCCGATCGATCTCGGCACGGCAACCTTCGCAGGTGACCTCGGAACGCCGTTTCGTCCAGGGCGACGGGCCCACGTCACCGCAGATCGCGATGGAGGTCGCCGTCTGCCGGGCATGGGTCGGGCCGGCGTCGAGGCTCACCCGGCGAAGCTTACGGCACCCGTCTTAGCCAGCCGGGGGAACGGCTTAGGTCTTCGTCCGGGCCTTTTCCAGCGCGACCATTCTGATCCACGTCGACAGGTCGGCGCCGGCGGCATCTGCGGCGGTCTCGAGGAGCTTCTTTTGCTCATCGGTCACGCGGACTTGGACGACCTGATCCTTACGCTCGGCCTTCTGCTTCTTGGGTCGCATCGTTCGTCGCGACCTTACGGGACCCATGGGACCTCCTCAACTTGTGCTGGACAGGGACGGTTTCTGTATATACACCTCATAGACAGAAACTAGTTATAAAACTTCCCGGGACGCTAGCCGTCTCGGGCTCCAAAAACTGCAAGGAGGTCGCATGCAAGTATCATCGCGAGAGGACCAACGGTCCAAAGAGGGACGGAGCGAGGTTGCAATCGTCATCGAGGCCCTCGGGGTCTTGCTGACGCGAGACGGTTTCGAGATCCCGTCAGAGCTGGTCGAGGAGCGAGCGCGAAACGCCATCTCGGCGCTCCAGAGCGAGTACGTGATCGTTCGGATCGGTTCGCTCGGTCTTGGCGAAGCGCTCGCACACCTGGACGCGGCGAGCACGATCCTCGTCGACCTCGAAAGGGGCGTGTAGCCGTGGCGTCGGTGTTCTTCCGGGGTCCGAAGGCGTCGCCACGGTGGTACGCGCGCTATCTCGATGGCGGGAAGTGGAAGGCGAAGCGCGTGCGCGTCGAGACCCGCAAGGATGCGCTCTCGATCGCCCGCCAGCTCGAAGCCCGCTCCGAGCGCGTGCGCTACGGCCTGGAGGCTCCCTCGTCGGCGATCACGATGCGGGAGCTGCTCGAGAAGTTCGTCGCGTCGCTGACCAACCGATCATGGCGGGACGACGAAGCGCGGATCCGCCTGCACGTCGCGCCCAAGTGGTCGGCCGCCCGGATCGACCAGGTGACCTTGCCCGCGGTGATGGGGTGGATCGACGAGATGCGGGCAGAGGCGAAGATCGCGCCCGGGACGCAACGCCACGCGCTCGGCCTGCTCTCGCGGGCCTTCTCATGGGCGATCGCGCGGGGCCTGGCGTCGTCGAACCCGGTGCGGCTCGTGCCCACCGGCGCGCGGCCGACAGCGGCGCCAGTGAAGGACGACGCGGCTGGTTGGATCGCAGACGACGAGACGCCGACCAGGATCATGGAGCGCCTACCGGCTCCGTTCGACCTGATCTTCTACCTCTGCTTTACGTCGGGGTGCCGCGTCTCGGAGGCGCTCGGACTCCGGCTCGGGGACCTCGACGAGATAGCGGCTGGCTCGATCCGGGTGGCTCATTCCGGTGACGGGCCGCTGAAAGAGGATCGCCGGGCAGTCGGCAAGAGCAAGCACGTCCCCGCCGGTGCCGACGCGGCCGACGTCCTGGCGCCGTGGCTCGCACGTAGGCGCGCGGAGGGGGCCGGGCCTGACGGTCGGGTCTTCCCGGGGCCGGACGGCGGCCTGATGCCGCGCTACCTGGTCGCTTACGCCTGGCGCAAGGTCCGGCGAGAGCTCGGGCTCTCGATCTCCTGGCATCGGGCCACGCGGACGAGCGCCTGCAGCCGGTGGGCGAGCCGTGGCGTCCCCATCGACCAGATCGCGGTGGCCCTGGGGCATGCCTCGACGGCCGTCACCGCGCGCAGCTACCAGAAGTGGCGGCGCAAGACGTTCGACCCCCGGATGACGGCGGCGTTCACGATGCCGGCGCCAGAGGGGGGCACCGTCACGCCGATCGGCTCCGCGCGCGCCAGCGTGTCACCGCCCGCGCCGGAAGCGCCGGAGAGCGCGGAAATGATCAGGCCCTCGGCAACGGAGGAGGAGCGCCATGCCTCGTAAGCCACGGAAGCGGGGATCCGGTCACGGGTCGATCTGGACCCAAGGCGAAAGCACCTGGATCAGGTGGCGCCAAAACGGCCGCCGGCGGACGATGAAGTTCCCAGGAACGGACGCGAAAGCCCGCGACACAGCCGAGCGCGTGCTCGCCGTGACGGTCGGCGACTTGGCCGCTCGACGCGGCGGGATCGAGGTAGAGCGTCCGCCCTCGCCGCCCCTGGCCGATCTGGCGAAAGACTGGCTCGAGCGACGCAAGGTGACCGTCCGATCCTGGCGGGACGACGCCTCCCGGTGGAAGTGCCACCTCGGGCCGTTCTTCGGACGGATGATCCCCGACGAGGTGACGGTCGCCGACGTCCGCCGGTTCGTCGAGACGCGGGTCGCACGCGAGATGAGCCCGGCGACCATCCGGCTCTGCATCGCCCTCCTGAGCTCGCTCTACACCGACCTGGTGGAGCGCGACCTCGCGAAACAGAACGTCGTGCGCGGCCTCCCGAGGGCCACCCGGCGGCTCATGCGCCCCGATGGGCACTTCTCGCCGTTCCTGGAGAGCCAGGAGGCCATCCGGCGCGTTTTCTTGGCTCTGCGGCAACCGTTCGCCACCCTGTACGCCGTCGGCGTCCTGGCGGGCCTACGGCCGGGTGAGGTGCTCGCGCTCGAATGGGGTGACATCGACCTCGACGCGCGCCGGATGATCGTCCAGCGGCAGGCCAGAAACGGCCGCGTCGGGCCACCCAAGAGCGGCAAGACCCGGCTCGTGCCCATCATGGGACCGCTGGCGAAGATCTTGACCGAGTGGCGGCTCGCCACCGGTGGCGCCGGGCAGCTCTTCCGACCCGTGGCGGGCGCCGGCGGGGGCCGCCCGGGCGCGCCGCCGCGCTTCCTGAACCTGCACACCGTCCACACCGCTCTCCGTGCCGCCCTCGCCTCCTGCGGCCTCCCGGAGACGCTCACGCTCTACGCCTGCACGCGCCACACGTACGCCGCCCACTTCGTGCTCGGGGGCGGCTCCCTGAGCGCCCTACGCGAGCTGCTGGGCCACCACAGCACCGCGGTGACGGAGCGCTACGGCCGGCTCCGGTCGGACATGCTGCAGCCGTCGGCGCTCCCCACCCTCACCGTGGACCTCTCACGGCCGGGCGCCGACATCATCGACATGGCGGCCCACCGAGGTACGGTTGACCATGCCGTGACCTCGGAGGCGGTTGACGGGGGGGCCTCCGATGGCGTAAGTAGCCACCACATTTAACTTCCGGGCGCATAGCTCAACTGGCAGAGCAGCGGACTCTTAATCCGTTTGTTGAAAGTTCGATTCTTTCTGCGCCCACACTCGTCCCCTGGATCTGACCGCGGCCGCTCTACAAGCCGTTCAAAGCATCGGTGGGTCCGTTCACCGACTGTGTGCTGCTCCGGGCTCGCTCTCCACCCGGGCAATATTGGTAGCCCGCGACCCGCCGGGACGGCGTCAGTTGTCGAGCGCGCCAGCGTTGATCCACGAATTGACGAGGGCGATCAGCTTGGCAGAAAGCATGGGTCTTCCGAGTGGCATTCGAGAGGCCGTAACCGTCGTCGTGAGCAGCAACGACAACGTGGACGTCGCGGCGCTTCCCGGTACGACGAATTTCGTACCAATCAGTGTTCGGTAGGCATCGGCCTTGGTATCGAAGGTCAATCCGAACTGGCTGCCCGGATTGTGGCAGCCCATGCCGGCGCAACTAGAAGTCGCGGTCGCGGGTGTGCCAAGGACCATGCTGTAGACCTCCGTGAAGGTGGCCGCCGGCGAGCCGCCGTCGGTTCCTACGACACCCGCCGTTCCCCCGCCGCCTTCACCTCGGTTGCCGCCCGTTCCGGCCGCGCCCTTGATTCCGGCCATGCCTCCCGTTCCGGCGCCGCCGTTGGTTCCGGCCATCCCCCTGGTTCCGGCTCCCCCCGCTGTACCGTCGCCAACTCCACCGGCCGACCCAGTCGTGGCCGAACCGCCGGTTCCGGCCGATCCGGTTGTTGCCGCGGCGCCGGTTGTTGCCGCGGCGCCGGTCGTGCCTCCGCCACCATCGGCGGGCGAGACAGATCCGCCGCTCGTTCCCGAGGCGCCGGCCCCGGCATTTCCATCTCCTCCGGTCGACCCTGCCGCCCCCGGCGGGCCGAGGTCGAGCGGGTCGGAGGTCGCGCACGCACCGATCCAAATGGCCCCCAGGAGAGCCAGCGCCAGA